>CAKQPE010000015.1 GCA_934256695.1 uncultured Eubacteriales bacterium
AGGCACATGGAATGTGCGGTCTTAAAGAGATTTTTGAAGGTGCAGGAAACTTTTTCGATAAAAAAGTTTCTGCAAATTCCACTTTCACATTTGGGAAAAATTAAATTTAATCCTTTTTACTAAAACTTTGATTAAAGGATTTGCCCCTCATCCGCTTCGCCTTCGGCTCAGCACCTTCTCCCGAGAGAAGGCTTATTCTTATTACTGATAAATTTATATTTAAGCACAAAAAAATACCATGGCTACGCCATGGTATTTTTTTAAATTTTATGCTTCTTCTGCTTCTTCCTCGGCAGCACCTGCATTAACGGCACTGTAGTAAGCGTCCAATACAGCCGCCTGTATTTCTTCACGCATAACAGGATTTATAGGGTGTGCTATATCCCTGAACTCGCCATCAGCTGTTTTTCTGCTTGGCATAGCTATAAATGTTCCGTCCTCTTTTTCTATTACCTTAATGTCATGCACAACAAAAGCCTCATCAAATGTTACAGACACTATAGCCTTCATTCTTCCGTCTTTATTTATTTTTCTTATTCTTACATCAGTAATTTTCATAAATAAGCACCCCTCTTATACATCATATATCTTATGTTCCCCAAAATCAATTTATCAGATAGTAGCTCTTTTCTTGAATACAACTGGTGACTGTTCGCTTCCCTTTACTTCCTTTCCGTCGGAAACAGATACCTGCTTATCAAGTATTGCATTTTCAACTAAACAGTTATTTCCGATATAACAGCCTTCCATAAGTATCGAGTTTTTAATAACGGTATTTTCTCCTATGTATACTCTTCTGAAAAGCACAGAGCCTTCTATCTTGCCGTTTATTATACTTCCTCCGCCTATGGTAGCATTGGATACCTCTGCACCGTCATTGTATTTAACAGGCGGTTCATCTTTCGGTTTTGTAAAGGTATAAGGAAAATCCTTTGTAAACTTGCGTCTTATATCGCATTTAAGAAAATCCATATTTGTATTGTAATAATCCATTACTCCGCTGCCTATGGATGACCAGTAATCGTTGAACTTATATCCGTATATTTTAAGTCGTCTTCTGTAGCGTATAATTATATCCTTTACAATATCAAATCTTCCTTCAGGCACAATCTCATTCAAAAGTTCTATAAGGAGCTTTCTTGAAATAACATATATTCCCAAAGATGCTATATCTGTTTGCGGTTCAATAGGTTTTTCCTCAAACTCCGTTATTCTGCTGTCATCATCAAGTTTCATAATACCAAACTTTGTAAGATCACGATCATGCATTTGTTTGCATACAACAGTTATATCAGCTTCTTTTTCTTTGTGATATTCTATAATCTTTCTGTAATCCATCTTATATATAGCATCCCCCGATGCTATAACAACATAGTTTTCATTGCTTCTTTCAAGGAAAGATATATTCTGATAAATCGAATCTGCCGTACCCCTAAACCAGAACGAATTATCATTGCTTATATATGGTGAAAAAACATATAATCCACCTTGCTTTCTTCCGAAATCCCACCATTTTGAACTTAAAAGATGGTCATTAAGTGAGCGTGAATTAAACTGCGTAATAACCGCAACCTTGTTTATCATAGAATTGGACATATTGCTCAGAGGAAAGTCGATTGCCCTGTAGCAGCTTCCTACTGGAAGTGCGGCAGCCGCTCTTACACTTGTAAGGTCACCGAGACGCATTTCATTGTTTCCTCCGGCAAGAATAATACCTATAGCTTTCATAAATCTTCCTCCTCCATGATTATTGATTTTCCGCTTTCAAGTCTGTTGTCTTTATAATCAGCGGAAGAAGTTTTTCCGTGAATAACGCAGTTTTTACCTATTTCAACACTTTCCGGTATAGTTGAATGTTCGCCTATTACCGTTATTCCCGTATTATATATCTTTGGTTTAAGTTCATTAGGAACATTTTCGCCAAGACCCATTTTTACGTTTTCGCCTATGGTACAGTATTCATCTATTATACATCTGTCTATTACAGAACCGCTTTTAATTACCGTACCCTTCATAAGTATGGAGTCTTTTACATAAGCCCCTTCTTCTATAATTACATCGGGACTCAGAACCGAGCTTTCTACCTTTCCGTAAATCTCACAGCCATCGGAAACTATAGATTTTTTAACACTTCCGCTCGGTGCTATATACTGCGGAGGCTGTGTATCCGTATTTGTATATATTTTCCAGAAATCCTCATAAAGGTTAAATGCCGGCAGTGTTTTTATAAGCTCCATATTTGCCTGCCAGTAACTTTCTATTGTTCCTACGTCTTTCCAATAATCCCTGAAACGCCAAGCATAAATGTTTTCACCGTCTGCCAGAAGTTTCGGTATTATATGCATACCGAAATCACTGTCTGAATGAATTTTGTTGTCATCAATAAGAGCCTGTCTTAATTTGCTCCATGTAAAAATATAAATTCCCATAGAAGCAAGATTACTCTTAGGGTGAGGCGGTTTTTCCTCAAACTCATAAATCTTGTCGTTTTCTTCCGTATTCATTATACCGAAACGGCTTGCCTCCTCAATAGGCACTTCCAAAACAGCTATTGTTGCGGCACAGTTGTTTTTCTTATGGAAATCAAGCATTTTGGAATAATCCATTTTGTAAATATGGTCTCCGGAAAGAACAAGCACATACTCAGGATCATTTGAATCTATGTATTCTATATTCTGGTAAATGGCATTTGCTGTTCCCATAAACCATTCTCCGCTGTCACCGCCGCTTTTTACATGCGGAGCAAGTATGGTAACACCACCGTTTTTCCTGTCCAAATCCCAAGGAATACCTATTCCTATATGCTTATTAAGTCTTAACGGCTGATATTGCGTAAGCACGCCTACGTTATAGACGCCTGAATTTATACAGTTGCTCAAAGGAAAGTCTATTATCCTGTACATTCCGCCAAAGGCAACTGCCGGCTTTGCTATTTTATTGGTAAGCACTCCAAGTCGGCTTCCCTGACCGCCGGCAAGAAGCATCGCTATCATTTCGTTTTTACTCATCTCACCATCTCCCTGATATGCCCTGTAAACAACAGGCATTTTAAGCATATTCGCTTTAATTTATTTTATCATATTTTCAAATTATAATAAATAAATTTTTGAAACTTTATAACTATAAAATCCTCAAAAAATTATATTTTTTCTACACCACAATACAGTGTTTTTAAGCTATTTACACAAAAAAGCAATCGAAACACTTTTATTCAGCAATATTTTACATAAAACTAACATATATTTTATATACTTTTATCCTAATGAAAATTAATCACCATTGATAAAATAATGATTATATTTTTACTCATCTGCCTTGCCTGTGACTCATCACCTTCTCTGCCATGGATAAGGCTTAAAACCATTCGGCTAAATTTGATAAAAACCAGCTTCCAATAATATAACTTATGATTTTTGTTCCGAAAAATGCAATGTAATTGCATTTTGATAAAAGTTTTGCTCAAGCCTTTAGGGAACCGCAAAGATAAATGCGGCAGGCGAAGCCTGATTTGCGAAGCAAATTTCCTGACCAAGAAAGTTTGTCGGGGATTGGGGTGAAACCCCAAGGTCTTAATAATTTTCAAATATTTGTCTTAATCTGTATAGACTTTAATTTTTTAGTGTAGTATACTTAAATATTGAAACAAATATTACAAAAAATACAAACAAAAATGATTGGGGCGTTAAATATAATGAAACTTGACTTGAAAAACGGCTGCAAAAACATTTATTTTATAGGCATCGGCGGTGTAAGTATGTCCGGTCTTGCACAAATTCTTAATAAAGAAGGCATACATGTTTCCGGCTCTGATATGAAACAGTCTGATGCTACTGACAAACTTGTATCTCTCGGAATAAAAGTTAATATAGGCCATAAAGCAGAAAATATAGTTGACGGAACAGACCTTGTTGTATACACAGCTGCCGTAAAAAGCGATAATCCGGAACTTGTTGAGGCAGAAAAAAAAGGTATTCTCTGTGTTGAAAGAGCTGTTCTTCTCGGTAATATTATGGATAACTATAAAAAATCCATAGCCGTAGCGGGAACACACGGAAAGACAACAACATCTTCAATGCTTTCCGAAATTATGCTTCAAGCAGATAAAAACCCTACAATAACAATCGGCGGAAACCTTTCTACTATTCACGGAAACATAAATGTAGGTTCAAACGAATACTTCGTTGCGGAAGCCTGTGAATACCATGACAGTTTCTTACAGTTTTATCCTTACGTGGCAGTTATACTTAATGTTGAGGCCGAACATCTCGACTATTTTAAAGGCGGCATAGACCAGATAAGACAATCCTTCCACACATTTGCATCTAATGTTCCTGCCGGAGGATATGTAGTTATAAACAGTGCCGACGAAGGCTTTGACGTAATAACAAATAATCTTAAAGCCGATGTTGTTTCATTTGGCATGGATAAAGCAAAATCAGACTGGTATCCTGAAAACATAGACCATAGCGAAAACGGAAAAGCTTCTTTTGATGCTTATTTTAAAGGTGAATTTAAATGCAGAATAGAACTTAACGTACCTGGTGACCACAACATACTTAACGCTCTTGCTGCTTGTGCGGCATCTGTATGCACAGGTGTTGATATAGCCCATATTAAGCAGGGACTTAAAAACTACACCGGTGTTGACAGACGTTTCCAGTACAAAGGCGAATTTAACGGCATAACGGTTATAGATGATTATGCACATCATCCTTCCGAGGTTAAAGCAACTCTTGCCGCTGCAAAGAATGTTAAACACAACAAAATATGGTGTCTTTTCCAGCCACACACATATTCAAGAGCAAAGACACTCCTTCCACAGTTCGGCACAGCTTTTTATGACGCAGACAAGGTAGTTCTTGCCGATATATATGCCGCAAGAGAAAAGGATACAGGCATTATAAGCTCAAAAGACGTTGTTGATGAAATAAACAAAAACAGCAAAAATGCCGTATATGGCGGAAGCTTTGAAAAGATAAAAGAAATCGTACTTAAAGAAGCCGTTGCCGGAGACATTGTAATAACAATGGGTGCCGGAGACATTTACAAAGTCGGCGAAGAATTATTGAAATAAAAACCTTTAAAAACTGTGGACTCTGTCCACACCTGCCAAAGACCTTGAGACTCTGTCTCAAACTCTGCAAGCCTTTAAAAAGGCTTGACCTAAATTTTATCATAAACCACAATTACATTGCGATTTATTCATTAAAAATCAAATTATATATTTTTAAAAAAGCCTTTAAAACATTTTTGTTTTAAAGGCTTTTTATTAAAAGTTTTACTCGATTTTTTTCATGGTCAGGAAATTTGCTTCGCAAATCAGGCTCCGCCTGCCGCATCTATCTTTGCGGTTCCTTAATCGCAGGGTGTGGGACAGAGTCCCACGGTTTTAAATCTTAAAGTATGCTGAAACCGAGACTCTTTATGTCCTTGGCAAATTCCATTACACCATCATGTGCCAACTCTGTAAGGTCTTGCTTGTAGTTTTTGAATTTTCCGAGAACGCTGTCCGGCACTGTTATTATATCACAGCCACATTCCTGTGCCTCTACTATGTTGTAAAACTCACGGCAGCTTGCCCAGAGCATTTCTATATTTTTTCCGCTGTTTTTTGCATACTCACAAGCTCTTTTTACCATTGGTTTAGGGTCAACGCCTGTATCTGCCACCCTGCCTGCAAACATGGATACTATGCATTTTGTTCCGCCTAAAACAGAATCTATTGCTTCTATTGCCTGTTCATCGGTCATTACAACTGTTATATTTACTTTAATACCCTTTTCCGTAAGACGCTTTATAAGGGGCATTGTCTTTTCATACTTTGTATTCATGTATGGAATTTTTACAAATACATTTTCTCCAAGACGGCTTATTGCCTCAGCCTCTTTTTCCATTGTATCAAAATCATCGGCAAAAACTTCAAATGATAAAGACATATCAGGTATGTTCTTTACTACATCTTTTGCAAAAGCCATATAATCCGTAACACCTGCTTTTTTCATAAGTGAAGGATTTGTTGTAAACCCCGATACTATTCCTCCCTTATACTGCTTCAGCATACTGTTTATATCAGCTCCATCTGCAAAGACTGCAATTTTTAAATCATTATTCATTCTTACCACCTCATTTTTATATATTTGAATTGAATTGTACCACCCATACATAAATTTGTCATTATAAAATAATAAAATTTTTTATCTTTTTTTATTAATATTTTTATAAACAAAAAACAAACCGACTTGCTCAGAGCCGATTTGTTTTTTAAGAAAGGTAAGTTATAAGTTATGAAATTTTTAAGGAGTAGATTTTTGTTCCTTCGAACAATTATTATTATGCATTAAATATATGTATTGTATATAACGAAATTGTGAACATTATGTAAACAAATAAATTATTTTTCCAATGACCTTAAAATATCTATTTCCTTTCTGTATCCATCAATATCATTAGGTGTTTCAAGGCACATTGGCAGTTCTTTAAGGAATTTATTATTAACTATGTTCTCAAATGTTTTAATGCCAATATATCCCTCGCCTATTTTCTGATGTCTGTCCTTATGACTTCCCATAGGGTTCATACTGTCGTTAAGGTGCAGTGCTTTAAGATATTCAAGCCCTATTATTTTGTCAAACTCAGCCAGAACACCGTCCAGATTATTTACTATATCATATCCGCCGTCAAAAACATGACAGGTATCCATGCACACACCTATTTTTATGCCTTCTTCAATGCCGTCTATTATTTTTTTCAGTTCTTCAAAACTTCTTCCGATCTCTGTTCCCTTGCCTGCCATTGTTTCCAAAAGTATCGTTGTTGAATATTCCTTTTTTGCGGCTTTGTTTATTGTTTCCGTTATAAGGCGTATTCCCTCGTCCGAACCCTGTCCCACATGGCTTCCCGGGTGAAAATTATAAAACACTCCGCCAAGAATTTCCAGTCTTTTTAAATCATCTGCCATAGTTTGCAGAGCAAACTCCCGTACTTTTTCGTCCTTTGAACAGGGATTAAGAGTATACGGAGCATGGGCAATTATTTTACCGAAATCATGCTCTTTGCAAATTTTCAGAAATTTTTCAACATCTTTTTCATCTATATCCTTCGCTTTACTGCCTCTCGGATTTCTGCTGAAAAACTGCAATGTATCGGCATTTATACTCAATGCCTCCTCAGCCATTTTTGCAAAACCCTTTGACACCGAAAGGTGACAGCCTATCTTTATCACTTAATCTCCTCCTTCTTAATAAACCTTTTGGGGTTTCACCCCAAACCCCGACCAACTTTTGAAAAAGTTGGATCAAAACTTTTAACATAAAACGCAATGAAATTGCGTTTTAATTAAAGTTTAGGTCCACCCTTTTTAAAGGGTGGCAGGTGTGGACAGAGTCCACGGTTTTATGTTTTTATTATTTTATCAGCAATAAGCAAAAATTTCAAAAAAATTTTTCATTTGCAAGTATTTGTGTTAAAATATAATGATATTATATTTTTCAATAATGAAAGGCAGTTATATATATGTACGAAAAAATTTATTCAAATCCGGATATTTATAAAATTTATGTTCCTCTGCCGAACAATCCGCTTAAAAACCTTAACAGCTACGTTGTTAAAACAGAGAACAAAAACCTTATTATAGACACTGGCTTTAATATGCCGGAATGTTATGAGTCACTTACAGAAGGCTTAAAAGAGCTTGAAATAGACATTGAAAAAAGCGAAATGTTCCTTACCCATATGCATTCCGACCACATAGGTCTTGCTCCTTTTGTTATGAACGCCAACTCCGTAATATATATGAGCAAAATCGACTATGACCGACTTCACAACGATTCTCCGGAATATTCATGGGACGCTCTTTACCGCAAATTTATATCGGAAGGATTTCCTAAGGAAGCAATAGCACAGCTTCACAAATCCAATCCTGCCGAGGCTTATGCACCGGAAAAAAGTTTTTCGGCAGTAACATTAAAAGACGGAGACAAAATAAAAATAGGAAATTACGAATTTACGGCAATTCTTACTCCCGGACATACACCCGGACATATGTGCCTTTATCTTGAGGAAGAAAAACTTATGTTTCTCGGTGACCATGTACTTTTTGACATAACACCTAACATAACATTCTGGACAGGTGTAAGGGACTCACTAAAAGACTACATAGACAGTTTAAACAAAATAAAGAAATTTGACGTAGAAACTGCACTTCCGGCACACCGAAAAAATGAAATGGATTTCTACATACGAATTGACCAGATAATAAAACATCACCATGAGCGTCTGGCAGAGTGTCTCAATATAATAAAGAACAATCCGGGACTTCATGCTTATGACATAGCAGGATTTATGAAATGGTCAATGCGTGGCAAAAACTGGGCTGAGTTTCCTATGCACCAGAAATGGTTTGCCGTAGGCGAGACAATAGCACACACCGATTACTTACGCTGTCAGAATAAGATATACCGAAAGCTTGAAAACGGCATTTACAAATACTACGCTTTTTAAGAGTCAAAACCGTGGGACTCTGTCCCACACCCTGTGAACTTTTGAAAAAGTTCAATTAAAACTTTTGTTAAAATGCAATTTCATTGCATTTTTAGTAAACCCATTTGAACACTCTAAAGCCTTCTCCCCGGTGGAGAAGGTGTCACGCAGTGACGGATGAGGGGCTTTAAATAAACTTTTTTAATCTTTATCATTTGCCGAGTAAATTTAACTTTGCACTGCTTTTTTTGCCGTCCCTGAAAGGGAAGGTGGCAAACCGCAGGTTTGACGGAAGGGTTAGCCTTCTGTATTTAGCCGCAGGTGAAACGGATAACGGATTTTTTACAACACATAAATAACCTCCTGTCATATGGCAGGAGGTTAAATTTTATTTTAAGTTATTTATTTGCCGTAAGGTTTTCTTACTTCCTCGTCGCTTCTTAAATCAAGGTAATCAAGTATAAGCTTTACTGCCGATTCCGGAGTAAGGAAGTTCATATTAATCATAAGGTCATAGTTTGCGGCATTGCCCCATTTATTGCCTGTATGATAGTTATAATATGACTCACGAGCTTTATCAACCTTACGTACATCTTTTTCAGCATTTTCTCTGTTAAGTCCGTATTCAGTAACTGCTCTTGCAACTCTTGTCTGGAAAGGTGCATATGTAAATACATTTACCGTATTCTGGTAATCGTTTAATACATAATCCGCACATCTGCCGACTATAACGCAAGGACCTTTTGCAGCTAAATCACGAATAACCTGTGACTGGATATTAAATATTTTTTCGTTAAACGGCATACCGTAAACCTGTGTTTCAGGACCCAGTCTTGAAAGAAGGTAAAGGAAGTTATTTCCTGCCTGAAGTTCGGCATCTTTAAATATTTCGTCTTTTATACCGCTTTTTTCAGCCGCCATTGAGATAAGTTCGTTATCGTAATAAGGAATATTAAGCTCTTTGGAAAGCAACTGTGCAATCTGGCGTCCGCCGCTTCCGTACTGTCTGCTTATTGTGATTATTACATTCTTCATATGAATTCCCCCTCTTTGATGGAACTTATATTTTATATTCTTATTATAAGATATATTAATGAAATTTGCAACATTAAATGCACTATTTTAAGTACAAAATCCAAAAATATTTCAAAATATTTCAGTTTTTTCTTATCTGTTTGTGTAATATGCACATTTGTATTCAGAATTCAAGAAGCATATCGTACCATACGGCACCGCCGTGAACCGACTTTGATACACCTAAATTTTTGTATCCGAATTTCTCATAATAGTGTATCAGCTTGTCCTTGCAGGTAAGAATAAGCCCTTTTCTGCCCTTCTTTCTTGCGTCCTCTATAATATGGTTCATAAGTTCTGCGGCAATGCCATTCTTTCTCTTTTCCGGTATAACGTCAAGACCGAATATCGACTGGTATGCACCATTTGGATTATGTAAAGACGAATCCTCAAACATTTCGTCTGTTATTGTTACAGAGTCCGTAACAGCACCGTTTATAAACCCTATCGCTTTTCCGTTTTCTTCCGCAATAAAGAAAGAATCTGCAAAAGTTTTGAGTCTGTCCTCAAAAGATTCTCTTGTTGCCGCCTCCGCAGCAGGAAAACATACTGCCTCTATTTCCGTCACTGTGTCAAGGTCGTTAAGTGCTGCATTTCTTATAGTAATACCCATTTTTTATTCTCCTTCTTAAATATCCGTTTTTTCTTTTTATTTTAGCAAAAAAATAAAGCCTTTTAAAGACTTTAAGATTTGTTTTTTACACAGAAAAATTGTGTGTTTAAATTATTTCCCTTAGCAAATAAAAAATGAGGGAATAATTATGTCAGATTGGACATAAATTACCCCTCTTCTGTCTCGCTTTGCTTGACACCTTCCCTTTCAGGGACGGCTTTAATCCGATAAATTATTTTTCTCAGTTCATTGAATTTTCACAGCCGAGTACATTTTTAATCTTGTATTCAACCATAGCTTCAATATCATTTCTTCCGTCACCAAGGTATCCTCTTGGGTCAAATGCTTCCGGCTTTTCAACAAGAGATTTTCTTACGGCAGCTGTCATTGTAAGACGAATATCTGTATCCATATTGATTTTGCATACAGCCATTTCAGATGCTTTTCTGAGCATTTCAACAGGCATGCCCTTTGCACCTTTAATCTGTCCGCCAAACTCATTGCATACTGCAACTGTGTTCTGGTCTACGGAAGATGCACCGTGAAGAACTATAGGGAAATTATGGAAACCTGCTTCTTCAAGTTTGTCTGTTATAGCCTGAAGTCTTTCAAAGTCAAGCTTAGCTTCTCCTTTGAATTTATAAGCACCATGGCTTGTACCGATTGCAACTGCAAGTGAGTCAACTCCTGTACGTTTTACAAAATCAACAGCCTGATCAGGATCTGTATATGTTGCATTTCCGGCTTCAACCTTAACTTCGTCCTCAACACCTTCAAGCTTTCCAAGCTCAGCTTCAACAACAACACCTCTTGCATGAGCATAGTCAACTATTTCTTTTGTTTTGGCTACATTTTCTTCATAATCAAAATGAGAACCATCAAACATAACCGAAGTAAAGCCATATTCTATACACTTTTTGCAAGTTTCAAAATCAGGGCCGTGGTCAAGATGAAGTGCAATATCTATACCTGTTTCTTCAACAGCGGCTTCTACCATTTTTTTGATATAAAGCGGATGAGCATATTTAAGAGCACTCTTGGAAACCTGAAGAATAACTGCTGAATTGTGCTTTTTACATGAGTCAACAATACCCTGTATAATTTCCATATTGTTGATATTAAATGCACCTATAGAGTAATTTCCTTTGAATGCCTTTTCAAACATATTTTTTGTTGTTACTAAAGCCATTGGAAAACCACCTTTCATTTGTAAAAAATTATTTTTAGTTATATATTTATTATAATACCCTCTAAGAATTTATACAAGAATTTATTCTGTCTTATTATGCCGAATAGAAAAATGTTAACAATAAAAAATATAAATTTTTTGTAAAATTACTATTCTCATTGTAATCTATTTGTGATAGAATATTGTTTAGAAAAATAGTAACACTGTTTTGGATATTCCATAAACAGGGAGGTAAAAATGGTATATGTATTTATCATTCTGACCATAATATCAGCAGACCTATTTACAAAGAAACTGATACATGATAAACTTTTTGTAGAAGAAAAGAAAGAAATAATAAAAGATAAATTCTATATCTGGCACAGAGAAAATAAAGGTTTCTCTTACGGCAAACTTTCGCAAAAACCTAATTTGGTAAAATATGTTTCAGGTTTTACCTGTATTGTCGGTTCAGCTATGATGTTTCTTCTTTCATCTGAGAAAAGGTCGGTTTTGTTTAAATTAAGTTTCAGTATGTGCCTTGGCGGTGCTTTGGCAAACCTTATTGACAGAATTAAAAAAGGCTCTGTTACCGATTTTATATTTTTCAAATTATTTAAGAATGCACCTGTATTTAACATAGCCGATATTTTTATAGTTTTCGGCTGTATGATATTTTTTATCAGGTCATTAAAAGAATTGTTTAAATAAGTTTATATTCCTGGATTGTACGAAAACCAATTATTTTTGAACCTACATTATTGATTCGGGAGTCCTATAAAGAGTTTCTATGTCAGGCCTCTTACTAATTCCCTTTGGGCTGAGGAAGACAAAACAAAACGCTTGCGGACACCCACCTAGCTAAGGCTAGGTGTCAAAAAATTGGAACGGCAGTCCGGGATTATTTTTTGCTTAAAAAACCTTGAGACTCTGTCTCAAACTCTGCAAGCCTTTGAAAAGGCTTGACCTAAACTTTTATTAAAACGCAATTTCATTGCGTTTTTCGGCAAAAAACAATATTTTATATTTTAACTAAAAAAGCAATTTAAAACTATTTGTTTTAAATTGCTTTTTATTAAAAGTTTTGATCCAACTTTTTCAAAAGTTGGTCGGGGCATTGGGGTGAAACCCCAAGGTCTTTACTTATTTCTGTCGTAAATTATCTTTATGCCCGTTAAAGTAAGCACAGGGTCGTATACGTCAAAAATCTCTCTGTTCGGATCAATTATGTTGGCAAGCCCGCCTGTAGCCACTACCTTTGCATCGGGGATATTAAGCCCTTCTTTAAGTGCATTTATAATCCCTATTGTTTCACCTATTCTTCCGGCTACTATGCCTATCTGAAGACTTGAAACAGTGTCCTTTGCAATAATGCTTTTAGGTGATACCAGTTCTACCTTCGGAAGCTGTGCCGAACGGCTGTACAGCTCATCTGCACATATCTTAACACCTGCTGTTATAAAACCGGTTATAAACTCATTTTTTTCATTTATAACATCAAATGTATTGGCTGTACCGTAATCTATTACTATTGCCGGTGTTCCATAAAGCTCTTTTGCCGCTACAACATCAACTACTCTGTCTATACCACATTCCTTTGGGTTATCTCTTACTATTGTTATTCCCAAATCCATATCGGCAGAGACAACCATAGGCTCTATGCCTATATATTTTTTTATACTGTGCGTAAGAGAATACATTATGTTCGGCACAACAGAAGCTATTATAGCACCTGTAATTTCTTTTAAATCTATGTTATCGTCTTTAAAAAACGAATTTATTATAATACCTATTTCGTCTGATGTACGGTTTGTCTGTGTGTTCATACGCCATGTTTTTATAAGGCTGTCGCCTTTGTAAAGCCCTATAACCATATTGGTATTGCCCACATCTATTACAAGAAGCATATATCAATTCTCCTCCCTGTTTATATTTCTTACTTATTCATGTCATACAAAAGTCTCATGCCTTTAAATGATAAAAATGGATCATATACATCAAAAAAATGCTCCGCACAATTAATGCTTCTTGCAAAACCGCCTGTAGCAACCGTTTTAATATCACTTAATCCAAGCTCATCTTTTATACGGTTTACTATATACTGAGCTTCTCCAACATGACCGTAATATATGCCTGCCTGTATACATTCAACCATGTTTCGGCAATATATGCTATCAGGTTTTTTTAGTTCAATCTTTGGCAGCTGTGCCGTCTTTTTATAAAGAGCCGAAGCACATATATCTATTCCGGGCGCAGTTATGCCTGTTATAAAAACACCGTTTTTGTCAAAAACATCAAATGTCGTAGCAGTTGAATAATCTATAACAATAGCCGGTCCGCCATAGAGTTTATATGCCGCTGCCATGTTTACAAGACGGTTATTTCCAAGCTGGCTCGGGTAATCCATATCGAGTTTTATACAGCTTTTAATATCTAAGTTTACAACAAGCGGATCTATTGCGAAATATTTCTTCAGTCCATGTGTAAGAGAATACATTATGTTTGGCACAACAGATGATATAACTATCGTTTCCAAACGTGATATATCAACTTTTTCAAATACACAGAATTTGTAAATCATATTCCCTATTTCGTCCGATGTCTGCATACTGTTTGTTGCCATTTTGAAACGGTATTTAATATCATATCCGTCCATAACACCTATATCTATATTCATATTGCTCACATCAAGAGCCATCAGCATTTTTATGCCTCCTTAAAAATATAAATACCGATTGATAATAGCATTTTAATCGTTATTTATTTATCAATTCAAAAAGTACAAATTCGCTTTATTATATCAACATGAGCATTTTTTTTCAACTGTTTGGCAATAATTTCCTTTAACAGAACAAGACCTTGGGGTTTCACCCCAAACCCTGACCAACTTTTGAAAAAGTTGGATCAAAACTCTTATTAAAACGCAATTTCATTGCGTTTTTCGGGACAAAATTATAAGCTGTGTTATTAAGATTTGGCTTTTCAAAAATTTTGCCGAATAAAATCTCTCTTGTATTGCTTTTAGCCTTCCATTTCTTGGAAGGCGTCAACGTCCCGTTCCGATTTAATTAATAATAAATTCTGTATCCGTTGCCAAAAACTTTACAAGGCTTGTTTCCGGAGGCACATGGAATGTGCGGTCTTAAAGAGTTTTTAAAGGTGCAGGGAACTTTTCCGATAAAAAAGTTCCTGCAAATCCCTCTTTCCCATTTGGGAAAAATTAAATTTAATTCGTTTTATTAAAACTTTGTATAAAAATCTTTTCCCCTCATCCGTCACAGCTATCGCTGTGCCACCTTCTCCATAAGGGAGAAGGCAAACCCTTCCGTAAAACCTACGGTTTGCCACTTTTCCTTTCAGGGACGGCTTTCGAAGTGGCTTTCAGTTCGATAAGTTTATAAATTGCTGAGGTTTTAAGCGAAATATTAAAATCCCAACTTTGTTAAATTTCGCTTAAACACTAATGTCTTTATTGACACAAATACAGATATTTGTTATTATGTAAGGCAATAATGGTATTTTTGTATCATTTACAGAGTGCGGATTTTACATAATGTAAAAATATCTGCACAGTTTTATTATTGTTTAATTTATTTAATTAGGGGGAATCAAGTCCAAATGGACACAGACAATTTAGGTCCGATTATTATTCTTATTATTCTTATTGCTTTTTCATCTTTTTTCTCTGCAACAGAAACGGCTTTTTCTACAATAAACAAAATAAGAATGAAAAACATGGCAAACAATGGAAACAAAAAAGCCGCTGCTGTTTTAGAGCTTAACGAAAAATATGATAAGCTGATTTCTACAATACTTATAGGAAACAATATTGTAAATATTTCCGCTTCTTCATTGGCAGCTGTTGTATTTATAAAATATTTTCCTAAGCACGGTGCTACAATATCCACTGTTGTAATGACTGTACTTGTACTTATATTCGGTGAAATTACACCAAAAACATTGGCTAAGGATTTTCCGGAAAAATTTGCTATGGCTGTTGTTCCGCTTGTAAATTTTTTCTGTATAGTTCTTTCACCGCTTAACTTTATTTTCTCACTCTGGCGTAAATTTTTGGGAAAAATATTCGTCAGCGATGAAGAAAGAGGCCTTACGGAAGAAGAGCTCCTTACAATGGTTGAGGAAGTGCAGGATGACGGCGGCATAAACAACGAGGAAGGCGAGCTTATACGTAATGCCATAGAATTCAATGATATTCAGGTTACAGACGTACATACTCCGAGAGTCGACATTGTGGCTGTTGAAGAAGACACCGACAGAGATGAAATCGATAAGGTTTTCTGCGAAAGCAACTTTACCAGACTGCCTGTTTATAAGGACACTATCGACAACATCATAGGCATTATAAACCAGAAGGACTTTTATAATTCAAATAAGTTTAAAGGCGATATAAAAGATATAATGAGTAAGCCTCTGTATGTTATACCGAACATGAAAATTTCGGAGCTTCTTACTCTTTTGCAGACAAACAAAACACATATAGCAGTTATAACCGATGAATACGGCGGAACACTTGGCATAGTAACTCTTGAGGATATACTTGAGGAACTTGTAGGTGAAATCTGGGACGAGCATGATGAAGTTGTTGAGGACTTCATAAAAACAGGTGAAAACGAATACCGTGTAATGGGCGGTGCTAATCTTGATGATATGTTTGATTTGTTTGAAATGAAAAACGATTTTGAAAGCAGTACCGTAGGCGGCTGGATAACCGAGGAAATGAACCGTTTCCCTAAGGTAGGCGACAGTTTTGTTTATAAACAGCTTACAGTTACCGTTACCAAAGCCAACAGCAGACGTATATATGAGGCTATAGTTAAGGTTGATCCGGACTACAAAGATGAAGAAGATAACGATTAAAAACTAAATATCCTGCTTTTGAATACTTCTTTTTGAGATTAAATTATGATATTCTTAAAAAGAAGTATTTTTATTTTATTCTAAAAACAAGGAGGTATAAAAAATGAAATATGAACCGATTTTGAATGATATTAAATATGAATTAAAAAGCATCCGCAAAACCCAAGTAAGAATATTTACATTAATTGCAGCACTTATTATGTTTTTAATTGCAAACGAAGAAAAACGCAAAGACAAAGATATTTCTGCTTTATTAAAAATAGGCTTTTCTCTTGTTACCGCACTTAATGTTCTCAGCTTAGCCGAAGATTTAAATGACTTAATAAAGAAAATAAAAACTGTATGACTATATAGTAATGCGTCACAAGTGGTCAGTGTTCGGTTGTCAGTAATTTATGATAACCGAACACTGAGGCTTACCTTATCTCCCAAGTGTACATCAGTCTTATAGTATTATAGATTAGATTAAATATAAAAAAGGAACAGAAATTAATCTGTCCCAGTTTATAAATAATTTTAGTTTTAAAAAATATATATAATTATGTATAATATCTTTTATTTTACCCAACCTGCAAACCTTTATGAAAGAACGCTTGCTATTTCCTTTACAGCCTCTGACTCATCAGCACCGCTTGCTGAAATCTTAATTTCAGTATCAGGACAGATACCGAGAGAGATTATACACATAAGGCTCTTGGCATTTACTGTCTTTTCATCAACAGATACTTTTACATTGCTCTCATATTTGCTTGCTGTCTGAACAAAAAGAGCTGCATTTCTTGTGTCTAAAGTTTTCTTAACAATTATAGATTTTTCTGTCACTTTCTCATCCCATTCCCTTCATCAAGTTTTCTGCTATAAGGCTAATTTTTTGCAGTCTGTGATTAATACCGCTTTTGCCTACAGGCGGACTCATTTTCTCACCAAGCTCTTTAAGGCTTGCTTCAGGATAATCCAGCCTTGCCTGTGCTGTGGCATATAATGCCGGCGGAAGGTAACTGAGTCCGTAATTATCCCTTATAAACTCAATTTCTTCTATCTGCTTAACAGCGGCACTTATTGTTTTGTTTATATTCGCAGTCTCACAATTAACCTTTCTGTTTACGTTGTTTCGCATATCTTTAAGTATACGTATATTTTCAAATTCCATAAGAGACACATGTGCCCCCATGATATTAAGCATATCTGCTATTTGTTCGCCGTCTTTTATGTATATCACATAATGCTCTTTGCGTATTATGCTTTTTGCCTCAATACCAAATGAATTTATAACATTCATAAGTTCTGTGCAATAATCCTTGTCCGATACCACAAATTCCATATGGTATGTTTTGCCGGGATCATTTACCGAACCTGCTGAAAGAAACGCTCCTCTTATATATGCTTTGCGGCAACACGAATCGTAAAATAATTTTTCATCAATATGGTTTAAATTATATTTTCCGTCATTGCCGCGATAAAAACAACACTTCTCTAAAAATCTCTCCATATCCACACCGGAAGATTTTTCCCCGACAGAAACAGCAAAAGAATTTATCTTTCTGTTCTTCCTGCCACATTTTATCACAACCCTACTGTCTATATTAAAATTTTTTGTAATTAATGTAAAGCACTTTCTTGCAACCGAAGTATTTTCCGTTTGAATTTTTATACAAATTTTATTTTCTTTTTCTGTAATTTGACCGCATAAATTTATTATTGCAGATACTTCCGCCGCAATGCAATGTGTGTCTTTTACAAAACAGTGCAGTAATTCACTTTTAACATTAGAAGAAAATGACAAATTTATTCTCCCCCTAAAAATTCACCGTAAAAAATTAGAAAACATATTAAAAATTACCAAAACTCTATCGTTAGAATAGACTTACACAAAAGTTTATGTATTTTTATAGAAACAACTTATTGTTTTTTGGCAAATTATCTTCTGCTTCTTCCTGCTGTATCAGATTCAAGATGTTTTATTATTACATTTTTCCTTTTCTCGGAAAGCTTTTTATAAAGTGCATTGGCTATTGTAACCGAGCGATGCCTTCCTCCCGTACAGCCTATTGATATTACAAGTCTCGTTTTTCCTTCCTTTATGTACTGCGGAATTAAAAACTCCAGCATTGCTATCAGTTTATCAAGAAATATGTGGCTTTCGGCAAAGTTCATTACGTAATCATATACCGGTTTATCGTTTCCGGTAAGCTCCTTTAGCTCCGGTATATAATATGGATTAGGCAAAAATCTTACATCAAACACTAAATCCGAATCTGACGGTATTCCGTATTTAAACCCAAATGAGCATACCGTTATCATAAGACCTTCAAAACCCGTATTAAGTACAAAAATATTATTAATTTGTTCTTTCAGTTCCTTTGTAAGTATTTTAGATGTATCAACAACATAATTTGCCTTTTTCTTTACGTCTTTTAGTATCTCTCTTTCTTTTTTTATTCCTTCTTCTATAGAGCCTTTCTTTGAAAGCGGATGGCTTCGTCTTGTCTCTTTAAATCGGTTTATAAGTGTTTCATCAGATGCATCAAGGAAAAGTATCTCATACTCATATCCTTCCGCTGTAAGCTGGTTAAGGCCCTCAAAAAGGTCTTTAAACATCTTACCGCCCCTTATATCAACACCAAGAGCAATTTTATCCATTTCACCGTTTTGTTCAAATAACTCAGCAAACTTTAAAAGGAGTATCGGCGGTATATTATCGGCACAATAAAAATTTATATCCTCAAGAAATTTCAGTACCGTACTTTTTCCGGCACCACTCATTCCCGTTACTATTACAAGTTTCATAAAACCACCTTCTCTAAATCTTTTACGGTCTGCCTGTAATTCTCACTTCCGGCTCAATCATAACGCCGAATTTTTCGTATACTGTCTTTTTGCAAAAATCCATAAGATTTATAATATCATCGGTTGTTGCGGTTCCTGTATTTACTATAAATCCCGCGTGCTTTTCGGAAACCTGTGCTCCGCCTATTGTCTTTCCCTTCAGACCGCTGTCTTCAATAAGCTTTCCGGCAAAATATCCTTCCGGCCGCTTAAATGTACTGCCTGCACTGGCAAAATTAAGTGGCTGCTTTTCTCGTCTTTTTGCATTAAGTTCATTCATTTCAGAGAGAATATTGTCTTTGTTTCCGGTTTCGAGTTCTATTGTTCCTCCGAGAATAATATAATTATTCTTCTGAAAAATACTGCTTCTGTATCCAAGCTCCAACCTGTCTTTTGAAAGTTCTTCCAATTCAAGATTTTCATTAAGAACAAGAACCGACTTTATTACATTTTTTATTTCAGACCCATATGCACCGGCGTTCATAAAAACCGCTCCGCCGAAACTTCCCGGTATTCCTGATGCAAATTCAAAACCGGTAAGTGAATTTTCGAGAGCTGCATTTGAAACAGCGGAAAGTATCGCCCCTGCACCTGATGTAATTTTATTTTCCTTTACTTCTATTGATGAAAAACCGTTTCCTATGTGTATAACAGCACCTTCTATTCCTCTGTCCGATACAAGCATATTGCTGCCGTTTCCGAATATATAAAACGGAATATCATTTTCTCTAAACAGCTTTATAACATCTTTAAGGGATTTTATACTGTCAGGAGAGACAAAAATATCCGCCTCTCCTCCTGTTCTGAAAGATGTATGGTTTTTCATAGGCTCGTTAAGCATAACATTTTTTTCTCCGGTTATACCTACAAGCGTTTTAAAAATACTCATTAAACCAAAAACCTCCAACAAATTTATTTTTTATTTAAGCATAGTTGCTCCTATTATTACTGCATCATAGTCCAAGTCACACATAATGACTTTTGTCTTTTTGTCATCTTCATACTGACCGAAGGTTTTTGCGGAAACTATTTTATTTACATTATTTATAAAATCCTGTCCTATTTTTCTTATTTTTCCGCCTATTGCTATTGCTTCTGGCTGTAAAACATTTACTACATTTATAAGCCCAAGTGCAACATATTTTGTATACTCGTCAACTACCTGCTGTGCATAAGGATCACCTTTTTTGGCTGCGGCAAAAGGCGTTCCGAATGACATAAGCCTTATATCGCCATTTACCATTTTAAAGAGCATACTTTCAGGGTGCCTTACAGCCATTATTCTTGCATCTCTTACAAGTGCATGAGTTGAAGCATAAGCTGCCCAACAGCCGTTTCTTCCGCATTCGCACTGTTCTCCGCCGTAAATTATTACGTGATGCCCGAACTCACCTGCTCCATATGCAAGACCAGGATATATTTTGTCCTCTATTATTATACCGCCGCTTATGGCAGTACCTATTGTTATTATTACCGTATTTCTAAGACCTTTTGTTGCACCTATGCGGTTTTCGGCCAATGCATAGCAGTTTGCGTCATTGTCGCAGTAAACGGGGATATTTACATATTTTTTCATTTCTTTTGCTAATGCAACATTTTTAAAACCAAAATAGCTTGAATAAATAATAGTTCCGTTTTTAGAATCTGTACTTCCGTAGCAGCCTATGCCTATAAACTCTATATCATTGTCAATATTAAGACCATATTTATCTGCTACTCTTATACAAAGATGAGCCATATCTTTTACTATTTCTTCAAAATTTCTGTATTTAAGAGTCGGTATAGACTCCTTAATCAGTATCTTTCCTGTCTCATCCACAATACCGGCTGTAATATATGTCAAATCAAAATTAACACCCAGTCTATACATTATCGGCACCTCCATACCATTTTATTCTTTGTTTTTATTGTTCATCGCCATTAGTCGGTCATTAAGTATTTCTTCGGCACTATATCCCATAAGCCTCTGTCTTACATTCATGGCGGCAACCTCACATATAACGGCTATGTTTCTGCCCGGTCTTATAGGTATTGTGTTCGAAAGCAGCTTAACCCCAAGTATCTCATAGGTTTCATCGTTTAATCCTATTCTGGAATATTTCTTTCCTTCTTCCCACATTTCAAGTTTTATAACAAGTTCTATGTTCTTTATCTGTTTAACGGAACCTACACCGAAAAGCTCTTTAACATCTATTATGCCTATTCCTCTTATTTCTATAAAATGTCTTATAAGCTCCGGACAAGTTCCCTGAAGTGTGTCATAGGATACTTTTTTAATTTCAACGGCATCGTCTGCAACCAATCGGTGACCTCTTTTAATAAGCTCCAACGCTGCCTCACTTTTGCCTATTCCGCTGTCACCTATTATAAGTACGCCTACACCGTATATATCAACCAATACTCCATGTATTGTAACTCTCTGTGCCAGTTCGTTTTTAAGCCATTTTGCGGCATTTTCCATAAAATCCGATTCCTGCATATCAGTAGAAAATACAGGTACGTTAAATTCTTCACTGAAAACCAGAATTTCAGGAAAAACTTCTAAACCTCCGCAAACA
This sequence comes from uncultured Eubacteriales bacterium, assembly GCA_934256695.1. GTDB lineage: Bacteria > Bacillota > Clostridia > Lachnospirales > Anaerotignaceae > Neoanaerotignum_A. The sequence goes on from CAKQPE010000015.1 coordinate 21,596, forward strand.
ATAAAGCACGGAAATTTATAAGAAAACAATTCTCTCAAAATCTGTTCCCTGAAAACAGGCTCAAGTCTGTCCAGATATGCATGTTCAACACGACCTATAATCTGAATGGCATCACTTTCAAAATAATCAAAAAATCCCGCAAGCTGCAAAGCCGGTCTGTTTACGGCAGAATTTTTTATAGTCCTTCCTTCAAGCGAAATCTCGGGAAGATTGTTTTTTAATTTAAATTCACTTGCAAGCTTTTCAACCGATGCACTATACACTTAAATTCCCCCAAAATATACAGTTAATTACTTATGTTTTACTGTAAAATACACCAAAACAAAAATTTGCCGCAAATACTTTTATAATCCAAATATTAACACAGAGACGATATAAAATCAAATATATTTAGCACAAACATATAAAATAACAGCAAATTGTTTCGATACAAAATTCTATAGTTTAATATAGAGTTTTAAGTTTGTTTGATAAGTTTATTCTATAGGTTGAAGTATTTAAGGCTGCGAAAAAATTTAACCCAAACTTTTTTTGAAAGTTTAGGTTAAATTTATCAATATGCCAATATCTTATTTAGTTTCCGGTTTTTGCTGTCTGAAAAAACTGTAAACCGCTTCGGCAGAAGGTATGGTCATTCCTTCAACCTCAAGAAGTTCCTCTACCTCGGCATTTTTTATTTTTTCTATGCTTCCGAAATACTTTAACAACGCTTTTCTTCTCTTTTCTCCTATAGTCGGTATGTGATTCAATACGGAATCCACCTGTGCATTTTCACGCAGTTTTCGGTGATACTCTATGGCAAACCGATGTACCTCGTCCTGTATTCTTGTTGCAAGCTTAAATCCTTCCGAGTTGGCAGGAAGGTAAATTTCTTTGTCCTCGTACAAAAGTCCTTTTGTACGGTGATGGTCATCTTTAAACATACCGCAAATCGGAATATCCAGTCCGAATGATGCCATAACCAGCTTTGCTGCCTTTACCTGTGGTTTGCCTCCGTCCATAAGTATAAGATCCGGCAGTCTTACAAATCCGCTTTCTTTTTTGTCCATACTGTCTTTGATACTATGATTTATTCGCCTTGTAAGTACCTCCTGCATACTGGCAAAATCGTTTGCACCCACAACTGTCTTTATCTTAAACTTTCTGTAGTCACTTCTCTTTGGTTTGCCGTTTTCAAATACAACCATTGCCCCTACGGAGAAAAATCCCTGTATGTTTGAAATATCGTAGCTTTCTATTCTTTCGGGAACTTTTTCAAGTCCGAGAGCCGAACTTATCTCCTCAACGGCACCCTTAGTCTTTGCGTTATCACGCTTTATTTTTTCTCCAAACTGTTCAAAAGTAATAGATGCATTTTTATATGCAAGCTCCACAAGGTGTTTCTTTTCTCCTTTTACCGGTACGGTAAGTATTACTTTACTTCCTTTTAAATAAGAAAGAAAATCCGACACAGTCTCTTTTTCATCCTCAACAATATCCTCCGAAAGTATAAGCTCTTTCGGTATAAAAGCCGTTCCGCTGTAAAACTGTTTTACAAACTCAGTTATAATTTCACTTCGGCTCATTCCTTCCGTATTGTTTATAAGAAAATGCTCTCTGCCCATTACTTTTCCGTTTCTTACAAAAAACACCTGTATAAGTGCTTCATCGAAAGCACGTACAAAAGCTATTACATCGCTGTCATTAAGACCTGTGTTTGATATTTTCTGTCTTTGTTCTATGCTTTTTATATATTTTATTTTGTCCCTGTACTTTGCGGCTGTTTCAAACTCAAGTTTTTCCGATGCCTCATTCATTTTCTGTTCCATTTTTTTCAAAATATCATTGTGTTTTCCCTTCAGAAAATCTAAGGCTTCATTTACATATACGGCATATTCCTCTTTTGTTACATTACCTTGGCAAGGTGCACAGCACTGACCTATATGATAGTTAAGGCACGGTCTTTCCTTTCCGAAGTCTCTCGGCAAAACTTTTCTGCATTTTCTTAAAGGCCACATTTTGTTTACCATCTCTATTGTTTCCTTTACAGCATATCCGTCTGTAACAGGGCCTATGTATTCCGCACCGTCTTTTTCTATTCTTCTTACCATAAAAACTCTCGGAAAAGTTTCATTTACGGTCACTTTTATATAAGGATACATTTTATCGTCTTTAAGCATAATATTATACTTTGGGCTGTGTTCCTTTATTAAATTGCATTCCAAAAGAAGTGCTTCTCTTTCGCTGTCCGTTACAATATATTCAAACTCGGCTATATGCTTTACCATGCTTATAACCTTAGCCGAATGATTTTTGTTTGACTGAAAATACTGACGCACACGGTTTTTAAGGCTTATTGCCTTTCCCACGTATATTATTTCGTCATCGGCGTTTTTCATTATATATACTCCCGGTTTTGATGGAAGCTTCTTTAATTCTTCTGCTATATCAAACATTTTTGTTTCTCCCGTTTAAAAAATATTTTTAAATTAATTTTTGTTAACCGTAATGAATAAGTATATAAAGAATAACTGTCAAGGAGACCGTAAAAATGCGAAAAAACAGTTTTCTTATAGGCTGTTTCATACTTATGCTTTCTAATATAATAACCAGATTTATAGGCTTTTTTTACAGAGTTTATATGTCAAAAACCATAGGGGCGGAAGCTGTCGGACTGTTTCAGCTTATAATGCCCATATACATATTTTGTTATTCCGTCACTGCCTCCGGAATAACAACAACCGTTTCAAAACTTATTTCCGAAGAAAGTGCCAAAAATCTTAATTCCAACTGCAATCTTATATTAAAAGCTGCTCTTTCGCTTACTCTTTTTCTGAGCCTGTCTTTGGGTGCGGCAATGTTTTTTTATTCCGATATTGCTGCCACACATTTCATAAAAGACATTCGTGCGGGAAACCTGCTTAAACTTCTCAGTTTCTGTCTGCCATTTATGGCTTGCGGAAGCTGTATAAAAGGTTATTTTCTCGGCAAACAGACAAATATATTTCCTGCATTCTGCCAAATATTTGAACAAAGTGTAAGAATGGTTTCTCTTTTTACGGTAATAACTGTTTTCTCACCCAAAAATATAACCTCAGCCTGTTCGGCAGCTGTAATATCGGTAGTTTTCGGTGAAGTTTTTTCATTTCTTCTCGTTGTATTTTTTCTTTTTATAACACAAGAAAACAACTGTCAAAAAAAGTCAACCCTTTCTTTATCAACAGTATACAAAAAAATTCTTTCAATGGCAATTCCGCTTTCCTCATCACGTGCGGCAGCATCTTTTCTTTCTGCTGTCGAAAACATACTTATACCTCTGCGTTTAAGTATTTATGCCGACAGTGCGTATGCCATAAGCAACTATGGCTGTTTTACGGGAATGATAATGCCCCTTATACATTTTCCGTCATCTATTCTTTCTGCTGTATCAACAACCATGGTTCCTGCCATATCAAAACAGCGTACCGCAAAAAAACAGCTTTCCGCACAGGTAACGGTAAACAGGAGCATATGCTTTACTGCCGTATCATCGTGTTTTTCGGCAGTTTTTTTGTTCTGTTTTGCCGAAGAAATTTGCAATGTCATATATTCAATGCCACAGCTTGGAGAAATGCTCAAAATGATGTCTGTTATTTGTCCTTTGATGTATATTCAAATTACAACTAACAGTATTTTAAACAGCGTCGGAAAACATTTTCAGCTCTTTATAATAGGTATTTTATCATCTCTTTCAAGTATCGGTGCAATATATTTTATAATGCCCCTTTTGGGAATACGTGCATTTTTATACGGCTCTTTAATATCTTCATCGGTTGCCGTAATACCCGCCGTTTTTATATCCGATAAATTTTTCAATATAAAATATTTAATAATAAAATACCATATCATTTGTTTTATATGTGCCGTTTTTTCTTATACGGTTATTACAAAACTATTTAACATTCCGTCCTTGGCTCAAATGTTTGCAATGCCGTTATTATACGCCGTTCTCCTTTTCCCTACAGGAATAGTTAAAGCAATAAAGCCTTCTCCCTAAAGAGAAGGCTAATTACAAAAATATAAATTTAGCGACCTTAAAGACCTTGGGGTTTCACCCCAAACCCTGAAAATTTTTTGAAAAAAATTTAGTAAAACTTTTGATAAAATGCAATTTCATTGCATTTTTAGTAAATCCATTAACGAAAATTTTATAATTAACACCAAAATACCGTGACTTTGTCACGGTATTTTACTAAAAGTTTCGCTTGAGCCTTTTCAAAGGCTCACAGAGTTTGAGACAGAGTCTCAAGGTCTTTGCTAAATTTTTATTTATTCAAATTTCAAAGTACCTCATATAAACTCAAAGTATGTACCTATACCCTGTTCAACAGCCTGTTTATAAATACTTACAGCCATGGCGTTATCCTGTATTCCCATGCCTACTGTATCGTACACTGTGATTTCTTCGTCATTTTCACGACCAGGCTTTTTGCCGAGAATAACTTCACCTATTTCGCCCACAATATTTTCGGCTGTAATAACTCCTGCTTCAATAGCGTTGTGTGTATCGCCGTAAAGAGTACACATATCAACAGTATCGTTATAAATCTTTGTTCCGTCAAAACAGCTTGTGTCAAGTTCCTGTTTGCCCAGTGAATCAACACCTATTTCCGTAATATGTGTTCCAGGTTTAAGCCATTTTTTGAAAATCTGCGGACCTTTTTTGGCAAGTGTAACCGATACTATAATATCTGCATTTCTGCAGCCTTCCTCCACTGTTTTGCAGGAATGGAAGTTTACATTTGGAAAATCCTTTTTCATTTCCTCGATATATGCATCGTTTTCGCCTTCAAGGAAACCAAATACATAAACGTCTTTAAGGTCTCTTACCCTCATCGTTGCCCTTAAAGCGGCTTTGCCTATTCTGCCCGTACCGAAAGCAAAATAGCTTTTTGCATCTTTTCTTGAAAGATAGTTGTTAGCTATTGCCGCCCCTGCCGCTGTTCTGAGATTTCTTATATAATTACCTTCCATAATGCAAACCAATTCCGTTGTATCCCCATCATAAAGTTCTACATAGTTATATGGGCCTGATGAAGCCTTGTTTGAAAAGAAACCCGAGTCCTCATTAAGACAGCTCTTAAAATCGAAGCCTTTGCCTGTTGTGGGACTTAAAATATGCATAATAGGCGGCTGAACTACCTTTCCGCTGTTAAATGATTTATAACCTTCTTCTACTTTTTTATAAATATCGTCAAGGTCAATAAGCTTGCCAACGTCTGTGTTGTTAAGAAGCAATGTTTTCATTTTTAATCTCCTCTTTTTATGAATATACTTACTGTATCAGTCCCCTGTAGGTTCAACGTGTTCGTCTTTGTAGAATTTTCCTACCAAGTCTATATCATAATTTCCCGATGTAAGAACACAGGCAACCTTTTCATCAGGAGAAACTTTTATTTTTCCTTCAAGAAGTGCGGCAATTACAACGGCAGATGTAGGTTCTGCAACAAGATGAGCATATTCACCTATAACCTTAACGGCTTCTGCTATATGGTCTTCGGAAACAATAACAATTTCATCAACATTCTTGGCAATTATCGGATATGGATTTTCTGTAGGATATGAACAGCCGATACCGTCTGCCAAAGAAGGCTGTGATGTCATTCTTGTAGGTCTTCCGTTAAGTCGGCTGAGATAATAAGCGCATGCAGCCGCCACCTGAACACCGATAACCCTTATATTAGGATTGCTTTCTTTTATTGCCGTTGAAATACCGGACACAAGTCCGCCGCCGCCAATCGGCACTACTACCGTCTGAACATCAGGCAAATCTTCAAGTATTTCAAGACCTATTGTTCCCTGTCCTGCCATTACATCATAGTCATCAAAGCCGTGAACAAGTGTATATCCGTGTTCCGCAATTTCATCGGCAACCTTTTTTACTCTTGCCTGATAATCCCTGTCCCAGAGAATAACGTGTCCGCCGTATTTTTCGCAGTTTTCGATTTTTGCTTTAGGTGTGTCATGTGGCATAACGGCATAGGCATCAATACCGAATTTTTTGCCTACATATGCACATGCCGCCGCATGATTTCCCGATGAACTGAAAATAATGCCTTTTTTGCGTTCTTCATCTGTAAGTGTAAGCACCTTGTTAAAAGCTCCTCTTGCTTTAAAAGCACCTGTTTTCTGAAGCATTTCTGCTTTAAGATACACTTCACAGCCAAGTTTTTCATCAAGCTTGTCAATGTTTAAAAGAGGTGTTTTTACCACATAAGGTTTAATTCTCTCTCTTGCTTCAAGTATATCCTCTAAAGTAACTGTTGTTTTTGCCATAAGGATTACCTCCTAAAAGTTTATCCCATTTGATTTTTGAGTTTATTTAATGCAGCTTAACTCCGTTTACTTCTTCGTCATTATAAATTTTTCCAAGTTTGTCTATATCATAGTTTCCGCTTGTAAGCAAAGCACATACCTTTTCGTCTTTGTCAACCTTGACCTTCTTTTCCAGAAATGCCGCTATTACAACTGCCGATGTAGGCTCAACTATAAATTTGGCTTTATCTGCAATAAGTTTAACTGCCTGTTTTATTGAATCTTCTTCAACAGTGACTATTTCATCAACATATTTTTCTATAATCGGATAAGGATTTTTGCCTACAGCAGTGCAAGAAATTCCGTCTGCCAAAGTTTCTTCTCCGTTAAAAGGCGGAGGTGTAGGTTTTCCTGCCATTCTGCTTGCATAATACGGGCAGCTTGCTGCCGCCTGAATACCGATTACTCTTATATTAGGGTTTGTCTCTTTAATTGCCGTAGAAACACCGGATATAAGTCCGCCACCGCCGATTGGTACCACTACGGTCTGAACATCAGGCAAATCTTCAAGTATTTCAAGACCTATTGTTCCCTGTCCTGCCATTACACGTGGTTCTTCATATGGGTGTATAGGTACATATCCGTGAAGTTTCTCTTCTTCATATACCTTTTCCCATCTTTTGGCATATGATCTGTCCCAAAGAATAACCTCTGCTCCCATACGTTTGGCATTGTTTATTTTTACCTTAGGTGCATCCTCCGGAATAACAACCGTTGCGTGTATACCCAACATTCTGCCTACATATGCACATGCCTGTGCATGGTTTCCCGACGAGCTTGTAATTATGCCTTTTTCAAGTTCTTCCTTCGAAAGAGAAAGTGCGGTATTTAATGCACCTCTTATTTTAAAAGCACCTGTAAGCTGTAAGTTTTCCGGCTTTAAATAAAGTTTACAGCCCACAAATTCCTCCAATCGGCCTTCTTCCCACAAAGGTGTGCGTCTTATGTATCCGCTTATCCTTTCTTTTGCTTTTTTTATATCTTCTATTGTTAAAATTGCCATATTATCAACTCCTTTGATATAATTATAATTCTGTTTGTTGCTAATAACAATTATCTAATAATATAGAAAAAGCCATAATGATTTATTATGGCATAATTTTTTTAGATCTTATAAAACTAATATAAATTTATGTAAGACCTTGGGGCGTTGCCCCAATACCCCACAAGCCTTTGAAAAGGCTTGACCTAAACTTCTAGTAAAATACCGTGACTTTCGTCACGGTATTTTGGGACTAAGTATAAAATTACCCATAAGCCGTCCCTGAAAGGGGAGGTGGCAAACCGAAGGTTTGACGGAAGGGTTTAAAAGCTTTGCAAATGGATTTACAAAAAATGCAATGAAATTGCATTTTACCAAAAGTTTTACTAAATTTTTTTCAAAAAATTTTCG
>CAKQPE010000016.1 GCA_934256695.1 uncultured Eubacteriales bacterium
GGGTTATTTTCTTAAAGCTAAAGCTATTTTACTCCCCCTGTATAACAGGGGGATTTGTCTTGCTAAAGCGTAACATTCAAAAAGCCTTTTGATTGGTTAAATCAAAAGGCTTTTATTTTAAAAGGATTAAATAAGGGTAAAAAATCCTTTTAGGAGATTAATTTACAAATAAATCTTATTCTGCCGGATACTGAGCAACAATTTCTTCAACCTTGTTTAAAAGATCAGGAGATACACAAGATGCCCCATCTTTTACATATTCAGAATACACCACCTGTGTTGCATCTTTAAACGGCTGTTTTTCAACTTCGTTTACTTCCATTCCCACTGATTTAAGAGATTCAAGACCCGAAACATTCTGCTCGTCAATCTGTCCTCTTTGATAAGGTGTAGCTTCGGCAGCCGCTTCCTTTATAGCTGTCTGATATTCTTCCGGCATAGCATCATAGTAATCTTTAGATATGAAAACAGGTGCCGGACTGAAAAGATGTCCTGTCATAGAGAGATATTTCTGTACTTCTCCGAATTTATTTGTTTCTATTATAGGCACAGGATTTTCTTCGGCATCTATCGTTCCCTGCTGTAAAGCCGTAAATACATCGCCCATTGCCATAGGTGTAGGATCAGCACCCATAGCTTTAAACGCTGCCATGTGAATCTGGTTTTCCATGGTTCTTATTTTAATTCCTTTCATGTCTTCAGGAACCGTTATAGGACGCACATTATTTGTTACGTTTCTGAAACCGTTTTCAAACCAAGCAAGACCTACAAGTCCCTGTTCATCTACAGAATGAAGAATCTGTTCTCCGACCTCGCTGTCCATTACGGCTCTTGCCTGTTCTGTTGTTTCAAAAATAAACGGAAGGTCAAATACAAGGAACATATCCGTAAAGCCGGAAAGAGGAGCCGTTGATACACAAGTCATCTGTACCGAACCAAGCTGAAGGCCTTCTATAAGGTCACGCTCATTTCCAAGCTGTGAATTTCCGAACACATCAATACAAACGGCACCTTCTGTTTTTTCACTTAAAAGCTCACCTATTTTATTAAGACCCAAAGCATACGGGTGATTATCCGGTGTGGAAACTCCCGCAATAATTGTATATTCAGAGCCTTCTTTAGATAAAGCCGACTTACTTCCGGCAGCTGTGCCGGAGCCTGAAGAAGCATTTGAAGAACCACAGCCACTAAACACCGCCGTTGCCATTGCCGCTACCATTAATACAGATAAAATTCTTTTTTTCATAAAAATCCCCCTTAAACTATATTCGGAATTTACTTTTATTAATTATTAAATCCAAATTTTCTTTGCACAGCCATAATAGCATTTTAAAATCTTTAACGTCAATGAAATATCCAATATCTAATCGTTATATAATTTCTTAAAATATTAGAATAACTTTTTTAATATTTAAATGTTTTTTTAATGTTGAAAATAACATTTTGCAGAGCATTTTTTAATATTTTAATTATTAATTGTTGCAATATATATAATAAATACATATCATTAAATTTGTATCTATATATGTTTTGTATATTTTTATTGTATAATATCAGCAAATAGTAATAATTAACCAATTTTGCCGCCATCGCTTATGCAAGGTATACATATGCATGATTTTTTATACAAATAAAGGTATATTATTTTAGTTTAATTAAAACTTTCTGCTGTAAAACCATTTACAAATACCGATTTTGTATTTTTTCAAAATAAATTTTATTTAAAATTTCCATATGTAAAAATACAATTTTTAATTTTTAAAACTTCTTTAAATCGAAGATATCTATTGACAAAAAATTTTTTTGTGCAAATTAATTCAAACAAAAAACAACTCCTATGGTCGGTTAATCCACAGGAGTTGTTTTTGTCAAGGGGTTTTAATTTTTTAAATTCTAAGGGTTTTTATTTTGATAATTTAGGGATTTTATCAAATTGTTTTCAATTTATTATCAGCGGAAACAGTAAATATTGTGTTCCGTTTCAAGCTTTTCCATTTCACTATCTGCTACTGTTATTAATACCGAATATAAGTTTCTCATAATCATTACCTTCTCAAAGTAATTAAAAATTTTTAAGGTCTTTTTTTCATAAGCGGAAGAACAAGGCTATAACAATATTTGCTGTTTTCAACTGCCTTCTTTTCTTTTTCCGTATCTGCTGCCGCCATCATTATAGAACGTAAATTTTTCATATTAACTACCTCCCCAGAAGTACATCTTACAAAATTTTATTTTTGTTTAGCAAAAGCAGTAAATGTTATGTTTTTTCTCGAACATTTCCATTTCTTCATCTGCTACTGACATTAATACCGAATATAAGTTTTTCATAACAATTACATCCTTCAAATCACCTTTAATGTTTGTATCCAAAATACAATATTCAATTTGTTTTTGTTGAACATATACTATCACTATAGGTTTCATTTGTCAAATTTAACGAAACCTAATGTTTTCATTAAACTTTTTATATATACTGCACAATTTATATGTATAGTTTTTGGCTATATTGTATATGTTTATACCATATAGACATTATTCCATCGGAGAGAGTCTTAAAAATTAATATTATATAAATATAAAAATACAAAAAATTGGTAACTCTTTGCCCACTATAGAGTTTTTGAACTAAAATATATCTTATTTTTATATATGTTATTTTCATTTAAATATTATTTATACATACCTTATATCTCCTTTAAATCCCTTATTTTTCAATATTTCTGTAAATAACCCTAAATATATGACTGAAATAATTAAACTAAAAAAAGCTCTAAGATTGGTTAGATCTCAGAGCTTTAGTTTAAAAGGATAATAAGGGTAAAAAAATCCTTTTAGGAGCTTAATTTATAAAATTGGTTTTTAAATGTTTTAATTTGAAATTTGATTACTGTGCAGGATGCTGAGCAATAATTTCCTGAACCTGCTGATAGATTTCAGGTGATACGCAGCCTGTGCCTTCTTTTACATACTCATCATAGATTGGAGCTGTAGCTTCTTTGAACGGAGTCTTGTCAACATCGTTAACTTCCATACCGTTTTCTTTAAGTGTTTCAACACCTGTAGCTTCCTGCTCGTCAATCTGCTCTCTCTGGTAAGGAGCTGCTTCTGTAGCTGCTTCCTGGATAGCTGTCTGATATTCTTCAGGCATAGCATCATAGTAATCTTTAGCTATAAATACAGGTGCAGGGCTAAAGATATGGCCTGTCATGGAGATGTATTTCTGTACTTCGTAGAATTTGTTTGTTTCTACGTTAGGAACAGGGTTTTCTTCTGCATCGATTGTTCCCTGCTGAAGAGCTGTGAATACGTCACCCATAGCCATAGGTGTAGGGTCAGCACCCATTATCTGGAAAGCCGCCATATGCATCTGGTTTTCCATTGTTCTGATCTTGATGCCTTTAAGGTCATCAGGAACTGTGATTGGACGTACGTTGTTTGTTACCTGTCTGAAACCGTTTTCAAACCAAGCAAGACCTACAAGACCCTGATCATCTACTGAATGAAGAATCTGCATACCAACTTCGCTGTCAAGAACGGCTCTTGCCTGCTCTGTTGTTTCAAAAATGAAAGGAAGGTCGAATACAAGGAACATATCTGTAAAGCCTGCAAGAGGAGCTGTAGAGATACATGTTACCTGTACAGAACCAATCTGAAGGCCTTCGATAAGGTCTCTTTCGCTTCCGAGCTGTGAGTTGCCGAATACGTCAAGTGTTACTGCACCGTTTGTCTTTTCTTTTATAAGATCTCCCATCTTATTAAGACCAAGGTTGTAAGGATGTGTGTCAGGAAGTGTATCTCCTGCAATCATAGCGTATTCAGAGTCACCTGCTGCTGTTGAGCCTGCTGCTGAACCTGTTGTGCTTGTTGCTGTTGAACCTGCTGCTGAACCTGTTGATGAGCTGCCACAGCCTGCAAATACAGCAGATGTCATAGCTGCCACCATTAAAACGGATAAAATCCTCTTTTTCATTGTAATCCCCCTAAAACTTAAAATATAGTTTTTATTTATTAAATGTTATTATATTAACACTTTAATACTTGTTTAATCGTAATACTTATATCAGTTATTCTATTTATCAATATTTATCAATAAAATTCGTCTATTGAATTTACTGATTTAATTATCAATAATATATCATATATGCGTAATAACTATATATTAAACTATACTGCACTCTTATTACGCTGCGGTTGTATGATAACATTTTGTTTTTATTCTGTCAATATTTAGTATCCCTTTGTATACAACATTCAATTTTTATATAAAAATACCAACTTTTTATAACAAATACAAATGTTTTTTCAAAAAAAATCTTATACACACCTTTACTTTGTTTTTACTTAAAAACAATTTCAAAAAACTATACTTATCACCGCCTGTTTTTTTATGTTTTTTCATAAAATTTTAACATATCATTTTAATATAAATAACTTATCATTATAAATCTGCCTATTAATAATTGAAAAAACATCATTATTATAAAAAAACAAACAAAATAAAAAAAGCTCCGAGATTGGTTAGGTCTCAGAGCTTTAATTTTAAAATGATTGGTAAAATAAGGGTAAAAATCCTTTTTAGAAGTCTTTTAGGGTTGTTTTTAAATTTAAGCTTGTTTTAATGTCAGTTTAATCTATTACTGAGCAGGATGCTGAGCAATGATTTCTTCAACCTGGCTGTAAAGGTCAGGAGATACACAGCCTGTGCCTTCTTTTACATATTCATCATAAACGCTCTTTGTAGCGTCCTGGAAAGGAGCTTTTTCTACTTCATTAGCTTCCATGCCGTTTGATTTAAGAGATTCAAGACCGGATACGTTCTGCTCGTCAATCTGCTCTCTCTGGTAAGGTGTGGCTTCGTCAGCTGCTTCTTTGATTGCATCCTGATATTCAGCAGGAAGTGATTCAAAGTAATCTTTACCTATAAATACAGGTGCAGGGCTGAAAAGATGACCTGTCATAGAGATGTATTTCTGTACTTCGTAGAATTTGTTTGTTTCTACAATAGGTACAGGGTTTTCTTCTGCATCGATTGTTCCCTGCTGAAGAGCTGTGAATACATCGCCCATAGCCATAGGTGTAGGGTCAGCACCCATTATTTTGAAAGCTGCCATATGAATTGGGTTTTCCATTGTTCTTATTTTAATGCCTTTAAGGTCATCAGGTACTGTAACAGGTTTAACATTGTTTGTTACGTTTCTGAAACCGTTTTCAAACCATGCAAGACCTACAAGTCCCTGTTCGTCTACAGAGTGAAGAATCTGCTCGCCAACTTCGCTGTCCATTACGGCTCTTGCCTGCTCTGTTGTTTCAAAAATGAAAGGAAGGTCGAATACAAGGAACATATCTGTAAAGCCTGAAAGAGGAGCTGTAGATACGCAAGTTACCTGTACAGAACCAAGCTGAAGGCCTTCGATAAGGTCTCTTTCGCCGCCGAGCTGTGAGTTGCCGAATACGTCAAGTTTAACTGCACCGTTTGTCTTTTCGTTGATGAGTTCGCCCATCTTAACAAGACCAAGGTTATATGGATGTGCGTCAGGTGTTGTTGTACCTGCTATCATAGAATATTCAGCATCACCTGCTGCAGCTGAGCCTGAAGCTGCTGCTGAACCTGTGCTTGCTGCTGTTGAGCCTGCTGCTGAACCTGTTGATGAACTTCCACATCCAGCAAATACTGCTGTTGTCATAGCTGCTACCATTAATACAGATAAAATCCTTTTTTTCATAAATTAATCCCCCTTAATTTAAGTAACTTGAAATGTTATATCCTTAACATTCAATTTATTTTTTGTCTAACAATCAGATACTGATTTGCACACACGAATGGGTTCTCCAAGTCCATTCTATTCTGATTGTTAATACATTACTGCATATCTATATGCGGTAATCTATCGAACAAGTGAATTATTGTAAAGATTGTATACAGTACTCACTGTTGTTCTCCTGTTGTATATTAACATCAGCTTGTCCAACTGTCAATAATTTGACGAATATGTAATGTATACATTTGTTTTTATATAATTAGCATAAAATATTTTAATATATAAAATATATTTTTTACAATTTACCAAACTGAATTTAAACTATATTTTACACAGCATAAATTTTTTAAACATTTTTACTGTATACAATTTATTTTAAAACCATTTTTTATAAAATTTTAACACCTTACAAAATCATCATTTATTTATGCAAAAAACATATATTTAATATATAATTAATCAATTTTATATATAAATTGCTTATAAAATATACAATAAATCTATTTTAAATGTATTTTTATATGATTTAAACTATAAAAAATAAACAAATATATTATTTTCCTCGCCAACGCCCGAATATTGTCCTATATTATAAGATATAATGTTTATGATTAATTTTTTCTAATATTTTAAATCTTCAAAAAATTTAATAATTTATTTTATAGCAACCTTACATTATATGTGTTAATATTGTAATATAAATAATTTATATATAAGGAGGGTTTCTTATGAAATTTTTTAAAAAAGCATCTGCCCTTGCCATGTGTGCTTGTATGAGTATTTCCTCATATTCATTTGTTATGGCGGCAGATACAACACCAAAAACTGCAAGCGTATATATTAACGGCAACGAGCTTGACCTTAGCGGAACAACACCTCTTATTAAATCAGACCGTGTATTCGTTCCTTTAAGACCTATATTTGAGGCTCTTGGCGCAGAAGTCGGCTACGAAGCAGACACAAAAACAGTTACTGCCGACAAAGAAGGCAAACACGTTGAATTTAACGTAGGCTCAACAGAAGTTAAGGTTACAGACAACGGTGCTTTAAACAAAATGACTATAGATGCACCTTCATTTATAGAAAGCAGCCGTACATATGTACCTGTAAGATTTGCCGCACAGGCTCTCGGATGCAACGTAGGCTGGGATGGCACAGAAAAAGCAGTTATTATTGCAGACAAAGAAGCATTTATAAAAGAAAACGGTGCTTCATTTGATATTGCAAATAAAATTTCCGAATTTGCAAATAAAGCTGCTGCCGAAAAATCAAAAGTTTCAGGTACTATCAATTTTTCAACAACAATAAAAGATGAAAAAGATTACACTCTTTCCGGCAAAATGACAATAAACGGAAAAGCCGATTCCAATAATGCCGAAATCAACACAGCTATTGAGTTAAATGAAAAAGAACTTAAAGAGCTTGCAGATAAGTTTACGGCAGAGCTTGAGGGCGAAGCAAAAACAGAAACCGAAGAAATATTCGATCAGTTACAAAAATCAAATATTGATTTTATATTAGACGGCGAAACTCTTACTTTTTACGTTAAGTCAAACATATTATCAATATTTACAGGTGGCCCTGTAGATACATGGTACAAGATTGATATAAGCGAACTTTACTCAGACCTTGGAATGGGCAACATAAAAGATATTATCAAAAACAACCAAAACGCCTCTATAGAAGAACAGCTTGCAGAATGTATAGATACCGTTCCTCTTAACAGTCTTGAAGAATCAAATGTACTTTTTGAAACATACGGTTCTGTTATAAAAATGTTCTCTGATGAATCATTTAAGGAAACTGCTGACGGATATGTTTCAACATTACATTCATCTTTGGCAGAAGGCATGGAACTTTCTACAACAATGAAAGCAACAACCGATTCCGAAAAAAACATAACAGGTTTCGGAATTGATGTTAAAGCATTGATGGACGGAAAAGAAGTTGTTGCCTTAAATGTAAACACAACAGACAAAAATACAACCTTCGGTCTTAACATGACAGCTGAGGACTTATTTACATTTAACGCCAATGGTTCTGTAAACCTTGAAAAAACAACAGAAGAAATAAGCAAAGCACCTAACGGTACTGTTGTTAATTTAAATAATGTAATTCCAAAGCTTATTTCAGAATAAAACTGTTGGTTATTTTGAAAAACAAATCCTAAATTTATTGTTAGTTTTTACCCTTCCGTCAAGCTACGCTTGCCACCTTCCCTTTCATGGACGGCTTTCAAATTGGGAAGGCTCCCATGAAAAGGGAGCTGTCACGCAGTGACTGAGGGGTTGGCCTTCTCCTTGTGGAGAAGGTGCTGAGCCGAAGGCGAAGCGGATGAGGGATAATTTCGATTAATTTTAAGTTATTTTCCCCACCAAGGGGAAGACTTTTAAATTGCCATTTTTCTACGCTAAATATAAATATTATAAAAACCGGAACTTTTAAGGCAAAAGAGTTCCGGTTTTTTATTTTAATATCTCCCAAAATCATATTTAAGCTAATATGTTTTAGTCTTAAATCAGCTGTCTGAGAATATATATATTTAAAAAAATGTTTTAGGGAGGTAATTTAAATTGTACCCTTATATATCCGATAATTCAGACAAAAACATAAAAAATATATCTGCCGCACAAAAATATGTATTTGATACAAAACGTATTGCAGAACTTATTGAATCGGCAACAGAAAACAAATACAAAGCCGCCGATACTTATAAAAAAATTGCAGATAACACCTCTGACAGCGAACAGGAAGCTGTTATCCGCAGTATTTACAATGAAGAAATAAAAAATATCGAGTTGTTAAAAGAGCTTTATACAGACATTACAGGCAGTAATTTCGATAATACCGATACGGAATTTAATATCGAACTTGATTTCGGAAATATGTCGGAAATATTTAAAACCATGTGCAAAGCGGAAATAGAAAGTGCCGGATTTTTTAGGGATATGGCAGAGATTACAAAAGATATGCCCGATAATTTTTCCGAAACACTTCTTGTTATAATGAACGACGAACAGAACCATTCCGTTCTGGACAGTTTAATGTTTACGGAATGTATGTTTAACGAAAACAAAGAATGATAACATAAATTTACAATCCTTTTTCTTGATTAAAAAAAAGTGCGGTGGTATACTTTTTTTAACAGCTAAAGAGCTTTTTAATCACAAAGGAGGATATATACAATGAGCGACTGCATATTCTGTAAAATACTTTCAGGTGAAATACCTTCGGCTACAGTTTACGAAGATGATGAATTTAAAGCAATTTTAGACAGATTCCCTTCCAACAAGGGTCATGTACTTATTCTGCCTAAGACACACGTTGCAAACATATTTGAAATAGATCCCGATCTTGCCGGACGTTTATTCAAACTTGCCGCAAAGATTGCCCCTGTTATGAAAGAAACATTCGGTTTTGAGAACATGAACATTGTTCAGAACAACGGCCCTATAGCAGGTCAGACAGTAAACCATTTCCACCTTCATCTTATACCACGTTACGAAAACGACAGTGTAAACGTAAGCTGGAAACAGCTTGACCTTACAGACGAGGAGATAGAAGAAGTAAGAGCCGCTTTGGTTAAAAATCTTTAAGACATAAAACCTTGGGGTTTCACCCCAAACCCTGACCACCCTTTGAAAAGCGTGGACGTAAACTTTTATTAAACCGCAATTACATTGCGGTTTTCGTAAGAATATATTTACTACTACACTAAAAATACCATGACAAATGTCATGGTATTTTTAATTTTATTCCTCAAACTCGCCGTATTTTCTGAACCTCTGGTATCTCTCCTCCATAAGCTCATCTATAGGCTTTGCACAGAGTATATTAAGCTCCTCTATAAGGTCTTTTCTTAAAATATCAGCCGTAAATTCAAGATTATTCTCTATGCCCTCCTCCGGCTCGGGAATAATCTTTTCTATTACACCGTTTTTAAGAAGGTCATTTGCAGTTATTTTCATAAGTTCTGCGGCTTCTCCGCTTCTTGACGGATCTCTCCAAAGTATGCTTGCAAAGCCCTCCGGCGAAAGAACGGCATACATTCCGTTTTCAAGCATCCATACCTTGTCTCCCGCAGCCATGGCAAGAGCACCGCCGGAACCGCCTTCGCCTATAAATATACTTATTACAGGTGTTTTAAGTCCAGCCGACAAGTACAGACATCTGGCTATAGCCTCGCCCTGTCCTCTTTCTTCCGCACCTTTTCCAGGATATGCACCCGATGTATTTATAAACTGAATAACAGGTCTATGGAATTTTTCCGCCTGTTCCATAAGACGCATAACCTTTCTGTATCCGTCGGGATTAGGTGAACCGAAACGGCAGGCTACATTATCCTTTACCGTATGACCTTTCTGTATTCCCACTACGGTAACAGGCACTCCCTCCAAAAGAGCTATACCGCCTACCATAGCCAAATCGTCCTCAAAGTGTCTGTCACCGTGAAGCTCAAAAAAGTCAGTAAATATACTTTCTATAAATTCTTTCGATGACGGTCTTGATACCATTCTTGATTTTGCAAGTATTTCAGAAGGTGTACTCATTGAATATCCCCTCCTTTTTTAATGCCGTGCAGTTTAAACACAGCGGAAATTGCGTTTTTCATATCTTTTCTCTCCACTATGCGGTCAACAAAACCATGGTGGAGCTGAAACTCGGCAGACTGGAAATCATCGGGAAGCTTTTCGTTTATCGTTCCCTCTATTACCCTTCGTCCCGCAAAGCCTATGGTTGCCTTAGGTTCGGCAAGTATAATATCACCAAGGTTTGCAAAGCTGGCGCTTACACCGCCTGTTGTAGGGTCTGTCATAACGGTTAAATAAAGAAGCCCCTTATCCGAATGTCTCCTTACTGCGGCACTGGTTTTTGCCATCTGCATAAGGGATATTATTCCCTCCTGCATTCTTGCTCCGCCGGAAGCCGTAAAAATAACAATAGGGAGATTATTTTCAGATGCACGTTCAACAGCCCTTGTTATTTTCTCGCCTACAACAGAGCCCATTGACGCCATCATAAAGTTGCTGTCCATAACGGCTATAACCGTTTCATAACCGTTTATACGGCATTTTCCCGTTACAACAGCCTCTTTAAGACCTGTCTTTGCCTGCATTCTGGCTATAAGTTTGTCATAATCCGGATAGCCCATAGGATTTTTCGATGTCATATCTGCATCAAATTCTTCAAATGTACCTTCATCACAGGTTATGGCAAGTCTTTCTTTTGCGGAAATACGGAAATGACCGCCGCACTTAGGACAGATTTTAAATTCGTCCATTTCCTTCTTATATATAAGAGCACCGCAGAAACGGCATTTAACCCACATACCGTCAGGTATTATCGGCTCGTCCTGAACTTTCGGTTCTTCTGTATTGACTGTATCATTACGCAATACGGTTCTGCCGATAGGTATATAGTTTTTCTTCTTAAAAAGCTTCATATACAATCACCTTATTTAATAATCTCACGGGCAATAAATCCTGTATCAAAAAGACCTTCAAGATACTTTTCGTTGGTAAGTATTTTTTCCTGAAACTCAATATTTGTGTCAACGCCCTCAATTACAAACTCATACAGACAGCGACGCATTTTTTCTATTGCTTCCGCTCTTGTATTTCCGTAGGTAATAACCTTGGCTATCATAGAATCATAGTAAGGCAGTATTGAACAGCCTGCATAAACGGCACTGTCCACTCTTACACCGAGAGTACCGCCCGGTACAAGAAGGTAATCTATTGTTCCCGGTGAAGGCGCAAAGTTTCTGTCGGGATTTTCCGCATTAATTCTGCACTCTATTGCATGGCCCGTTATTTTAACGTCACTCTGTTTAATATCAAGCACAGAGCCTTCCGCAATCTTTATCTGTTCCTTAACTATATCTATACCAGTAACCATTTCCGTTACAGGGTGTTCAACCTGTATTCTTGTGTTCATTTCCATAAAATAGAATTTTCCTTCTCTGTCGTAAAGAAATTCTATTGTACCGGCACTTTTGTATCCTACAGCCTTAGCCGCTCTTACAGCCGCCTCGCCCATAGCTTTTCTTGTCTCCTCAGGAAGAACAGGTGAAGGGGATTCCTCAAGCACCTTCTGGTTTCTTCTCTGGAGTGAGCAATCTCTTTCTCCCAGATGAATAACGTTTCCGTGTTCGTCTCCGAGAATCTGTATTTCTATATGGCGTGCGTTTTCGATTACTTTTTCCATATACATGGTATCATCACCGAAAGCCGCCTTTGTTTCGGACTTAGCACTTTCGTAAGCGTCCTCAAGCTCGTCCTCGGAGCGGACAATTCTTATGCCCTTTCCGCCGCCGCCTGCGGAAGCCTTAACCATTACCGGATAGTCCAGTCTTTTTGCTACTTCCTTTGCTTTTTCGGCGTTTTCAACTACGCCGTCGCTGCCCGGTATAACAGGAACTCCTGCTTTTATCATAAGCTCACGGGCATTGCTCTTATTTCCCATTGCATCTATTATAGATGAATCAGGACCTATAAACTTAATATTGCACTCGGCACACATTCCCGCAAAAATCGAGTTTTCCGCAAGAAAACCGAACCCCGGGTGTATTGCCTGTGCCTTTGTTGCAACAGCGGCACTTATTATGTTCTGCATATTAAGATAACTGTCCTGTGCCTTAGCAGGGCCTATACACACTGCCTCATCGGCAAGCTGTGTATGAAGTGCATCTCTGTCCGGCTCTGAAAATACCGCTACCGTCTGTATACCCATTTCACGGCAGGCTCTTATTATTCTGACAGCTATTTCTCCTCTGTTGGCAATTAATATTTTCTGAAACACCGATAAGTCACCTCTGATTATCCGATAAGGAATGTAATTTCTGCTTCACAGGCTTTTTTGCCGTCTACGTAAGCAATACCTTTTCCTATACCTGCATTCATTTTAAGCTTTATTATTTCAACTTCGATTCTGAGAGTATCTCCCGGAACAACCTTTTTTCTGAATTTAGCCTTGTCTATTCCGCCGAAGAAAGCAAGCTTTCCTTTAAATTCATCCATGGACAAAACAGCGTAAGCACCTGCCTGTGCCATAGCCTCAACTATAAGCACACCCGGCATAACAGGTT
This sequence comes from uncultured Eubacteriales bacterium, assembly GCA_934256695.1. Lineage (GTDB taxonomy): Bacteria > Bacillota > Clostridia > Lachnospirales > Anaerotignaceae > Neoanaerotignum_A. The sequence goes on from CAKQPE010000016.1 coordinate 12,847, forward strand.
CGCCCGGAAAATGACCTACGAAATAAGGCTCGTTCATTGTTACATTTTTTATTGCAACTACTCTTTTGCCTTCTTCAAGTTCTTCTATTCTGTCAATAAGAAGAAACGGTGGTCTGTGAGGAAGAACTTTCATAATATCTTTAATATCAGCAACCATTGTTTTTCCTCCTTAACCTATTCTGAAAAGAGGCTGACCGTATTCTACAAGCTGTTCGTTTTCGGCAAGTATTTCCTTTACTTCGCCGTCAAAGTCACTTACAACCTCGTTCATTATTTTCATAGCTTCTATAATACAAAGTACATCGCCTTTTTTAACTTTCTTTCCTACAGGTGCAAATGCTTCTTTGCCAGGACCGGAACTTATATAGAAAGTACCTACAAGAGGTGCTTTTACTATATTTCCGCTTAAATCCTCTGTCTTTGTAGCAGGTGCGGCAGGTGCTTCTTCGGTCTGAACAGGAGCGGAAACGGCAGGTGCAGACACAACAGGTGTACCTACGTTTATGGTTTCGCTCTGAACTGAATTGTTTGAAAAAGCATTTCCCGTTTTATTCATTTTAATGTTGCAGTTATCAAGAGTAAGCTCAAAGCTTTTAAGGCTTGATGAGTCTATCATTGAAACAAGTTCTTTTACTTCGTTGAAATTCATTTATTTTATGCCTCCCATTTTTTAAAGCACAGTACAGCATTATGTCCGCCGAAACCAAGTGAGTTTGAAAGGGCATATTTAACATTCATGCTTCTTCCTTCATTTGGTACGTAATCAAGGTCACATTCCTCATCAGGTGTTTCGTAGTTTACCGTAGGAGGAACAAAGTTTTCTTCTACTGCTTTAATACAGGCAATAGCCTCTATGGCACCTGCCGCACCGAGAAGATGACCTGTCATTGATTTTGTACTGCTTATGGCAACCTTCTTTGCCTTGTCACCGAAAGCAAGCTTAATTGCCGCTGTTTCACCGCTGTCGTTAGCGTGTGTACTTGTTCCGTGGGCATTGATATAATCAACATCTCCTGCTGTAATGCCTGCGTCCTCAAGGGCATATTTAATTGCCTTTGCCGCACCGCTTCCGTCAGGACAAGGAGCTGTTATATGGTAAGCATCACTTGATGAGCCAAAGCCCACTATTTCACCGTATATTTTGGCACCTCTCTTTAAAGCATGCTCCATTTCCTCAAGCATAAGCACACCTGCACCGTCACCCATTACAAAACCGTCACGGTTTTTGTCAAAAGGTCTGCTTGCCTTTTTAGGGTCAGGATTCTGTGAAAGAGCCGTAAGGTTTGTAAAGCCTGCAACACCGATAGGTGTAATTGATGCTTCCGCACCGCCTGCAAGCATAATATCCTGATATCCGTCTCTTATTTTAAGAAACGCTTCGCCTATTGAGCTGGTTCCCGTTGCACAGGCGGAAACTATGTTTTCGCTTATGCCGTTTGCCTTAAATCTTATAGAAATATTGCCGGCAGCCATATTGCTTATGCTCATAGGAATGAAAAGCGGAGAAACCTTTGAAGGGCCTTTAAGAGTAAGCTTTTCTATCTGCTCGTTTATAGTCATAAGTCCGCCGATACCGCTTCCAAGCATAACACCGAAACGGTCATGGTCTATCTCGTCTTCCTTTATTCCGCTCATATCATAAGCCTGCTGTGCAGCTGCAATGGCATAAATTGAGTACATATCATTTCTTTTTACGTCTTTTTTTGTTACGTAAAGCTCAGGGTCAAAGTTCTTTACCTCGCCTGCAACCTTAACCTTATAATCTGTTGTATCAAACTTAGTTATAAAATCAATGCCGCTTACGCCGTTTTTAATATTATTCCAAAATTCATCAACGGTATTTCCGCACGGTGTAACCGCACCCATACCTGTTATAACGCATCTTCTTCTCATTAAAAAATGCACTCCTTTCAGCTCATCACCATTCCGCCGTCTACGTTAAGCACCTGTCCTGTTATATATCTGTTTTCCGCAAGGAATACAACTGCTGCTGCAACTTCTTCCGGTGTGCCTGCTTTTTTAAGAGGAATAGTATCTATCATTTTCTGCTGTATATCTTCTTTTAAAACTTCTGTCATATCTGTTGCAATAAAGCCGGGAGCAACTGCATTTACCGTAATTCCTCTTGCGGCAAGCTCTCTTGCGGCTGATTTTGTAAGACCTATTACACCTGCTTTTGATGCGGCATAGTTAGCCTGACCTACGTTGCCCATAAGACCTACTACAGAAGAAATATTAATTATTGCTCCCGCTCTCTGTTTAAGCATTACGTTGCTTACGTGTCTTATTGTATTAAAAGCACCTTTTAAGTTTGTATTTATTACGTCATCAAAATCTTTTTCACTCATTCTCATAAGCAAGCCGTCTCTTGTAATACCTGCATTGTTTACAAGAACATCTACAGAACCCATTTCTGCCTTAGCTGTTTTAATAAGTGTTTCCGCCTCTGCAAAATTGCTTACATCTGCTTTAACTGCAAGACATTTTACTCCGCAGTCCTCAATTTCCTTAACAAGTTCTTCCGATACGGAACTTCTGTAGTTAAGCACAATATTACAGCCTTTTTTTGCAAGAGCTATTGCTATTGCTCTGCCGATACCCTTTGCCGCACCTGTTACAACTGCTGTTTTATCTTTTAACATTAAGCTTCCTCCAAACCTTTAAGTGTCTTTTCAAGTGACTTCATGTCTTCTACATTATATATTTTAACACCTTTTACAGTACGTTTAACAAATCCGCTGAGAGTCTTTCCGGGGCCTACTTCTATAAAAGTATCAACGCCTTTGTTGTAAAGGTAATTTACCGTATCTTCCCATTTAACGGGACTCATTACCTGTTTTATAAGAAGCGGTATAATATCTTCTTTCTTTTCTACCTCTGTACCCGTTACATTTGTTATTACAGGTATATTCATATCCGAGATTGTCATTTTTTCAAGCTCAACGGCAAGTCTGTCACTGGCAGGCTTTAAAAGTGCTGTATGGAAAGGACCGCTTACATTAAGCTTAACAGTCATTTTCGCACCTTTTTCCTTCAAAGCCGCAGCTGTTTTTTCGGCAACCTCTGCCTCGCCTGCTATAACTATCTGTCCCGGAGCATTGTAGTTTGCCGGTGAAACAAAGCCGTACTGTTTATATTCTTCACAGGTATCTTCAACAGTTTTTCTGTCAAGACCGAGGATTGCATACATTGCACCTACGCCTTCCGGAACAGCCTCTGTCATAAAACGTCCTCTTTTTCTTACAAGGCTTACGGTTTCATCAAAACCGAAAGCACCTGAAGCAACATATGCTGAATATTCGCCGAGGCTTAAACCTGCCGCATAATCGGCCTTAACACCGTGTTCTTCAAGCACCTTTAAAGCCGCTGTGCTCATAGTAAGTATAGAAGGCTGTGTAAATTCAGTTTTATTAAGCTGTTCTTCGTTTTCAAAGCAGATTTCCTTAACGGAAAAACCAAGGGATTTTTCCGCTCTTTCAAAAATTTCGTCTGCACATTTAAAGTTTTCACAGAGTTCTTTTCCCATGCCCTTATACTGGGCACCCTGTCCGCTGAAAATAAAAGCTGTTTTCATTATTAACACCTCATATTTAAAAATTAAGTAAGTCCAAATAAGGGCGGCACTTAATGCCTGCCCTTACAGACTGCCGAAAAATTAATGTTAAAAATATATAAACGGATTTATATTGAGGGTGTTTTTCTATCGTAAAAGCCTGTCAAGCATTTTGCTACGCAAAACAAGCTACGCTTGCCCCGTTTTCTTCGGGGTACATACCTCAAACTCCCTTAAAATACTCTTTAATCAATAAAAGACCTTGGGGTTTCACCCCAAACCCTGACCAGTTTTTGAAAAAACTGGACAAAAACTTTTGACATTAAAAGCATTTATAAGTTCACGCTTTTATGCTGTTCATTATTTCTTTGTACTGTGAATAAAGCTCTTTTATTATTTCTTCTGCGGACTGTTCCTTATTTACAAGACCTGCTATCTGTCCGCTCATTACAGAGCCGTTTTCAATATCGCCTTCCACAACGGCTTTTCTCAAAGAACCTCTGCCGAGAGCATCAAGTTCCTCGGAAGGTGCGTTATTTTTCTCAAGCTCTTCAAATTTTCTTGCAAGCTTATTTTTAATAACACGTACAGGGTGGCCTGTAGAAGCACCTGTTGTGGTTGTATCAATATCCTTTGCTTTTATAATTCTTTCCTTGTAGTTAGGGTGAACGGTACACTCGTTTGCCACAAGAAATCTTGTGCCTATCTGGAAACCGGAAGCACCCAACATTCTTGCTGCCGCCATACCTCTGCCGTCTGCAATACCGCCTGCGGCTATTACAGGGATATTAAGAGCGTCAACAACCTGTGGAACAAGTGCCATAGTTGTTATCTTGCCTATATGTCCGCCTGATTCGCAGCCTTCCGCTATTACGGCATCGGCACCGTCTTTTTCCATTCTTTTGGCTATAGCAACAGATGGGGCAACCGGAAGAACCTTTGTGCCGGATTCTTTAAACATCTGTATATATTTTCCCGGACTTCCGGCACCTGTTGTAACAACAGGTACTTTTTCCTCACAAACAACCTTAACCAATTCATCTGCAAAAGGACTTAAAAGCATAATATTTACCGCAAAAGGTTTATTTGTTTTCGCCTTTATTTCTCTTATTGCCTTAACACAGCCTTCCGGATTAAGATGACCTGTTGCAAGAACACCGAGACCGCCGGCTTCGGAAACCGCCGAAACAAGACTTGGATCGGAAATCCATGCCATAGCCCCTTGAATTATAGGATACTCAATATTGAGCATACTGCAAATATCTGCGTACATAAATTTATTCCACCTTATTTTTAAATTTCTGTTTATATCTTAATTTCTGTTATTTTTATTTTTGTTTTTATTTTTGGGTTTTATACAAAATCGAAGCCTTTGGGCTCACCCCACACCTACAAGCCTTTTTATAAACTTGCAGGTGCAGGCAGTTCCCACAAAGTCCTTAATTAGTTTTTGCTTTCCTCAACGAGCTTAACAACGTCGCCTACTGTTTCGATACCTTCTACGTTTTCGATTTTTACGTCAAATTCGTCTTCGATGTCGTTGATAATCTGGAAAAGGTCAAGAGAATCAGCCTCAAGGTCTGTTTTTACATTTGTATCCAATGTAATTTCGTCTGCATCCTTTCCTGTCTGGTCTGCGATAATTTCTTTAATTCTTTCAAACATTATAAAACCCTCCTATAATAATTATATATAAAAACCTTTTAGGTCTTTAGAACTTAACAAGCATTGAACCCCAAGTAAGCCCTGCACCGAAACCTGTAAGAACACCTATGTCTCCCGGTTTGATTAAACCTTTTTCCGTCATTTCATTAAGTGCTATAGGGATACTTGCGGAAGAAGTGTTTCCGTATTCGTCCATGTTCATGTAAAACTTATCCATAGGCACTTTAAGCTTTCTGCTTATTATCTCAACTATACGGCTGTTTGCCTGATGCGGAAGAACGAAATCAAGGTCATCTGCATTAAACTGTGCATTATCAAGAAGTTTTTTAACGGATTTAGGTACATTTCTCGTTGCAAAGTCAAATATTGCCCTGCCGTCCATATACAAATCTCTTTTTGCCGTTTTTTCAATATGGTTAAACGCATTTCCTGCCGGAGAAGAACCGCCCGTAAGTGCCATGCCCTTTGCTCCGTCACTGCCTATTTCCTCTGCAAGGATACCGGTTCTTTCTTCCGTGGCCTGAAGAAGAACGCCTGCCGCACCGTCACCGAAAAGCACACAAGTGCCTCTGTCCTCAAAATCAAGATATTTTGAAAGAACCTCCGCACCTATTACAACCGCATTTTTATATATACCGCTTTTTATGTATTTATCGGCTATGGAAAGACCGAATATAAAGCCGGAGCAGGCAGCACCTATATCAAAGGCTACTGCATTTTCAGCACCTATCTTTGACTGTACAAGACATGAGGTAGAAGGTGTTGTGTAATCTGCCGAAACGGTTGCCACTATTAAAAGCTCTATATCAAGCGGGTTTATTCCGGCTTTTTTAATAATCATTTCCGCTGCCTTTGCGGCAATATCAGATGTATTTTCTCCCTGAGAAAAGTGTCTGCGTCTTATGCCGCTTCTGGAGCTTATCCATTCATCACTTGTATCGACAATTTTCGCCATATCATCATTTGTTATAACCATATCAGGCACACAAGCACCTGTTGCTGTAATTTTAGAAAAATACATAGCAAATCTCCTGTTTTATTTTATTTTCGGCATTTAATATTCGGATTTCATAAAACCATCGAGTTTTTTAAGTGCCTTATAAAGAACCTGTATTTCATCATCTGTAAGATGTTTGGTACAATTTTTCACCATATCCAAATGGAACTGTGCATGAACACGATAAAGAAGTCTGCCCTTTTTGGTAAGACGTACTTTAACCACTCGTCTGTCATTTTCACTTCTGAATCTTTCCACATATCCCTTTTTTTTGAGATTATTAATTGCCACCGTAAGTGTGCCTACTGTAATTCTAAGGCTTTTTGCAACCTTACTCATGCTCTTTGCCTCATACATTCCTATAGCCTCTACCGTATGTATTTCTGTAATAGACACATCTTTAAAATAGCCGGCCTTAAACGAATCTCCTTCTAATTTTACAATGCTTTTGTAAATATCAATCAATAATTCGTTTAAAGCACCTAAAAGGCTGTTCATATATTTATCACCTTAGAACCTTTTATAAAAATATATTTTGATAATCAAAGTATAATGGATTATAATACTTTAGTCAAGTAACTTTAAAACTGCTAAAAACAGCACAAGAAATTATATTTATTTTTGTTATAACAAATTATTACAACATATTTAAATAATTATACCACAAATATGCACCTAAAATAGTAACCTCCACTGATAATAATGAAAATCTAATGTCAATTTAATTTTTCAATATCAAAGCTTTTTATGAGCAAAATATATAATGATATTTATATTCTACATATTGACAATATTTAAAACATATAATATAGTATTGTAAACTACATTATATCAAGTTAATGTTATTAATACCATAAATTTTTGAAAAAACTTACATTTTTTATATATAGGAGATGTTCTTATGAAACTTAAACCGATAAGCATAGGTAATTTGGAATTAAAAGTACCTATTATTCAAGGCGGTATGGGCATAGGTGTAAGTCTTTCTTCTCTTGCCGGAGCAGTGGCAAAAGAAGGCGGTATGGGTGTTATATCCGCAGCACAGCCTGGTTTTGACAGAGAAGAATGGAAAACACACCCTCTTGAAACAAACTTAAAAGCTCTCGGTGAGCATATAAAAAAAGCAAAAGAAATATCCGGAAACGGTGTTATAGGCGTAAATATAATGCGTGCATCCTGTGATTATGACAAATATGTTCAGTGCTGTGTAGATAATGGTGCCGATGCGATTATATCCGGTGCGGGACTTCCTGTTGAGCTTCCAAAACTTCTTGAAGGCACAGATATGAAATTTGCACCTATTGTCTCATCTCTTAAAGCTGCAAAAGTGCTTTTTACCCTCTGGGAAAGACGATATAAAAGAGTATCCGACTTTGTTGTAATAGAAGGCCCTATGGCCGGAGGGCATCTTGGTTTTACTGCCGAAGAAGCTGTTGACCTTACCAGAGAGCAGTACGACATTGAGGTAAAAAAAATAATAGACTATATTCACTCCTACGGCGAAAAAATCGGCAGACACATACCTGTTTTCTTTGCCGGCGGTGTATTTACAAGAGCTGACATAGACCACTATATGGCTCTCGGTGCAGACGGAGTACAGATGGCAACAAGATTTGTAACAACTGTTGAATGTGATGCTCCAATGAGCTTTAAACAGGCTTATTTAAATGCATCAAAAGATGATATAGTCATAGTTAAAAGCCCTGTAGGTATGCCCGGACGAGCAATATTGAATCCATTTGTAAAGCTTCGTCAGCAGGAAAGAGAAAAGATAACTCACTGTTTCAGATGTCTTGAAAAATGCGACCCTGCAACAACACCGTATTGTATAACAATGGCTCTTATACGTGCCGTAAGGAGCAACGATGAAGCAGACAACTCACTTATCTTCTGTGGCGAAAACGCATACCGTTTACACGATCTTACAACAGTTAAAGCCATATTTGACGAATTAAACCAATAATTTAAAATCAAAGTTAATGTTTATGCCCCACATAAACTAACGATAAAGGCCGTGGATATACGCAGTATCCACGGTCTTTTTATTAAGACAAAAACCTTGGGACGTTGTCCCAAACCCCTTTGAGCCTTTGAAAAGGCTCAAGCGAAACTTTTATTACAAAACCCAATGATTTCTCATTGGGTTTTGTTGTATTAAAAAATAATATGTGGCTATATTTTTACGAAAAACCTATACTAATAAAAAATTTGCACAAATAGATTAGTGTTGAGGGTGTTTTTCTATCGCAAAAGCCTGTCAAGCATTTTGCTACGCAAAACAAGCTACGCTTGCCCCGTTTTCTTCGGGGTACATACCTCAAACTCCCTTAAAATACTCTTTTAAGAACTAAAAAGACCTGTGGGACTCTGTCCCACATACCCTGCAAGCCTTTGAAAAGGCTTGACCTAAACTTTTAACAAGAAACAATTTGTGCAAAATCACAAATTTAAATTTTTATAAACACCTTTATCGACACTCTGAAAACGCAATGTAATTGCGTTTTGATAAAAGTTTTACTCGATTTTTTTCAAAAAATCGTGGGGTGTTGGGGCAAAGCCCCAAGGTCTTTATTTAAGTAAGTTCATATCCTCAAAATAATCTATTCTCATTGCATGACGTACATTGGCAAGAGTATTTGCGGCCTTCTTTTCCGCCTCCTGTGTGCCAATACGGAGTATTTCGTAAACATCGGGAAGTCTCTTTTCCCACATTTTACGTCTCTCTCTTATAGGCTCAAGCTCAGCCTGAATTACGTTATTAAGGAATTTCTTTACCTTAACATCACCAAGACCGCCTCTGCGATAATGTGCTTTTAACTCGTCAAGGTTATTATAATCAGGAAGGAACTCCGCAAAGTACTCGTCTTTACAAAATGCATCAAGGTATATAAATACAGGGTTTCCTTCTACCTCACCTGGATCCTGAACACGAAGATGGTTAGGGTCTGTGTACATAGACATTATTTTTTTCTTAATATCTTCCGCTTCATCGGAAAGATAGATACAGTTTCCTATTGATTTGCTCATTTTTGCCTTTCCGTCAATACCCGGAAGTCTGAAACAAGCTTTATTTGAAGGCAAAACTATATTAGGCTCTACAAGGGTTTCGCCATAAACAGAATTAAATTTATGGACTATTTCTCTGCACTGCTCTATCATAGGCATCTGGTCCTCACCGGCAGGAACATGAGTTGCATTAAAAGCGGTAATATCGGCTGCCTGGCTTATAGGATAACAGAAAAATCCCGTAGGAATACTTGTTTCAAAGTTTTTCTGCTGAATTTCAGCCTTTACTGTCGGGTTTCTCTGTAATCTGGATACAGTTACAAGATTCATATAATATGCTGTAAGCTCAGGAAGCTGAGGAATAAGTGACTGAATAAATATTGTAGACTTTTCAGGGTCTATTCCGCAGGCAAGATAATCAAGAGCCACCTGTATAACATGAGTTCTTACTTTTTCAGGGTTCTCGGCATTATCAGTAAGAGCCTGTGCATCGGCAATCATAATATTTACTTCATCATACTCACCTGAATTCTGAAGGGCAACTCTTTCTTTTAATGAGCCTACATAATGACCGACATGGAGACGGCCTGTAGGACGGTCACCTGTTAATATTATCTTTTTCATTATAATTCTCCTTTTTATTTTCGCTGTTGTATTTTTATATTATACTATATTTTTCACTTTAATAACAATCATTTGTACAGCATACAGAAATATTATACACCACAAAGCACTTTATATAAATATAAATCTGTCGAACTAAGACTGTGAGAGTCTGTTACACCGCCCTGTAAGCCTTCTTGGTCATAAAATTTACTTTGTTTCTATCATAAATTGACAAACAACAGTAAAATACGAACTTAAATTTTACATGATATTTTACAATTAAACCCAAATAATTAACAATAAACATGAAATTATACAAGTAATTAAGATATATTTTACAACTGAAAATAATAATGTTTTAAATTTTACAAATGCACGTGCACATAAAATTCGCAAATGAACAAATATTTTTGTGCAAAATGTAATTGAATATATAATATTCATGTGATAGCATATATCCAAAACAATTTATCACACACCAGTTATCACACACCAGCAAATCTATCTCAAGTTAATTTAATCAAATTTTTCGGCCGAAAATTTATTTATAAAAAAAATAAAAAACATAAGAGGAGGAAATTTCATGTCAAAAATTTTAGATTTAATTACCCCCAGCAAAGAGCCAAAGGTAAAAAGAGCACCTACCTTTGCTGAATCAATACTTGCTCTTTTTATCCTTATTGCTTTAATAGGTGTTGGTTATATAGGCTTTGGCTGGCCTATTAACCCAATGCTTATGCTTGCTTCAATAATACTTGTTTTTATGGGGTTCAGATGTGGCTGGACTTGGGATGGGCTTCAAAATGCCATTGTTGAAAAATTCAAAACAGTTACAATAATCATATTAATGAACTTCCTTGTAGGCGGAACTATCGCTGCTTGTATTTACTGCGGAACAATTCCTTATTTAGTTTATTTAGTATTTAAAATAATAAATCCTAACCAGATTTATTTATGGTCATTTATTGCATGCTGTGTATTCTCTGTAGTTACAGGAACAAGCTGGACAACAGCCGGAACAATAGGTCTTGCTATGTTCGGCGCCGGCCTTGGTATGGGTGCTAACCCTGCTATGCTTGTAGCAGCTATAGTCAGCGGTGCTATATTCGGTGATAAACTTTCACCTATCAGTGAAACAACAATCCTTGCTCCTTTATGTGCAGGAACAACAATTTATGAACATATCTACTCAATGCTTTACACCACAGTACCAACAGCTATTATATGTGCTATATTCTTCTTTATTGCAGGTAGAAGTATTGGTAGCGGAGCAGAGCTTCCTGAAGTAGCAGTAAAGGTTATGGAAGAATTTTCCAGCCTTTTTAAACTCAGTCCAATTACAGTTATACCATTTTTACTTATGTTCTGTGGTTCAATTTTTAAATGGGGCAACGTGCCTTCACTTTGTATATGTACTTTTGCCGCTGTACTTGTTGCAATTTTCTATCAGCATGCTGATGTTACAGATGTTTTAACCGCTTTTATGAGTGGTATGAAGGTTTCATTTCTTGGCGTCGAGGACTCATCAATATTATCAAGCGCCACTCTTTCAATAGTTCAAAGAGGCGGCATGAGCAGTATGGCAAACACAAACATTACTGTATGCTGTGGTTTCGTTTTAGCATCTATAATGGGAGCTATAGGATTTCTTCAAACAGCTTTTGCTCCTATTTACAAACTTTGCAAAGGAAAAAGAGTACGTCTTATTTTTTCAACACTCTGTACAGACTTTGTAATTATGGCTTTTGCCGGTTCATCATACCCTGCACATATTGTAGTATCTGAAATTTACAAGAGAGAATACTTTGAGCAAGGTCTTGACCCTAAAGTTCTTTCACGTACACTTGAGGACGTAGGAACAATGTGTACACCTCTTGTGCCTTGGTCAGCATCGGGCGCTTACTACATAGGTCTTTTCGGTGTAGCTGCATATGGTGTTGGCGGATACTGCAAGTATGCTTTAAACTGCTGGACAAACCCTATAATGGCAGTAGTTCTCGCGATTACAGGTATCGGTATGTTTAAAATGAGCGACGCGAAAAAGAAAAAAATGCTTGCAGCTCTTGACGCTGAAGCTAAAAGCGAAGGCGAAGTTGCGACAGTTCGTGAAATTGAAGCAACAGAAGGCTGATTTTTAATAGATTGTCATTAAACTTTTTCCCCGAAACAAAAAAAGGTCGTTTTTCCAATAGAAAAACGGCTTTTTTTTTGAGTATTTTAAAATACGGCCCCCAGCCCCCGTGACCGGCGTCAATAACAACACTGCGGTTATTAAGCGGCATATAAACAGCAGTGCTTTTTTTAACTGCCATAGAGTTTAGCACACCGGCACAGCAAACGGCCATTGACAGTATAAAAACAAAAAACGCTTTTTTATTGTTTAAATTCAATTAAAAACACCCCCTTAAACCAATTTATTCAAAAATAAGGCTGCGTATTATTGATTTTTTATTAACAGAGTTTTATAATTAAACTGTATTGTTACAAGACGGTACATATTAAAAGGAGGATAAAACAAATGAAATTACTCGAACTCAAAGACTCTATCAAGAATCTTCTTATTGAAGTTGAAGACGGCATTGCCGTTGTAACTATGAACAGACCAAAGGCTAATGCATTAAACACAGAAATGCTTCTCGAAATCGAAAGCGTTTTTAAATGCATGGCAGAAGACGACACAGTAAAAGGTGCTATCGTAACAGCTCCTGGCGAAAAATTCTTTGTTGCAGGTGCAGACATCAACGGTTTCCTTGCTCTTGACGGTATGGGCGGAAGAACAGCTTCCAAACTTGCTCAGGACGCTTTCCAGGCTATTGATGACCTTGAAAAACCTGTTATCGCAGCTGTAAACGGCTACGCTCTTGGCGGCGGAAACGAAATTGCTATGGCTTGCGATATCAGAATCGCTTCCACAAAAGCTATATTTGGTCAGCCAGAAGTAAACCTTGGTCTTATGCCTTGCTTCGGCGGCACACAGAGACTTCCAAGACTTGTAGGCTACGGCATTGCTAAAGAACTTATCTTCACAGCAAGAAACGTAGATGCACAGGAAGCATACAGAATCGGTCTTGTAAACAAAGTAGTAGAGCCTGAAGAACTTCTTGATTCAGCTAAAGAAATGATGAAAGTTATACTTTCAAAAGCTCCTCTTGCTATCGGTGCCTGCAAAGTTGCCATCAACAAAGGCAAAGACCTTGACATGGCTGACGGTCTTGAACTTGAAAGAAACCTCAACGGTCTTCTTTTCTCAACAGAGGACAAAAACGAAGGCGTTGGCGCTTTCATCGAAAAGAGAGCAGCTAAGTTCTCAGGCAAATAATTAAAAATTTTTTGGAGATTTGATCCAATACCATACAAACCTTTAAAAAGGTTTTACCTAAATATAAAACTCCGTATGATAAAATCATACGGAGTTTATTGTGTCGACAAAGTCGACACCTAAGTCGAAATCCTGATTTCGACTTGTTCAAACAGAAGACTAAACAGACGGGTTCCATTCGGGAAACTCATTCGTTTCCCGAACCCTTCCGCATAATAAAATAACTTTTTATATGAACTCTTTTCGGTTTTAAATTTTCTTTACAAATAACGCTCTTATTGCGTTAAGCACAGCCAAAATCATAACACCGACATCAGCAAATATTGCCGCCCACATATTCGCAATACCTACTGCACCGAGAATAAGACATATTAACTTAATTCCTATTGCAAAGTATATATTCTGGTGGACAATAGACATACATTTTCTTGATATTTTAATTGCCTTTGAAATTTTAAGTGGGTCATCATCCATAAGAACAACATCTGCCGCTTCTATTGCCGCATCTGACCCCATTGCACCCATTGCAATACCTATATCGGCTCTTGTAAGAACAGGTGCATCATTTATTCCGTCACCGACAAATGTAACCTTTTCATTGTCGGATTTCTTCTGTGCAATAAGTTCTTCTACCTTTGCTACCTTATCCGAAGGAAGAAGTTCCGAATATACAACATCTATATTTAAATCAGACGCAACCTTTTGGGCAACCTCTTTTGCATCGCCTGTAAGCATTACGGTCTTTGTTACACCGGATTTTTTAAGTTTTTCAACAGCCTCTTTGGAAGTAGGTTTTTCCACATCTGATATAACTATATGTCCTGCGTATTCTCCGTTTATTGATACATGAATTATTGTACCTGTATGGTGGCAAGATTTCCATTTTGCTCCTACCGATTCCATCATTTTTGAGTTTCCCACACATACCGTATCTCCGTTTACAACAGCTTTTATACCATGTCCGGCAATTTCTTCCACATTCTCAATTTTACAGTCATCTGCTTCATTAGGGTAAGCCTGTCTGAGCGAAATTGCTATAGGGTGGGAAGAATATCTTTCAACATGAGCCGCAAGGTGAAGAAGTTGTGTCTCGTCTATTTTCTGCGGGTGTACTGCCGTTACCTGAAATACGCCTTTTGTAAGTGTTCCTGTTTTATCAAAAACAACTGTTTTTGTTTCTGCCAAAGCTTCAAGATAGTTTGAACCTTTTACAAGCACACCCTCTTTGCTTGCACCACCTATGCCTGCAAAAAAGCTGAGTGGAATGCTTATAACCAATGCACATGGACAACTTATAACAAGGAATGTCAACGCTCTGTAAATCCATGTTCCCCACATAGGCGCAGCACCGGAAACAATAAAGAATAACGGCGGAAGAACAGCAAGTATAATGGCACATAAAACAACTGCCGGAGTATATACTCTTGCAAATTTCGTTATAAAGTTTTCCGAACGGGATTTTCTTGAGCTTGCGTTTTCAACCAAATCAAGTATTTTGGATACAGTAGACTCTCCGAATTCTTTTGTAGTTCTTATTTTAATAAGACCGTTTATATTTATACAACCACTTATTACTTCGTCCCCTACTTTTACCTCTCTCGGAACACTTTCGCCTGTCAAGGCACTGGTGTTAAGGCTTGTTGTGCCTTCTTCAACTATGCCGTCTATAGGTACTTTTTCTCCCGGCTGAACAACAATTATCGTACCTATTTCAATCTCATCAGGGTCAACCTGCTCAAGCTGTCCGTTCTCGTCTTCTATGTTGGCATAATCAGGCCGTATATCCATAAGTTCACTTATGTTTCTTCTGCTTTTGCCTACGGCATAACTCTGGAACCATTCACCTATCTGATAAAAAAGCATAACAGCTATGGCCTCTGTATAATCTCCGTCCTCATAAACTGCTATTGCCATGGCACCTATTGTAGCTATTGCCATAAGCAGGCTTTCATCAAATGCCTGCTTATTTTTTATACCTTTAAAAGCTTTTTTAAGAACATCTCCGCCGACAACAAAGTACGGAATCAGATAAAGAATGAAACGTAAAAATCCTTTTGCCGGTACAAAAGTAAGTATTATCATAAGTACAGAAGCAATTATTATTCTTATAAGATTTTTTTTCTGTTTTTTATTCATATACTTCTCTCCCAAAAAGTTTTTTATAAATTATATGCCCTGCATAAAGCAAGGCATTTACATATTTATCAATTATAAAAATATTTCGCAATCATCTTCAACCTTTTTGCAGTTCTTTCTTACTTCCTGCATAACTTCCTTAGGATCCTGATTTTCCTCAAATTCAACATTCATTTTAAGAGCCATAAAGTTTACAACAGCATCTTTAACACCTGCTGTTTTCTTTGCAGCATCCTCCATCTTACTAGCACAGTTTGCACAGTCAACATCAATTTTATAACTCTTTTTCATAAATAACCCTCTTTTCTAAAAAATACTAAAACAATAAATTATTCGCACTAACGATTAAATGATTATTTAATTGTTAATCACAATATACCTTATTTATATTCCAATGTCAACAGTTTTTTATAAATAATTAAACATATATTTAATTATTGTAATTTTGACTTATTGCTGTTTTTACAATATAATAAATATATATTATTAATGGGGGTATGAATCTATGCCGAGTAATAAAAAAGACGAAAAAGAAATTCCTCTTCCGCATCATCATGCAGAAAACGAGGAAAAAGTTATAGAAGGTATGCCGTCGGATAATGCGATACTTTCCGTATCAGGTATATTAAAATGGCTTGGTGACCCAAGCAGACTGAGAATATTCTGGCTTTTGTGCCACTGCGAAGAATGTGTAATAAATATTGCAGCCCTTACTAATATGTCAAGTCCTGCCGTATCACATCATTTAAGACTGCTTAAAGCAAGCGGGCTTATAGTATCCAGACGTGAAGGCAGAGAAATGTATTATAAAGCCGCTGACACAGAAATGGTCAATTCACTTCACACGACTATAGAAAGTATTGCCGATATTTCATGTCCGAAATAAAAAAAGGTCTTATGAGATTATTTTTCATAAGACCTTTTTTGTTTAACAATCAAATTTTTATTTTATAATTTTTAAATATTTTAAAAACCCTTCACAGCCTTCCAAAATATCTGTATACGTTTCATCAAAAT
>CAKQPE010000017.1 GCA_934256695.1 uncultured Eubacteriales bacterium
CTTTCAGGGACGGCTTTAAAACGGCGGTTTTTAGGCTCCCATGAAAGGGGAGCTGTCACGCAGTGACTGAGGGGTTTTTGTCCGCTGCCCGCTGTCCACTGACTGCTAAATTTTAATTTTATCCCTCAAAACGCAATGAAATTGCATTTTACCAAAAGTTTTACTAAATTTTTTTCAAAAAATTTTCAGGGTTTGGGGTGAAACCCCAAGGTCTTTCAGTTCGATAAATTTATATTTGCAGATAATATTTGCGTTTTCGGACTTTAGTTTTTCTTACTGTTTTGGTAGTTTTTTTTTTGCATATATGTTAAAATTATGAAGTTATAAAAAGGATACATCTGGGAGGTGCGGTATGAAAGCTGTTATAGCTGTTGATTCGTTTAAAGGCAGTCTTTCATCTTTTGAAGCGGGAGAGACGGTAAAAAAAGCATTTGTTGATATTTTTAATGGCGAAGCATCAGTGTTTCCTGTATCTGACGGAGGCGAAGGCACTGTAGAGACAGTTGTAAAGGCACTTAAAGGTGAGATTGTAAATATTGAAGTTACAGGCCCTTTGGGAGAAAAAATAAATTCGTTTTACGGAATTATAAATAATAAAACGGCAGTTATTGAAATGGCTGCAGCATCAGGTCTGCCTATTGTCCCTATGGACAAAAGAAACCCGATGAATACAACAACATATGGAGTCGGTGAGCTTATATCAAATGCAGTTAAAAGAGGAATACGTGATTTTGTTATAGGCATAGGAGGTTCGGCAACCAATGACGGCGGATTGGGAATGCTGTCGGCTCTTGGTGTTAAGTTTACTGATAAATACGGAAAAAACTGCGGTGTTTTCGGCAGAGATTTATTTAATGTGGAAAATATAGATATAAGCGGTATTCCCGACGGAGTAAAAGAAAGCAGTTTTAAAATTGCCTGTGATGTAAATAATCCTCTTTGCGGCAAAAACGGTGCTTCTGCCGTATTTGGCCCACAGAAGGGTGCAGATGAAAAAACAGTTGAAGAAATGGATAAGGCACTTGAAAAATATGCTCTTTTAAGCGAAAAAGTTTTGGGAAAAGGTTTTAAGGATAAAGAAGGCACAGGAGCGGCAGGCGGTCTCGGCTTTGCGTTTGTTTCGTACCTTAACGGAAAACTTTTGCCGGGCATAGAACTTGTTTTGGATATGCTTGATATTGAAAAGGAAATGAAAACAGCCGACATTGTAATTACAGGTGAGGGAAGGCTTGACAGCCAGACGGTAATGGGAAAAGCTCCCGGAGGAGTGGCAAAACTTGCCAAAAAATATAATCTGCCTGTTATAGCATTTTCTGGCTGTATAGGAGATGGGGCTGAAAAATGCAATTTAAAAGGCATAGACGCTTTTTTCCCTATTATACGCAATGCTGTGAGTATCGAAGAAGCAATGAAAAAAGAAAGCGCCGAAAAAAATATGTATAATACGGCTTTACAGGTTTTCAGATTAATAAAAACAATTAAATCTTAATCAGAGGTATACATTTGAATAATTATTTAAAAGAAATAAACAGAAACGAAGTTCTTAAATACATTGGCTACATCGGCGGTGTCATAGACGAAAAGCTTGAAACGGATATACAGCTTTGTTCTCAGGAAATAATAAAAAATTCAAAGCCTAAGGTATGCTTTAAGGTTTTTGATTTTGATGAGAATTATCTCTTTGGTGGAACAAACTTTATTCCGGGAGGAAATGACGTTAAAGATATGCTCAAGGAATGCAAAAGAGCGATTATTATGGCGGCTACCATAGGTGGTGAGGTTGAGAACATAATAAGAAAGTACGAAGTAAAAGATATGTATATGGCATTGATACTTGACAGTTGTGCAAGCAGTGCAGTTGAAAATGTGTGTAACAATTTTCAATCGGAATTGGAAGAAAAACTAAGTCCAAAAGGATTGTTTCTTACAGACCGATTTTCTCCTGGATACGGAGATATGCCTTTTGCACAGCAAAAAGAACTATGCTCAATACTTGACACTGCCAAAAATATAGGTGTAAATTTAAGTTCAAGCGGGATTATGATACCGAGAAAATCAGTTACGGCAGTAATGGGAATTTCGGACAAGAAACAGACAAGACGATTCATGGGCTGTGAATACTGCTCCATGTTTGAAAATTGTAATTACAGAAAGGGTGGTATTACCTGTGGGAAAAATTGATGAGCTTTTGAAGAAAGATTTTATATTCCTTGACGGAGCAATGGGAACAATGCTTCAGGCATCAGGGCTTAAACTTGGTGAAAGACCGGAAGTTTTATGTATTACAGAGCCGGAAACGATAATAGATATACATAAACAGTATATCAATGCCGGAAGTGATATAGTATATGCCAATACATTCGGCGGAAATGCACATAAGCTTGAGGGAACGGGACACAGTGTTGACGAGGTTATAACAGCGGCTGTAAAGGTTGCAAAAAAAGCCTGTGAAGGAACAGAGGCTCTTGCGGCCCTTGACATAGGCCCTATAGGTGAACTTCTTGAGCCTTCGGGAACTTTAAAATTTGAAGAAGCATACGAAATATTCAAAGAAATGCTTGTAAGCGGTGAAAAAGCCGGTGCAGATCTTGTGGTTTTTGAAACAATGACAGACCTTTACGAGGTAAAGGCGGCTGTTCTTGCGGCAAAGGAAAACACAAAGCTTCCTATCTTTGTAACAATGACATTTGAAGAAAACGGCAGAACTTTTACAGGCTGTACAGTAGAGTCAATGGCTTGCGTGTTGGAGGGTCTTGGTGTTGACGCAGTAGGTATTAACTGCTCTTTAGGGCCAAAGGAGATTTTCCCTCTTGCAAAAAGACTTACGGAAGCCACAAATCTGCCTGTAGTTATAAAGGCAAATGCAGGACTTCCCGATCCACTTACAAACGAGTATGATATAACACCTGAACTTTTTGGTGAATATATGAAAATGTATTCTGAAATAGGCATTAATATAGCCGGCGGCTGCTGCGGAACAAATCCTGATTTTATAAAGGAGACAGTAAAGGCAATGCCTTTAGCCAAAGGAAAAAGAAAAATCGTAAATTCTGTTTCCAAACTTTGTTCGCCGCAGAAAATGGTTGAGATAACAGGTATAAGACCTATAGGCGAAAGAATTAATCCTACAGGCAAAAAAAGATTTCAGCAGGCTTTAAGAGAGTGCGACTTAAACTATATTGCAGAAAGAGCAATAGAACAGACAGACGCAGGTGCGGAAATACTTGACGTAAACGTAGGTCTGCCCGGTATAGACGAGGCGGAAATGATGGTTAAGGTTGTAAAAACTCTCCAGTCTGTAACAAACCTTCCTTTGCAGATTGACTCATCAGACCCTAAGGCTATAGAAGCCGGACTTAGAGTATTTAACGGAAAAGCCATTGTAAACTCCGTAAACGGCGAACAGGAGGTTATGGACAAAATTCTGCCTATTGTTAAAAAATACGGTGCAAGTGTTGTAGGTCTTGCCATGGACAGCAACGGTATACCTAAAACAGCAGAAGCAAGAATCGAAATTGCCGAAAGAATACTTAAAAATGCCTTATCCTATGGAATAAAGAAAGAGGACGTATTTATCGACTGTCTTACTCTTACCGTATCGGCACAGCAGGAACAGGCAAAGGAAACTTTAAAGGCTGTAAGATATGTTAAAGAACAGATGGGACTGCATACGGTGCTTGGTGTATCTAATATTTCATTCGGTCTGCCGGCAAGAGAATTCATTACTTGCAGTTTCCTTGTACAGGCTATGGCAAACGGACTTGATCTTCCTATTATAAACCCTAACCAGCAGGCAGTAATGGATGCTATATATTCTTTCAGAGTTCTTAGCGGAGAGGATAAGGACAGTGTAGATTACATAGAAAAATTCGCAAACCGTACAATGACACAGTCTGAACCTGTACAGGCAGGGGCCGGAACTGGCAAAAAAGACGAAAAACAAGGTGATCTTGACATTGCATATGCCGTTTCAAAGGGATTGAAAGAAGAAGCTGCGAAAATAACGGAAGAACTTCTTAAAACAAAGACTGAAATGGAAATAATAAACGAGCTTCTTATACCGGCTCTGGACAGAGTAGGCGAGAGATACGAAAAACAGGAAATATTCCTTCCTCAGCTTATCAATTCGGCTTCAGCTTCATGCGAAGCATTTGAAGTGCTTAAAAAGAGTATACTTAAAAAGGGAACAGGTTCTGTATCAAAGGGCAAGATCATACTTGCAACAGTAAAAGGCGATATTCACGACATAGGCAAAAATATAGTTAAGGTAATACTTGAAAACTATGGTTATCAGGTAATTGACCTTGGCCGTGATGTGGCTATAGAGGCAGTTGTGGAAACAGCCAAAAAAGAAGATGTTAAGCTTGTAGGTTTAAGTGCTTTGATGACAACAACCTTAAAGAGTATGAGTGATACAATAGATGCTTTAAGAAACAGCGGTCACGAGTGCAAGATAGTAGTAGGCGGTGCTGTCCTTACACCGGAATATGCAAAGCAGATTGGGGCGGACTGCTATGCAAAAGACGCAAAACAGACAGTAGATTTTGCCAAAGAAGTTCTTGGCTGACAGCATAATTAAGGAGTACAAAGAGAAGAAATGAATATAAGAGAATATTTAAAAGAAAATGTACTTGTTTTTGACGGCGGTATGGGAACATATTTTGCGTCAAAAAACAGTGGTCCATTTGACAGATGCGAAATAGCAAATATTACAAAATCACAGCAGATTTATAATATTCACAAAGAATATATAAATGCAGGCTGTAAGGCAATAAAGACAAATACTTTTGCTGCAAACATAGATAATTTCGATGATGACCATGAGTATTTGAAAAAGGTTATAACCGAAGGCTGGAAAATAGCGAATAAAGCTGCAGAAGGAAAAGATGTTTTTGTTTTTGCCGATATTGGTCCGGTTCCTGAAACAGACGGAGTTAAAATATCCGAAAAATATATTGAAACAGCGGATATTTTTATAAACTTAGGTGCAGAAAACTTCATTTTTGAAACACTTTACGATGACTATGGAATATATGAGACAGCGGAATATATTAAAAAGAAAGTTCCAAATGCTTTTATAATTGTCTCTTTTTCTGTCCAGATAGACGGATATACAAAAGACGGTATACTCGGAACAGAATTAATAAAGAGAGCAAACAGTAACGAATATGTTGATTATACGGGGCTTAACTGTGTTCTTGGCCCTCATCATATGTATAAGTACTTTAAAAAAATTGCAAATCTCGGAACAAATTTTAGTGTTATGCCTAATGCCGGATACCCGACGGTTATAAATAACAGAACATTTTTTGAAAACAGTCCGTCTTATTTTGCCATAAAAATAAAAGATATGGTAAAAAAAGGTGCCAAAATAGTCGGCGGCTGTTGCGGTACAACTCCTGAATATATAAAAGATATAGTAAACGAATTAAATTCCGATGAGGAAGATGATTACTCAGAAAGCTATACAGAGGAAGAAAAACCGAAAGAATCGGCAAACAAAAGAATAAATACTTTTGCACAAAAGCTTTATGACGGCAAAAAGGTTATAGCCGTTGAGCTTGACCCGCCGACTGATGCGGATATTACAAAGTTTGAAAAAAATGCCAAGATTTTAAATGAAAAGGGAATAGATATACTTACCATAGCAGACTGCCCTGTTGCAAAGGCAAGGGCAGACAGCAGTATACTTGCCTGCCGTGTAAAAAGAGAGCTTGGTATGGATGCACTTCCGCATATTACGTGCAGAGACCGAAATATTAATGCAACAAAAGCACTGCTTCTCGGCCTTAATATAGAGGGAATAAATAATGTGCTTATTATTACCGGTGACCCTATACCTTCTGCCATGAGAGATGAGGTTAAAAGCGTATTTAACTTTAACTCAAGAATGTTGGCAAAATACATAGCAAATCTTAATGAAACGGTATTTGAAAACAAATTTATGATTTGTGCGGCACTTAATATAAATGCACTTAACTTTGATGTACAGCTCAGAATGGCAAAGGAAAAAGAGGCAAACGGAGTAAGTCTTTTCCTTACACAGCCTATAATGACACAAAAGGGTTATGAGAACCTTAAAAGAGCAAAAATGGAGCTTAAAGGAAAGATACTTGCCGGAATAATGCCTGTTGTAAGCTACAGAAATGCCTGCTTTATGGACAGTGAAATACCGGGCATAAATGTTGCAGATGAAATAAAGCAGTTATTTAAAGGAAAGAGCAAGGAAGAAAGTGCAGAGATAGGAACAAAAGTCGCAGCTGATATAGCAGAAAAGGTAAAGG
The DNA here is from genome assembly GCA_934256695.1 of uncultured Eubacteriales bacterium. Taxonomy (GTDB): domain Bacteria; phylum Bacillota; class Clostridia; order Lachnospirales; family Anaerotignaceae; genus Neoanaerotignum_A. Next base: position 6,285 of record CAKQPE010000017.1, read on the forward strand.
ATTACTGCGACGGATATTATCTTATAACACCGTTTAACAGAGCGGATATTATATGCAGTATAATTGATAAAATAAGACAGCAGCAGGTATAAAAAAGTTTTGGAACAGAGTTACAATTTTTTATAAAAAATCAAACAAAATTTTTAATATAAAAATTGTTTATATAAATTTATAAGATATGTATACATTTATATTTTGAAAAAAATATATAAACAAGAATATATATTTCACATAAATATTATAGTTTTTATATGTATAAAGCGAATAATATAGTTTGTAAATGTTGCAAAGTAAAAATTATTGGTATAAAATAATCCTAACGAAAATTTTGAGGTGATTATTAAATGGAATTGTCAAGAAAAGTATTAAATATTAAACCTTCAGCTACTCTTGCCGTTACAACAAAGGCAAAAGAACTGAAAGCAGCAGGAAAAGACATAATAGCTTTTGCGGCAGGAGAGCCTGATTTTGACACTCCTGAAAATATAAGAGAAGCAGGTATAGAAGCAATAAATACCGGCTTTACAAGATATACAGCTACTCCTGGCATAATTGAACTTAGAGAGGCTATAAGCAAAAAACTTAAAGATGATAATAATATTGAATATGCTCCAAGCCAGATAACGGTATGCAGTGGTGCTAAGCAGGCACTTGCAAATGCATTTATGTCTATAATAAATGACGGAGATGAGGTTATTATACCTGCTCCTTTCTGGGTTAGCTATTCTGCAATAGTTGAGCTTGCAGGCGGAAAGCCCGTTATTGTTTATACAAAGGCAGAAAACAACTTTATGCTTTCCAAAGAAGACCTTGAAAATGCCTATACGGAAAAAACAAAGGCTCTTATACTTGTAAGCCCTTCAAATCCTACCGGAATGATTGCCTCAAAAGAAAATCTTCAGGCTATAGCTGACTTTGCGGTAGAGAAGGACATTCTTGTTATATCAGATGAAATATATGAAAAACTTATTTATGAAAAAAATAAAAAGCATATAAGCATTGCATCATTAAATAAAGATATATATGACAGAACAATTACAATAAACGGCGTTTCAAAAAGCTATGCTATGACAGGTTGGAGAATAGGTTATGTTGCTGCACCTTTGGCAATAGCAAAATGTATTAATACTGTTCAGTCACATATGGCGTCAAACCCTAATTCAATAGCACAGAAGGCGGCTCTTGAGGCTATAAGCGGCCCGCAGGAAAGTGTAGAGATTATGAGACAGCAGTTTGAAAAACGCCGTGATTATATATTCAAAAGAGAAGAAGAAATTCCTTATATTTCAGCCCTTAAACCGGAAGGTGCATTCTATCTTTTTGTGGATATTTCAGGCTTATGCGGTAAAAAATACAACGGTAAGGAAATTACAAATGCAGCGGATTTTGCAGCAGAACTTCTTGAAAACAAGCTTACAGCGGTTGTTCCTTGTGCAGACTTCGGTATGCCTAAACACATAAGACTTTCTTATGCCATTTCTCTTGACGATATTAAAAAAGGTATGGACAGAATATCAGAATTTGTAAGTGAACTTGTTTGATAAAATTTTATTTTACTAAGAGCAGAAGAAAAGCCGTATTTCTTTAAGTGGGAACTACGGCTTTTTTAATAAAAATTCTCAAAGGAGTATTTAATATGAAGCTTACAAAAGTAAAAAATATATTTGAAAAGCCTGAAAATTTCGGTGACAAAAAGATTTCTTTAGGCGGCTGGATAAGAACAAACAGAAAGTCCAAAAACTTTGGTTTTATAGAATTAAATGACGGTTCATGTTTTGGCAACATACAGGTGGTTTATGATCAAAATACAAAGATGCCTGATGAGAATAAATTCGGTATTGGTGCGGCTGTAATCATAGACGGTATTTTGAAACTTACTCCAAATAACAAACAGCCCTTTGAGATTATTGCGGAAAATATAATTCTTGAAGGTGAATGTGAAAGTGACTACCCTATGCAGAAAAAACGTCACTCAATGGAATTTCTGCGTTCGGAGGCATATCTCAGACCGAGGACAAATACTTTTTCGGCGGTTTTCAGAATAAGAAGTATTGCGGCAGCGGCTATACACAGCTTTTTTCAGGACAAAGGTTTTATATATGTAAACACACCTATACTTACGGCAAGTGATGCAGAAGGTGCAGGGGAAATGTTTACTGTTACAAACATGGATTTAAAAGATGTGCCTTTGGACAAAGACGGAAATGTTGATTTTTCAAAGGATTTCTTCGGCAAAAAAGTAAGCCTTTCCGTAAGCGGACAGCTTTCCGGCGAAACAATGGCTCTTGCAATGAGAGATATTTATACATTCGGCCCTACGTTCAGAGCCGAAAACTCAAACACACAGCGTCATGCGGCAGAGTTTTGGATGGTAGAGCCGGAAATGGCATTTGCCGATCTTGATGACGATATGGATATAGAAGAAGAACTTCTTAAATATATAATAAAAACGGTTCTTTTAAAAGCACCGGAAGAAATTAAGTTCCTTGACAAATTTGTTTCAAACGGACTTATTGAAAAGCTTGAAAATATAGTTTCTTCCGATTTTGCAAGAATTACTTATACCCAAGCCGTGGATATGCTCATTAAAAGCGGAGAAAAGTTTGAATATCCCGTTGAATGGGGCATTGACCTTCAGACGGAACACGAAAGATACATTACGGAAAAAATATACAAAAAACCGGTTTTTGTAACAGATTATCCTAAAGATATAAAGGCTTTTTATATGCGTCTTAACGATGACAACAAAACTGTTGCCGCCGCAGACCTGCTTGTTCCTGGAATAGGCGAAATTATGGGCGGAAGCCAGAGAGAAGAAAGATATGACGTTCTTCTTGAAAGAATGAAAGAGCTTAAAATGAAAACAGAGGATTACTGGTGGTATCTTAATTTAAGAAGATACGGCAGTGTACGTCATTCGGGCTTTGGTCTCGGGTTTGAAAGGGCTGTAATGTACGTAACGGGAGTTTCAAACATAAGGGACGTTATACCTTATCCGAGAACGGTTAAAAATGCTGAGTTTTAATATTTAACAGGAGGTAATTATTTTGGATTACGAAACAATAGACAGCCAGTTAAAATATGACGGAAAAGTTTTGAAAGTATACAGCGACAAGGTCAAACTGCCAAACGGTGTTGTTGCCGTAAGAGAAAATATTGTAAGAGGTTCGGCTTCCGCAATGGTTCCTGTTGATTCACAAGGAAACATATATTTTGTAAGGCAGTACAGACATGCAGCAGGCGAACTTATGCTTGAAATTCCGGCGGGAATGATAGAAAAGGGCGAAGAACCGCAGAAAGCCGCTTACAGAGAGCTTGAAGAAGAAATAGGTCTTAAAGCAGGCAAAATGACTTTTGTATGCGAAACATATATGGCAATAGGTATATGCACAGAAAAGGTTTATTTATACGTTGCCGAAAATTTGACGGAAGGTAAACTTAATCCCGACCCTGATGAAATAATTGAGATAGAAAAATATTCGCTTAAAGAAGCTTTAGATATGATACTTGACGGAAGAATAACCGACGGAAAGACTATTATGGGTATTCTTGCATACAGCCAGTATTTTAATAACAGAAAATAACTGCATGAATATCAAAAAATTATATATATCTAATGTAAAAGTGATATTTGATTTTTTTATGAAATAATGGTATATTTTATCTGAAAAACATAATTATTGTATAAATATACATTTTATATATTAAAAGAATGGGGAAATTCAAATGCAGAAAATTTATTCTAAAGTTACAGATAAGCTCGATTTCTTTCAAGGCATAGACCCTACGGAGCTTGCAGAAAAATACGGCACACCTCTTTATGTATATAACGAAAGAATACTCCGCCAGAGATGCCGTGACCTTAAAAACCTTGTTAAATATCCTAACTTTGTAGTTGATTATTCCGCAAAGGCAAACTCTAACCTTGCTTTCCTTGAGATTGTAAAATCAGAAGGCCTTGAAGTTGACGCTATGAGTCCGGGAGAAATATATATTGAAAAACTTGCAGGCTTTGAGCCAAAGGATATTTTCTATATCTGCAACAATGTTTCAAAAGAAGAAATGCAGTACGCCATTGACGCAGGTGTTGTAATAAGTGTTGATTCACTTCAGCAGTTAGAGCAGTACGGAGAAATCAATCCGGGCGGAGAGGTTGCAATCCGTTTTAATCCGGGCGTAGGTGCAGGACACCACGAAAAGGTTGTTACGGCGGGAAAGAAAACAAAATTTGCCGTTGACCCTGAATATATTCCACAGGTTAAGGAAATCCTTGCTAAATATAACTTAAAGCTTATAGGCATAAATCAGCATATAGGTTCACTTTTTATGGACGGAACAGCTTTTGTTCAGAGCATAGGAAAACTTTTTGAAATAGCAAAACAGTTTGATAACCTTAAATTTATCGACATGGGCGGCGGATTCGGTATTCCTTACAAGAAAGAAGAAAACCAGCCTTCCCTTGACCTTAAAGACCTTGGAAGCAAAATTGACGAGGCACTTTTCAAATTTGCCGAAGAATATGGCAAACAGGTTACATTCAGAATTGAGCCCGGCAGATATATTTCTGCTGAAAGCAGTGTAATACTCGGTACAGTTCATGCCGTAAAATATAACCATACACATAAGTTTGCAGGTACAGACATAGGTTTTAACGTACTTCAGAGACCTATTATGTATGATTCATACCACGGTGTTGAAATATTCAGAAAATCAGACGTTAAGTCAGAAAAAGAAGAAGACATAACAATAGTAGGAAATATCTGCGAAAGCGGAGACATTCTTGCAAAAGACAGACACCTTCCTGAAATATTCAAGGGAGACATATTATGTGTTCTTGACGCAGGTGCATACGGTTTCTCAATGGCATCTAACTACAACAACAGATTAAGACCTGCCGAGGTGCTTATAAGAGAAAACAACGATGTTGTGCTTATAAGAGAAAGAGACGAGCTTTCAGACCTCAAACGTCACATGATTTCACTTAAAAAATATTAAGACCAATGTAAAATCCCATGGCATAGTCATGGGATTTTTACTGGATATAAGATTATATATGGCTTTATACGGTTTGTTATGTGGTTTGTGATTTTTAACTGTACTTGACTAAGTACAGTTATTTGTTTATTATAATATGTGACGAAAAGCTATAAAATTAAGGAGGAATATTAATATGACACCTATGCAGATTAGAAACAAACTTCTTGCAGAGAAGCTTATAAAGAATTTTGAAAAAAGACATATGGAGGCTTACTACTGTCCGACTGCAGAGGAAGCTGTAAATAAAGCACTTGAACTTATACCGGAAGGAAGTTCAATGACTTGGGGCGGTTCTATGACTATAAGGGACATGGGACTTGTAAAGGCACTCCATGAAAAAAATTATGATATATTCGACAGAGATTTATGCACAGATCCCGAAGAAAACCAGAAAGCAATGAGACGTGCTTTTTCTATGGACTGGTTTATTACAAGTGCAAATGCCGTTTCGGAGGACGGACAGATTGTAAACATTGACGGCAGCGGAAACAGAGTTGCGGCTATTACTTTCGGACCTAAAAACGTACTTATGGTAATAAGTCTTGACAAGGTTTGTCAGGACGTAGAGGCAGCGGTTAAGAGAGCAAGAAGCACAGCAGCACCTATAAATGCGGCAAGATTTGACAATATCAAGACACCTTGCAAGGTAGACGGAACCTGCCACGACTGCAACGCACCGGGCTGTATTTGCAGCTGTATCCATATTCTCAGAAACTCAATGTTTGACAAGAGAATAAAGATAATTCTTACAGAAGAAAAATTCGGTTTCTAAAAATATAAAACCGTGGACTCTGTCCACACCTGTGAGCCTTTGAAAAGGCTCAAGCGAAACTTTTAATACAAAACCCAATCAAAATTTATTTGATTGGGTTTTGTTAGATAAATAATAGTTATACTTAACATAAAAACGCCGTTTAAGCGGCGTTTTTTACTAAAGTTTTACTCAATTTTTTTCAAAAAATTGTGGGGTGTGGGGTGAAACCCCACGATCTTTTTTATCTTTTCTTTGATTTTGATTTCGGACGGGCAAATTTTGTTTTCTTTGCTTTTTCAATGCTTATTTTTCTGCCTTTAATGCGGCTGTTTTTCATTCCGTCTATAATATCTTTTGCATATTCAAAAGGTACGTCAACATATGCGAAATCATCATAAATATCAATGGCACCGATAACCTGTCCCGGTACGCCTGTTTCTCCGGCAAAAGCACCTACAATGTCCTTTGCACGGATTTTGCTGTTCTTTCCGGCATTAATAAAAAGTCGTACCATATCTTTTGATTTAGGCTCTGCACTGCCGAGAGGATTTTTTACGTTAAGGTCGTTTTCTGCCGCACTGTAGTCGGAAACATATTCGCCTAAATTCATTTTAATCAGAGCAGCTGCAATGTCGATTATATTTGTATCGTCATCAAGCATATCTTCTGCAATAGCAGCATATTTTTCGAGTCCGCCCTGAGTGATAGCGGCACGTATTTTTTCAACAAAAACATCTGTCTTGTTCTTTTCTATATCATCAAGGGTAGGGAGAAGCTCCTGACGGATTTTTGTTTTTGTATAAGTCATAATGTCTCTTAACTTATAAATCTCCCTTCCGACACAGAAAGTAAAGGCTGTACCGCTTTTTCCCGCACGGCCTGTACGTCCGATACGGTGAACATAATATTCTTCGTCCTGTGGAATATCGTAGTTGAAAACAATGTCTACATCATCAACGTCAATACCTCTTGCGGCAACGTCTGTTGCAACAAGAATTTCAATGGCACCGTTTCTGAATTTCTGCATTACTCGGTCACGCTGAGCCTGTTTAAGGTCACCGTGAAGTCCATCTGCAAAGTAACCTCTGCCGAGAAGCTGTTCCGTTACGTCATCGACACGTTTCTTTGTGTTGCAGAAAACGATTGCAAGTTTAGGGGAGTATACGTCTATAAGACGGCAGAGTGCCTCAAGTTTGTATTTTTCCTTTACATCAAAGTATATCTGCTCAATATTAGGTACGGTAAGGGCTTTTCTTGAAATCTTTACGTATTCCGGATTGGAAAGATATTTCTTTGAAAGATCGAGTATTTCATCGCTCATTGTGGCGGAAAACATTACTGTCTGGCGTTCTTCCGGAACTTTGTCCAGAATAAGTTCAATATCATCTCTAAAGCCCATGTCAAGCATTTCGTCTGCTTCGTCAAGGACAACGTATTTTACAGTTGCCATTTTGAGAGTATGTCTTCTCATATGATCCATAACTCGGCCCGGTGTACCGATAATAACCTGAGCACCTTTTTTGAGTGCAAGTATCTGTCTGTCAATAGGCTGACCGCCGTAAATAGGCAGAACACGAATATTGTCTTTAAATTTAAGAAGCTTTCTGAACTCCTCGCTTACCTGAATTGCAAGCTCTCTGGTAGGGCAGAGGATAAGAGCCTGAAGCTTTCTGTCATCGGGATCTATTTTTTCAAGGCAAGGTATGCCGAAGGAAGCTGTTTTTCCTGTACCTGTCTGGGACTGACCTATTATATCGTGTCCCTCAAGAATAAGAGGGATAGCCTGAGACTGGATAGGAGAAGCCTCCTCGAAACCCATGTCCTTTACGGCACGGAGCATCCAGTCGGAGATATTCATTTCTTCAAATTTTAAATTTTCCATTCTTTCTTCCTTTCAATAAATTAAACAAGCACTGTAAGCATAGTTAAAATTGCCCACAGTGCATAACCATATCTAAAAAACTATACCAGTAAAAGCAATAAAAATCAAGGGGTTTTGAAGGATTTTTAATTTGGATTTAAATGTAAATTTATCAATAATAAGACGTTTCTGAAAGGAAAGGTGGTAAGCAAAGCAAGACGAAAGGGTATTTTTATTAATATTATGGATAACTTAGAAAATGCCGACTTTAAGCCTTCCATTGGGGAAATGTGCCACGAAGTGACGGATGAGGGAATGTTTTAAGTAAAAATTATGATTTTTTCTGCAATTTATTCTGCTTAGCCCTCATCCGTTTCGCTTTGCTCAACACCTTCTCCCGAGAGAAGGCTTTAAAACCACAAATTTTCTATAATAAATATAAATTATCGTTGTTTAAAATCCTTCCGTCAAACCTGCGGTTTGACACCTTCCCTTTCAGGGACAGCTTTATTAATGGCAAATTTTATACTGTAACATATGATTTTCTTCCGAAAAACGCAATTTATTGCGTTTTGATAAAAGTTTTGATGCAACTTTTAAGGAACCGCAAAGATAGATGCGGCAGGCGAAGCCTGATTTGCGAAGCAAATTTTCTGACCAAGAAAGTTGCTCAGGTTGTGGGGTGAAACCCCACGGTTTTTATCTTTTCAAAATGCTTGACAATATAAAACTTCGTGATAAAATATAGAAGTATATTGATTAACGGCTTAGATGGCGTTTAAGTAAGCAGAAGAAAAAAACTTGTTTAAAGAGAGAAAATGTCACGGCTGAAAGCATTTTCAGACAATTCTTGTGCCGAAGTTCCCGCCGGAGTCGGCTTTCTGAATTTTTTAGTAGGAAAGTCCGTAGGTACACGTTACGTACAGCTGTTTTTTTGAACAGTCAGAGAGCCTGTTTTGATACAGGAATTCGGGTGGTACCACGGAGATTATGCCTTCGTCCCTTTTGCGGACGGAGGCTTTTTTGTTTATAAAACGAAAGGAGAAGCAAAATGAAAGAAGAACTTCAGAAAATCCAAGAAAAAGCCATAGCAGCTTTAAATCAGGTTAAACAGACAAAAGACCTTGACGATATTAAGGTTAAATTTTTAGGCAAAAAGGGCGAGCTTACAGCTATACTTAAAGGCATGAAAGACCTTACAAACGAACAGAGACCTATTATCGGTCAGCTTGCCAACGAAGTAAGAAACAGTATTGAAAACAAGATTGAAGAAGTAAAAAAAGAAATCGCAAAAATCGAGCTTGAAACAAAGCTTGAAAGCGAAAAAATAGACGTTACAATGCCGGGACATACTTGTGCCTGCGGTCATAAACACCCGCTTGACAAAGTAATTGACGAAATTTCAAATATATTCATCGGTATGGGATACGAAATAGCTGACGGCCCTGAAATCGAAAAGGATTACTATAACTTTGAAGCACTTAATATCCCTGCAAACCACCCTGCAAAGGACGAACAGGATACATTCTATATTACAAAGGACATTCTCCTCAGAACACAGACATCTCCTGTTCAGGTAAGAACAATGGAAAAAGGCAAGCTCCCTGTAAGAATGATTTGCCCTGGTGCTGTTTACCGTTCAGACGAGGTTGACGCAACACATTCACCTGTTTTCCATCAGCTTGAAGGTCTTGTTGTAGATAAGAACATAACAATGGGCGACTTAAAGGGTGCTCTTGCTACATTTGCAAAAGAGCTTTTTGGTGAAAACACAAAGGTTCGTTTCAGACCTCATCATTTCCCATTTACAGAGCCAAGTGCCGAAATGGACGTTGAATGTTTCGTATGCGGCGGCGAAGGCTGTAGAGTATGCAAGGGTGAAGGCTGGATTGAGGTTCTCGGCTGCGGTATGGTTCACCCGAGAGTTCTTGAAATGTGTGGCATAGACCCCGATGAATACAGCGGTTTTGCTTTCGGTATGGGTCTTGAACGAGTAGCTATGCAGAGATACGGTATTACAGACCTTCGTCTGCTTTTTGAAAACGATGTTAAGTTCCTTAAACAGTTCTAAGAAAGGGGAGTGTATATATAATGGATATGTCAATGACATGGTTAAAGGACTATGTAGATGTAGATACTGATATTAAAGATTTTGTTGAAGATATTACTCTTTCCGGCTCAAAGGTAGAAGGATACACTATCATTGGCGGAGATATTAAAAACGTAGTTGTAGGCAAGGTGCTTTCTATAGAGAAACACCCTGACGCAGACAAGCTTGTTATAACAAAAATAGATATAGGAAACGGTGAGCCTTTACAGATAGTTACAGGTGCTACAAACCTTTATGTAGGTGCGGTTGTGCCTGTTGCTTTAAGCGGTTCAACACTTGCAAACGGTGTTAAAATCAAAAAAGGCAAACTCCGTGGTGTAGAATCAAACGGTATGTTATGTTCTGTAGAAGAACTTGGCTGTGACAGACATGATTTTCCGGAAGCTCCCGAAAACGGAATTTATATATTCAAAGATGAAGTTCCTCTTGGAACAGATGTAGTTAAAGCTATGGATTTATATGATGAATCTGTAGAGTTTGAAATTACATCAAACAGACCGGACTGTTTCAGCATGATCGGTCTTGCAAGAGAAACAGCCGCAACATACAACAAACAGCTCAGATACCCTGAAATAACAGTCCGTGAAGAAGCAGAAGGCAACATAAACGATATGGTTTCAGTAGAAATCAAAAACAGCGAGCTTTGCCCAAGATACGTTGCAAGAGTTGTTAAAAACGTAAAAATCGGTCCTTCTCCAAGATGGATGAGAAAAAGACTCCGTTCAGTAGGCATAAGACCTATTAACAACATTGTAGATATTACAAACTATGTAATGCAGGAATTCGGTCAGCCTATGCACGCTTTCAGCATTGATACTATAAAGGACAGACACATAATAGTAAGAAATGCGGAAAACGGTGAGAAGTTTACTACTCTTGACGGAATCGAAAGAACTCTCGATTCATCAATGCTTGTTATTGCAGACAAGGAAAAGGCTGTCGGCATAGCAGGTGTTATGGGCGGCGAAAACTCAATGATTACAGGGGATACGGCAGAAGTTTTGTTTGAGTCTGCAAACTTCAACGGCCCTAACGTAAGAATAACAGCCAAAAAGCTTGGTTTAAGAACAGACGCATCAAGCAAGTTTGAAAAAGGTCTTGACCCTAATGTATGCGAAGAAGCAATTAACAGAGCAGTTCAGCTTGTTGAACTTCTCGGCTGCGGCGATGTTGTTAAAGGTTCTGTAGACTGTTATCCTAATAAACTTGAGCCAAAACAGATTCCTTACAGCCCTGAAAAGATAAACAAACTTCTCGGAACAGATATTTCCGAGGATGAAATGGTTGAGCTTTTCGGCAGACTTGAAATAGGTGTAGACAGAGCAAACAAAATGCTTACTATTCCGACTTTCAGACCTGACCTTGAAACAAATGCCGATCTTGCAGAAGAAGTAGCAAGACTTCACGGTTATGATAAGATTGAGCCTACACTTGCAACAGGTACGCCTACAGTAGGCAAGAAGTCATATGAACAGCAGATAACAGACATAATCAAAGATACAATGGTATCAAACGGTCTTTGCGAAGCTATGACATATACTTTTGAAAGTCCTAAGGTATTTGATAAGCTCCTTATTCCTGCCGACAGTTATTTAAGAAAAGTTATTAAGATTTCAAATCCTCTTGGTGAGGACTTCTCTGTAATGAGAACAATAACTCTTAACGGAATACTTAATTCACTTTCAACAAACTATAACAGAAGAAACGAAGAAGCTGCATTATTTGAAATAGGCAAGATATTTATACCAAAATCACTTCCTATTACAGAACTTCCGGACGAGCCTAAGAAACTTACTCTCGGTATGTACGGAAAGGGTATTGATTTCTATACAATAAAAGGCATAATTGAGCATTTGTTTGATGTTCTCGGTATGAGCAACAAAGTTGAATTTAAGCCTAATACGGAAATAACATGGATGCACCCGGGAAGAACAGCCGATATTTGCATAAACGGCGAAAATGCAGGCTATATAGGCGAGCTTCACCCGGTAGTAGGTGACAACTATTCAATAGAGACAAGGGTGTATATTGCCGTTGTTGATTTTGACGAAATTGTTAAAAATACAAGCCTTGTAACAGAATATAAACCACTTCCTAAATATCCGGCAATAACAAGAGATATATCAATGGTTATTAAAGACACGGTATTTGTTAAGGATATTGAAAAAGTAATATCCGAAAACGGCGGAAAGCTTATTGAAAGTATTAAACTCTTTGACGTATATCAGGGAAGCCAGATCGAAAGAGGATATAAATCTGTTTCATACTCAATTACATTCAGAGCAGAAGACAGAACTCTTGTTGATGATGATGTAAACCCTGCTATGAAAAAAATACTTTCTGCTCTTGAAAAAGAGTTTGGTGCAAACCTCAGAGAATAAAATATAAAATAAATATATTGTGTTTTGTAAGATGTGGATTTTAAGGTACAAAACATAAAGAATTAATAAAAGCTGTTTCCGAAATATTTTTGGAGACAGTTTTTATTTTTTCAATCGGTTTAGGTGGGTTTTACGGTAAAGGACATGATTACAGAAACTGCAATTATAAGTAAAAAACAAGTAAGTTTGAATTTGGCTGAGGAATATATATTTCAGTAATATTTTTGGAAATATTTTTAATATTATTGCTAAGTTTATAGATATTGAAAGAAAATAGACAAAGATTTAATTAATATATTTATTAATATCTACCTAATGTATTTTAAAATAAGTCCATATAATGATGTTCGTGTATCATAATAAATATTTAGGTGTTATTTTTAGTAATATTTTACTATAGAGTCTGAAATTAATATTTATATAATTTATAATTTTCAACATAAAATATATCCTGTATAAATAAACTGTTGCCTGTGCAATATTTATATTAACCAAAAACATATTGTTATAAGATTAATTATAGTGTATATTAAATATAGATATTGCATATGATTTTTAATTTTGTGGATTGTAGTTTTTATTATATGGTAATGTATTCAAATTTCTTTGATAAAACTATATAATAGATATAATGCCATTTAGTAATGATATAATTCGTCATTATAATATCTATCAAAATTAATTAATGAGGTGATAAGTTTGGAATTCAAAGAACGTCTTAAATCCTTACGAAAGGAAAGAAAACTTACCCAGAGTGCATTAGGTGCCATTCTTAACTATGGTTATACTGCCATTTCCAACTATGAGTCAGGAAGAAATGAACCTTCAATTACGGACTTAAAGAAGATTGCTGAGTTCTTTGATGTTTCTATGGATTATCTCCTTTGTGTAAATGACATTAGGAACCCATATGTTGAAAGAGATTATCCGGAACAGTTCAACGAGTTTAAAAACATATACACAATGCTTGATAATGACAGAAGAAATTTGTTGGACGACTTTATGCGTTGGATGTTGGACAGACAGATTAAGGCACTTTCCGAATCAAAACAGAAGTTTAAAGTAGCTCAGGATACAGTGCCATATAAATCTAAATCAACAGAAAATTAATATTAATAGGTTTGGTTTGACCAATATACCAAGGACGACAAAATAGGTGGCAATAAAAATCAGCTAAAACAAAAAACAGCCGAATTATAGGCTGTTTTTTGTTTTTTATGATAGGCAATTAAGTCAATGATATTTTTACAACGAAAAAGCCTAACGAATAGTTAACATTCGTTAAGCTTTTTTGTTGAAGTAAAACCCTTCCGTCACAACTCCGTTGTGCCACCTTCCCTTTCAGGGACGGCTTTCAAGTTGGGAAGGCTCCCATGAAAGGGGAGCTGTCACGCAGTGACTGAGGGGTTATGTTTCGAATCGATAAATTTATATTTAGAGTGAAAAATATTGGTTTTAAAGCCTTCCTTTGGGGGAAGGTGTCACGCAGTGACGGATGAGGGATTATTTTGATTATAAATTATGCCTTTTCTATAGCTCATTTTACTTAGCCCTTATCCGCTTCGCTTGCGGCTTCAGCACCTTCTCCCGAGAGAAGGCAAACCCTTCCGTCACAGCTACGCTATGTATTAACGGCAATTTTATATTTAATCTAAAAATACCGTGACTTGTCACGGTATTTTACTAAAAGTTTTATTCGATTTTTTGAAAAAAATCGTGGGGTATTGGGGCAAAGCCCCAAGGTCTTTACCCGTGAATTTTGATAAAATCCTTTGCCTTGTCGGCATTCTTTTCCGCTTCCTCAAGAGTTGCGGCTGTGGCTGTAAGATGAGCCATTTTTCTCTTTGGCTTGCTTGTTTCTTTGCCATAAATGTGCAGTGTAACTCCGGGGATTGAAAGACACTGATCCGCACCTTCAATAACGGCTTTGCCCTGTGAGCCTTCTTCACCCAGAATGTTTCGCATTACAACAGGACGAATAAGGGAAGGGTCGCCAAGAGGGAGTCCGCTTACGGCTCTTATGTGCTGTTCAAACTGGCTTGTAACACAGGCTTCTATTGTGTAGTGACCGGAGTTATGAGGTCTCGGTGCAACCTCGTTTATGGCAACATCACCGTTTGGAGCAACGAACATTTCCACACAGAACATACCTACACCTTCGAAAACTTCCATTACACGTTTTGCAAGGTTCATTGCATTGGCTGTTGTTTCGGCAGAAATTGCGGCAGGCACTCTTGTTTTGTCAAGAATACTGTCCTTATGTATGTTTTCCGCAACAGGGTAAACCTTTATGTCTCCGTCTATGCTTCGACAGGCAAGGACTGAAATTTCCATTATAAACGGATAGAATTTTTCAGCCATAAGCGGAAGTGTACCGCCGCCGAGAGCCTTAAAACCGTTTTCGCAGTCGTTTTCGTCTTTTACAACATGGTTGCCTTTTCCGTCATATCCGCCTGTGCAGGCTTTAAGCATTAAAGGAAAGCCGTATTTTTTGCCTGCGGAAAGTATTTCTTCCGGTGAAGAAACAGCCATGAACTCGGGAACAGGAATATTATCTTTGGCGAGAAGTGTTTTCTGTGTAAACTTATTCTGTATTATTTCAAGGCTTTTGGCTGTAGGGTAAACCTTTTTGCCTTCGTTTTCAAGTTCTTCGAGAACCTTTGCGTTTATATGCTCAAACTCATATGTAATTACGTCTGATTTTTCCGCAAGAAGTCTTATTGCCTCGGCGTCCTCGAAATCCGCAACAATATGCTCATCTACAATAGTGTGTGCCGGACAGTGGACAGTAGGGTCGAGAACGGTTATATAAAAGCCCATTTTTTTGGCTTCAAGTATCATCATCTGACCAAGCTGGCCGCCGCCTATAATTCCGATTTTTTTATTTATGTTCTGCATTTTTTACCTCCGTTTAATAAACTTTTTCTTTATATTTAAGTATAAAATACATAAAACCGATGTTATTATATAAACCGACAAAATACGGACAATATACATTTTACCGATGCTTGTCATGCCTATTTGTGTCATTTTGCGGTTTACAATGTTCATTACAAAGCAATGAGAGAGATAAATATAAAAACTTGAAGAATCAATGTTTTTAAGTATCTTATTCATATTAAAACCGTTTTTGCATAGGATTGAAAACAGTCCGAAAAGAAACATTATTGCACTTATACAATAGAGCAGATGAAGGTTTTCAAGCTGATTAAAAACAAAGTCTTTTGCAAATACATTATAGCTTAAAATTCCGTCTGCAAGTGCCAGAACCACAAAAACAACTGTTTCAACAGGTATATATTTTATTGCAAAATTTTTGAATTTACCGTAATCCAGACCGGCATAACAGCCTAAAATCCAGTAAAAGATATATGTTATAAAAATTCTGTCATGGTATGCAAAATTCGGAAACACCAAAGGCAGATATTTTTTTGCCAATACCATTATTACAAAAGAAAGAACAAGAACGATTCTTTTGTCAACGGCTTTAAAAATGCGTATCCAAAGCGGCATAAGCAGGTAAAACTGGAATATGGCTATTATAAAATAAAAAGGACTTACTATTGAGCCGTTTAAAATATATCCGCACAGAGCCTTTATATCAAAAGGGAAATAGCCTATGTAGCAGTAATAAAGGTAGTATACGGCTGTCCAGATGATATATGGCAGAAGTATTGTTTTAACACGTTTTTTTATAAAAGGAACGAAAGAAAAATTATCCGTACCCTTCATAAAAAATTTAAGACCGCTTAAAAATATAAAGCCCTGCACAACAAATGCACTTAACCGCCAAGGGAGCATTACTACAAGGTACTGCAATGAATCCTTCTGAAGCTGGGACACAGGTATACTGGATACGTGTATAAAAACTACCATAAGGCAGAGAAGTATATTCAAAAGCGAAATTTCGGTTTTTCTTTCGGAAGGCACTGTCTAACCTCTTTCTTAACCCCAAAAACCGTGGACTCTGTCCACACCTGTGAACTTTTGAAAAAGTTCAATCAAAACTTTTATCAGATACCATGACAATAGTCATGGTATCTTGTTAAAGTTTAGGTCAAGCCTTTTTAAAGGCTTGTGGGGTTTGGGGCAAAGCCCCATATATCTTTTTAGTCTTTAAAAGTATAGCATAGGAAGATTGGTATAACAATATTTTGCGGTGTCAAAAATTGCGGTTAATTTGAAAAAAATATCGTTAAATATTTGTTTTTGTGTTTTAATTTGGAATTGTACGGTTAAATATCTATGCAAAAACACATAAAAAATGGTATACTGATTTAATGTACAAATAATCAGTAAGTAAAATGGGGTGTAAATTAAATGGCGGAACAGAAGAAGAAACCTTCGGCTCAAAGAGCGGTTAAAACCGTTTCAAGAAGCGGATCTTCAAAAAATATATCAAAACCGGCAACGGCAAAAAGCGGTACATCAAAGCCGAAAAGCAAGCAGAGCAATGTGGTAAAGTTTCAGACGGAAACCAGAAACGACAGCTATAAAAAACCGTCAGATGACAACTCTCTTTATGACGAAATATTGATGATAGCACTTATTATACTGTCTGTAATAGTTATGCTCAGTCTCTTTACCTCGGTAATGGGAATACTCGGAGAGCTTATAAATAAGTTTTTCAAAGGCATGATGGGCATAAGCTCTTTCATACTGCCTGTGCTTGTATCGGTATTTTCGGTTTGGTGGCTGTTTTCCAGAAAAAGACGTTTTGCAAGGGCAAAAGCGGTGGGCATTGCTCTTTTTATAGTATCCTTTGCAGCTCTTTTCCAGCTTATAACACAAACCGGCGGTTCATTTAACGACATAGGATTTTTTGCCAGAATAGGGAAGTTTTACAGTGAAGGCAACAGCGTAAACGGCGGCATAATAGGCGGTATTACGGCTTATTATCTGAGTAAATTCCTTGGCTGGGGAAGCTACATAGTAATAATTGCACTTATAATAGTTTCGATTATGCTTTCAACGGGAAAATCCCTTGTTACGGGAGTATCTTCTGTTGTTGGGTATGCCAATGACAAAAAGCGAATGAGAGAGGCTGCTATTAAGGCGGAAGCGGAAAATATAAGACTGAGAGAAGAAAAAAGAGCAAGAAAACGTGAGCTTGAGGAAGCAAAGTTTGAACAGAGAATAAATAATACAAAACCTAAATACAAGAAGGGCAACTTTAATATAACAATAAACGGTGACGAGGGATTGGACAATACTTTGCCGTCGCTTGATGCAGTTATGTTTACCAAAAGAGAAGAACCCGAGCCTGAACAAAAAGAGGAAATTTATGACTTTTGCAGTGAAGTTCCCGATGATGACGAGGAGGACGGTTTTTATGCAGGTGATAAATTTATTGAGGTGCTTGGTACGGTAAAGCAGGAAGATAACAGTATTGAATGTGAGCCTATTGTTTTCGGTGTGCCTGAAAGCAAGTTAAATCAGGAAAAAGAAACACCGAAAGCAGTTGGAAACAGTAATAAAAATACGGAATCGGCTGAAACGAAAGAACATAATATAAATATTCATTTGAAAACCGACGATGAAAATATACTTGATTCCGTAGTAACCAAAACGGCAGAAGAAGTCTCACAAGACGATGATGATAGCCAAAACGGTATTATCATTGAAGAATATAATGGCAAAGACGATAATTCCGATTCAGAAAACACAAAATCTGAAGAGGTTATAAACGAAGAACCTGTGGAAAGCAATTCTCTCGGTTATGAATTAAGCGGTGACGAAAAAGTCGTTGAAGCACAGGGAATGAATGCACTTGATACAGATATGACCCAAACAAATGAGTTGAATGAAAATTCTTCTGTTCGGAAAGAGGAAAATCCAAATGCCGATAAATCGGCAGAAAACGAAGAAGAAATAATAGAAAAAGAAGTAGAAAGCAAACCGGCAGAACCTGTTAAAAAGGAATATGTATTTCCGCCGTTTGACCTTCTGGGCAAAGAACCTGAATATACAGGCGGAGAAACAAAAGAGGAAATGCTTGAAAATGCCAAAAAATTGGAGGATACACTCCACAGTTTCGGCGTTTCGGCAAAGGTTGTGCAGATAAATAAAGGCCCTACAGTTACAAGGTATGAGCTTACGCCGAGTCAGGGTGTTAAAGTAAGCAAGATTGTAAATCTTTCGGACGATATAGCACTTAACCTTGCAGCTACGGGAATACGAATAGAAGCACCTATTCCGGGAAAAGCAGCAGTTGGTATTGAAGTACCGAATAAAACAGTGCAGTCGGTGTATATGCGTACTGTACTTGAAAGTGATGCATTTAAAAATGCGGAATCAAAACTTACATTCGTTTTGGGAAAAGATATTGCCGGCAACTGTGTTGTAACGGATATAGCCAAAATGCCGCATTTGCTTATTGCCGGTGCTACAGGCTCCGGAAAAAGTGTATGCATAAACACCATAATAACAAGTATTATCTATAAGGCAAAACCGGAAGAAGTTAAACTTCTGCTTGTAGACCCTAAGGTTGTTGAGCTTAGTATTTATAACGGAATACCGCACCTGCTTATACCTGTTGTTACAGATCCGAAAAAGGCGTCCGGTGCCTTAAACTGGGCTGTAAAGGAAATGCTTGCAAGATATAACACATTTGCGGAAAGTCATGTACGTGACATAAAGGGATATAATGCCATGAAAAAAGAAAAGGGCGAAACAGACCTTATGCCGCAGATAGTAATAATAATAGACGAGCTTGCAGACCTTATGATGGCTGCGCCTAATGAGGTTGAGGAGTCTATATGCCGTCTGGCACAGCTTGCAAGAGCAGCAGGCATGCACCTTATAATAGCTACACAGAGACCGTCGGTTGATATTATAACAGGTGTAATAAAGGCAAATATCCCGTCAAGAATAGCTTTTGCCGTTTCTTCGGGAATAGATTCAAGAACAATACTTGATACCGTAGGTGCGGAAAAGCTTCTGGGAAAGGGTGATATGCTTTTCTACCCTACAGGAAAAATAAAGCCTATACGTGTTCAGGGTGCTTTTGTTACGGACAAGGAAGTTGAGAACATAGTTGACTTTGTAAAAGACGGGGGAGAGACGGTTTATGACAATGATGTTATAGAAAAGATAACATCAACTGTGTCGGCGTCATCAGCTGACAATGCCGATGACAGGGACGAGTTTTTCGACAAAGCTGTTGAATTGGTTATAAGTCGTGAAAAAGCTTCGGTCTCAATGCTCCAAAGACAGTTTAGAATCGGCTATAACAGGGCGGCAAGAATAGTTGAAGATATGGAAGCTATGGGTGTTGTTGGTCCGGAGGAAGGAAGTAAACCGAGAAAAGTCCTTTTAAGCTCAATGGAAGAATACCGTAATATGATAAACCCAAGTGAAGAACAGGATTAAAAAATAATATTTATATTAAAGCTCCGCATGATTGTTCATGCGGAATTTTAATTTAAAAATAAATATATTGTTTTTATCCTAAGGCTACGTCAAGAATCATCATTATAAGAAATCCGGCTATTATACCAAGAGTTCCCAAGTGGGACTCTTTTTTGGAATTTGCTTCCGGAATAAGCTCCTCAACCACAACATATATCATAGCTCCGGCTGCAAAAGACAGAAGCCATGGCATAAGTATTTTTATGTTTGATGCGGCAAGCACGGTAAGTATACCGAATATTGGCTCTACGGCACCGGAAAGCACTCCTGTAAGAAAAGCTTTTGGTGACGAAAAGCCTTCTTGATTAAGCGGAAGTGATACGGCTGCTCCTTCCGGAAAGTTTTGTATGCCTATACCGAGAGCAAGACCGAAAGCAGTGGAAAAAGCCGATATTTCACCTAAGTTTTCATATGCCATTGCAAAGGCGAGACCGACAGCCATACCTTCCGGAATGTTATGCAGGGTTATGGCGGCAATAAGCATGGCGGTACGTTTTGATTTTTCGTTAATATCGACAGCTGTTGACCGACGTTTGTAAATATGCGAGACCGCTTTATCCATTACAAATAAAAATACCGCGCCCAACGAAATTCCTACAGATGCAGGTATATACGGAATGAGCAAAAGACTTCTTGCCTGTTCCAAAGCAGGTAAAAGGAGTGACCAAAAAGAAGCGGCAATCATTATGCCGGCGGCAAAGCCTAAAAATATTCGCTCAAATGTATTGCTTATTGTGTTTTTGAAGAAAAATACAAGTGCAGAACCTAAAGATGTCATTAAAAAAGTAAAGCCTGTACCGTAAAATGCCCATAAAATGGCGGTTTTCATCTATAATCAGCTCCGAATAAATTTTGCTTATACATAGTATGCAGAAGTAATATTCTTTGTGAAAAGTATATTGAAACATTGCAGTTATTTATATTTTTGAACATTTTTTTAATAGTGGTTATACAATATTGAAAAAGATTACAGCAGATAGTATAATTTTTGATGTAAAAAATAATTTTTCAAAAGGAAGCAGTTTAAATTGAATAAGGCTGACGAAAAATTAATTGAAAACGAAATAAAATATCTTTTGGCAAATTCAAGATTTATTGAAACGAAATTGTATATTCAGCATGGAAGCACAACAGTTTTTAACCATTGTATAAATGTTGCTTGCATGAGCCTGTATATTGCGGATTTTATGAAAAAGAAAAATATACAAGTAAACAGAAAATCTCTTGTACGTGGTGCTTTGCTGCATGACTATTTTCTTTATGACTGGCATATACCCGATAAAACTCACCGTTTGCACGGTTTTACTCACCCTGCAAAGGCTCTTGAAAATGCCAAAAAAGATTTAATGCTTAATGCAATAGAAAAAGACATTATACTTAGACATATGTTTCCGTTAACTATATTGCCGCCTATGAAAAGGGAAAGCTGGATAGTTACTTTATCAGATAAAATATGTTCTTTTATGGAAACATTTAATATTCATAACATAAACAGAAAAAGGCATAAGTTTTTGCCTAAAGGTGAAAAAGAATGAGGATAAGCCACTATATTGTTTTATTTGTTATTTACAGTTTTTTGGGATGGTTTTACGAAAGCTTTATCTGTTCCAAAATATTCCAGAAAAAGTTTATAAACAGAGGTTTTCTACTTGGCCCGTACTGTCCTATATACGGCACGGGAGCGGTACTTTGCAATATTGTTTTCAGCACTCCGCAAGACAGCAATGTATTTGTTATTTTTATAAGCTGTGCTGTAGGTGCCTGCATAATAGAATACATAACTTCCTATATTATGGAGAAGTTATTCAACACACGTTGGTGGGATTACAGCAAACTGCCGTTTAATCTGAACGGAAGAATATGCCTTTATGGTGCATTAGTCTTTGGTTTTGCCGGTACGGGAATAGCTTTTATTACGCCGTACATAGAGTCTTTGTTTGTAAAATATATAGAAAACAGATTTATAGACCGTATATCAATACTTATTTTTATGGCAATGACAGCCGATTTTGCAACAACCATTGCAAGCTGGCATAACCTTAACAGCAGTCTTGACAAGATAAGGGCAAGTCTTAATAACGGTCTTAATGAAAAAAGAGAAGAATTTAACGAAAAGAGAGAAGAACTCAGTCAGAAAATTGAAAAGAAAATATACGAGGCTCATCAGAAGGCCTTGTTTATAGAAACAAAATATAAAGACGGAATAGTTGTACACAGTATGGACATGAAAAAACGTCTTAATGTTCCTATAAATAAAAATGCAATGCGTTTTATTAAGGCATTCCCAAGCCTTAAATCAGATAAATATAATGATATAATAGAACATATACGTGAAGAAGTAAGAAAAAGTCATATGAGAGGTGAATAATTATGAAATATGAACTGCTTGGAAAAGAAATGCCAGTAGTTGAAATGAATCTTAAAAAAGGTGAAACTGTTTATACTCAGTCAGGCGGAATGGTTTGGCAGAGTGAAGGTATTAAAATGGAAACAAATACGAAAGGCGGATTTCTGAAAGGTTTTTCAAGAATGTTTGCCGGTGAGTCATTTTTTATGGTTACATACAGAGCTGAAAAAGATGCTACAATAGCATTTGCATCATCTGTTCCCGGTTCTATAATGCCTATAGATGTAAGCGAACACCGTGGAATGATACTTCAGAAATGTGCTTTCCTTTGTGCTGAGGACAGTGTTGAGCTTTCAACAATACTTGCCAAAAGACTTTCGGCAGGAATGTTTGGCGGAGAAGGATTTGTACTTCAGCAGATAGACGGAAGCGGAACCGTATTTCTTGAAGTAGACGGAGACCCTATAGTAAAAGAACTTGCATCGGGAGAAGTAATAAAGGTTGATACAGGCAATGTAGTTGCTTTTGATTCTACGGTACAGTATGAGGTTGAAACAATTAAAGGTATGGGAAATATTCTTTTTGGTGGAGAGGGATTATTCCTGACAAAACTTATTGGACCGGGAAAAGTTGTTTTACAGACAATGAGCATGAATGAACTTGCCGGAAAGATTGCGTCTTATATTCCGGCTAAATCATGAAAATAAAAGTTTATGGAACTGAAAGACCTTGGGGTTTCACCCCACACCCCGAAAATTTTTTGAAAAAAATTTAGTAAAACTTTTA
>CAKQPE010000018.1 GCA_934256695.1 uncultured Eubacteriales bacterium
CCTTGGGGTTTCACCCCAAACCCTGAAAATTTTTTGAAAAAAATTTAGTAAAACTTTTGGTAAAATGCAATTTCATTACATTTTTTGTAAATCCATTAACGGAAATTTTATAATTAACACCAAAATACCGTGACGAAAGTCACGGTATTTTACTAAAAGTTTAGATCAAACCTTTTCAAAGGTTTGCAGGGTGTGGGACAGCGTCCCACGGTCTTTGTTTTTACGCTTTTACAAGAACTTTTTCTATTTCGGCAACATACATTGTGTGGTAATCCTTTGACGGATACCATTTGTCGATTAAGGATTTGTCAATAAAGCTTTCTTCTTTTAATTCCTGTGCAAATAATTTTTTGCAGATTAAAACAACTTTGCCTTCTTCAAAATAAGGCGTATTTCCTTCGTGTGCGAGTGTAAGACCGGATTTTGCTATCTTGTCCTCATCTCTGCCGGAAACAGTGCCGCAGTAGTTGAGAACTTTTCTGTATTCGTCTCCGGGTACCGTAAGTGAGAATGTATCGGCTGTGTCAACAAATTCCTTTGTGTATCTCTGTGGACGAATAAAAACGAAGGCACATGGCTTTCCCCACATAATACCCACAGAACCCCATGAGGCTGTCATTGTGTTGGCTTTGCCGTCTTTTTCGGCTGTAACAAGAAGCCAGTCCTTGCCTATCATTTTGAAAACATTGTCGTTTAATTCTTCTGCTGTAATTGTTTTAAACATTTCTGTTCCTCCATTCTTTTAAACCGTCCAGATATGATTTCGGAACGGCTAAATTTCCTTTGCCTGTACCGAGATATATTCCTGTTTTGTTGAGACCGTGGAAGTCACTTCCACCGCTTTTTACAAGACTGTATTTTTCGGCAAGAGAAAGAATATATTTCTGCTGTTCGGGTGTATAGGTTGAATACATTGTTTCTATGCCTTCCATACCACATTCTTTAAGGTTACGTACCATAAGCTCTATCTGTTCGTCCGTAAGACGGTATAAGGTAGGGTGGGCAAGAATAGGTATTCCGCCTGCGTCTTTTATAAGACGTACACATTCGCTCGGTGTTGGTAGTATTCTCGGTACATATGCCGGCATACCTGCGGCAAAATATTTTTCAAATGCCTCGGCTTTGTCTTTAACATAACCTTTTTGAACCATTAAAAGTGCATAGTGTGTTCTTGAACAATGGTCGTGTCCCGCAACGGCAACAAGCTCGTCGTATGTCATAGGGAAACCAAGTTCCGTAAGGTGAGCCACCATTTTTTTGTTTCGGTCTATTCTTTGGTCAAGTATAGTCTGAGTTTTATCTAAAAGAGCTTTGTTTTTGTTATCTATAAAAAGTCCCACAATGTGGATTTCGACTTTTTTATCAATAAATTCAGACTGAAAATATGATGCCAGCTCTATGCCTTTTATTGTTTCTATTCCATATTTTTTACCTGCTTTTATGAAATCTTCAAGACCGAAAACACAGTCATGGTCTGTAAGTGCAACAGCCGAAAGGTTTTTGCTTACAGCCTCTTTAACTATTTCCTCCGGCGTATATGTTCCGTCGGAAAATGTCGAATGAGTGTGAAGGTCGATGAAAGAATGTATATCTGTAGTGTTCATAATTTTTACCTCCTTTAAATTATATTTAAACACAAAGATTTGAAAGGAGCAATGAATATTTTTTAAATATTATAAGTAAAATTTATTAAAAAGCAAACAGGTGATATTTTGATGAAAACAAAAACTGCACAGACGGAAAAGAAGAACAATAACTTGTGTAAAGGATTTTTCGGTGGCATGGCGATAGCGTTATCTCTGACGGCGGCGGTATTTTTATTATGTGCCGTTTTAATTACTTATACCGATATGACGGAAAATTCGGTGAGCATTATTTCCGTTGTTGTATCGGCGGTAAGTACTTTTATTGTGGGATTTAAAACGGCATCAAAGGCGGAAAAAGGCGGAATGGTTTACGGCTTTGTTTCTGCTCTTATATACATAATGTTTGTTCTTCTTGTTTTGTCAACTGCACAGAAGGATTTTGTTTTAAGCACAATAAGGATATTTTCCGTAATTATTTGTCTTGTATGCGGTTCGATAGGCGGTATTTTAGGTATCAATACAAAAAAATGACTTTTCAAACGGTTGCTGACGTGTTATAATATGCCTGATATAAACATTGAAACTTAATAAACAGTAAAGGGGGATATATCATGAAGCACGTTAAAACAATGAATACTTCTATGCTTAAAAATACTATGGCAAAAGGCGGATGCGGCGAATGTCAGACATCTTGTCAGTCAGCATGCAAAACAAGCTGTACAGTAGCTAACCAGGCTTGCGAAAACAGATAAAAAACAAAACTTTGCGTGTAAAGACCTCGGTTTTCGAATCGAGGTTTTGTTTTGATTAAAAGCAGAAATTATATGGTTTGGATTTTTTATAATAATATTGGAGGAATTTTAAATGATACATAAGTTCAGTATGAACGGTGTAAATGTTGTTATTGACGTTTTCAGCGGTGCGGTTCATGTGGCTGACGATACAATGTACGACATTGTCGATGCATACGAGAACTGTTCGAGAGATGAAATTTTGAATAAGTTCACAGGAAAATATTCGGCTGACGAGCTTAACGAGACTATGGACGAGCTTGACGAGCTTAGAAAAAACGAAATGCTCTATGCCCCTGACATATACGAAAATGTTATTGACTTTATAGACGCAAGAGAACCTGTTGTTAAGGCTCTTTGTCTCCATATAGCACACGACTGCAACCTTAAATGCAAATACTGTTTTGCGGAAGAAGGCGAATACCACGGTCATCGTTCACTTATGAGCAGTAAAGTAGGAAAGGCCGCTATAGATTTCCTTATTAAAGCTTCCGGCAAGAGAAGAAACCTTGAGGTTGACTTCTTCGGCGGAGAACCTTTAATGAATTTCGGTGTTGTAAAGGAAATAGTTGAATACGGCCGTGAACAGGAAAAGCTTTACAACAAAAATTTCAGATTTACAATAACAACAAACGGTATACTTTTAGATGATGATGTTATTGATTATATCAACAAAAATATGCACAATGTTGTAATAAGCCTTGACGGAAGAAAAGAAATAAACGATATGATGCGTCCGAGAGCAGGCGGACAGGGAAGCTATGACGTTATAGTGCCTAAGTTCCAGAAGCTTGCAGAAAGCAGACACCAGACGGATTATTACATAAGAGGAACATTTACAAGAAACAACCTTGATTTCTCAAAAGATGTTCTTCATATGGCCGACCTTGGGTTTAAACAGATTTCCGTTGAGCCTGTTGTAGGTGAGGACACAACCGATTATGCCATAAGAGAAGAAGATATTCCGGCAGTGTGTGAAGAATACGAAAGACTTGCGGCTGAGCTTTATGAAAGACATAAAAAAGGCGGCAAGGACGATTTTAACTTCTTCCATTTTAATATTGACCTTACAGGCGGACCTTGTGTTGTAAAAAGACTTGTTGGCTGCGGAAGCGGTACTGAATATCTTTCCGTTACACCGGAAGGTGAGCTTTTCCCTTGCCACCAGTTTGTAGGTCTTGAAGGCTTTGGCATGGGCAACGTATTTGACGGACTTTCAAATCCGGAATTAAGAGAAAAGTTCTCCAAATGCAACGTATACGCAAAAGACGAATGTAAAAAATGCTGGGCAAGATTTTATTGCAGCGGAGGCTGTGCGGCCAATGCATACCAGCTTTCGGGTGATATATTAAAGCCTTATGGAATAGGCTGTGAACTTCAGAGAAAGAGAATAGAATGTGCCATAATGATTAAGGCAAAAGAATTTCAGGAGGAACAGTAAAATATGAAAAGTAAGGGAAAAAGTGCAGCTGTGCTTATTGTTCTTGCTCTTTTGGCTGCCGTACTTTGTTTTACGGCAACTATGGGAATAGGCTCAGGCAGAAAGCTCAGTATGCATGATATTAAGAGAGGTCTTGACCTTAGCGGCGGTGTATCTATCGTATATCAGGCAGACAAGGAAAACGTAACAGATGAGGAAATGAGACTTGCCACAACTCTTATCCAGAACCGTCTTGACAGAAAAAACTGGACAGAGGCAGAGGTTTCGAGACAGGGAAACAACCGTATACGAGTTGAAATACCCGGTGTTGCAGATGCTGAAAGTGCCATAGAGGAACTTGGCAAAACAGCACAGCTTACATTTATGGACGAAAGCGGAAATGTGCTTCTGGACGGAAGTATGATTGAGGACGCTAAAAAAGAAGTAGGCTCCGTAAGCAGTGATTCAGGCTCACAGCCATATGTTGCACTTAAATTCAATGAAGAAGGAAAACAGAAGTTTGCCGATGCAACAAAGAACAACATAGGCAAAAGAATACTTATTGTTATGGATAACGATGTAATAAGTGCGCCTACGGTTAATTCCGAAATTACAGACGGAGAAGCAATGATAACAGGCGGATTTACAGGCGATTCCGCACAGGAACTTGCAGACCTTATAAAAGAAGGTGCTATGCCTTTCGATCTTTCCGTAATGGAAATGAACAATATCGGTGCAAGACTTGGAGCAAATGCCATTGAAACAAGCCTTAAATCGGCAGTAGTGGGTGTTGCACTTGTACTTCTCTTTATGCTCCTTGTATACAGAGTGGGCGGCTTTGCGGCAGACTGGGCACTTGTTATATATATGGGCCTTGAAGTAGCCGTATTAAGCTTGTTTAACGTAACACTTACACTTCCGGGTATAGCCGGTGTTATTCTTTCAGTAGGTATGGCGGTAGATGCCAACGTAATCATATTTGAAAGATTTAAAGAAGAAGTTTCTTCCGGAAAGACAATGCGTTCTGCAGTAAAGACAAGCTTTTCAAGAGCTTTGCCGGCAATACTTGACGGTAACGTAACAACACTTATTGCGGCGGCTATACTTTACTTTATGGGTACAGGTACAATAAAGGGCTTTGCCATAACGCTTATAATAGGTATTGTGCTTTCCATGTTTACAGCTGTTGTAATAACAAGACTTATAATAATGGGTATTATCGGTCTTGGAATAAACAAGCAGTCATACTTTGCAGTAAAGCCAAAGCTTAAAGAAGTTAAGGAAAATCAGTAAGGAGGAAGCAGAAAATGAACATAATAAAGAACAGATTTAAATTTTTTGCTGTTTCCGTAATACTGATTATTTGCGGAATAGCGGCAATGGTTATAAATACATCAAAGGGAAACGGAATTTTTAACTTTGATATTGAGTTTACAGGCGGTACGGAAATTACGGCTCATGTAGGGGATACTGACAATGATACAATAGCCGACATAGTTAAAGAAGTTACAGGTCAGTCTAACCCGCAGGTGCAGAAATTAATAGGTACAGAAAACGTAACAATAAAAATGCAGTCTGTAGAAGGCGAAAAGAGAACAGAACTTGTAAATACTCTCAAAGAAAAGCTTTCGCTTGATGACGATGCAATATTAAGTGTACAGGATATAAGCGGTACAATAAGCGGTGAAATGCAGAAAACAGCGGCAATAGCGGTTATAATAGCCTGCATTGCAATGCTTATTTACATAACGATAAGATTTATGAATCTTAAAATGGGTATAAGTGCCATAGTTGCACTTGTACACGACGTATTGATTATGCTTGCTTTTTATGCAATATTCAGAATACCTGTAAACAACTCATTTATTGCGGCACTTCTTACAGTGCTTGGTTACTCAATCAATGCCACAATAGTTGTTTTCGACAGAATACGTGAGAACAAAAAACGCATGACAAGAAGCGATATTGAAGAAGTTATAAACAAGAGTATATTACAGACAATGAGAAGATCAATATATACTTCCATAACAACACTTTTTGCCATAGGTGCGGTATATGTATTCGGTGTTCAGTCCGTAAGAGAATTTGCACTGCCTATGATGGTAGGTATAATAAGCGGTGCTTATTCTTCCGTATTCCTTGCAGGCTCTGTATGGTATACACTTACAGGCGGAAAAAGAAGCTAATTAAAGAAAATTGTATTTTGACACACACAACAGCCGACATTTTGATTTGAAATTGCCGGCTGTTTTTTACGAAGACCTTGTGGTTTCACCCCAAACCCTGACCAACTTTTGAAAGAGTTGGATCAAAACTTTCGCTAAAACGCAATGAAATTGCGTTTTATGTTAAAGTTTAGGTCAAGCCTTTAGGGAACCGCAAAGATAAATGCGGCAGGCGAAGCCTGATTTGCGAAGCAAATTTCCTGACCAAGAAGGCTTGCAGGGTGGTGGGACAGCGTCCTACGGTCTTGGGAGTGGGGCAAAGCCCCAAGGTCTTAAGGAGTAATTTATGAGTGTATGGAGATTAAGAAGAAATAAAGCCGACACAAAGAAAATGGCACAGGTGCTTAATGTGCGTGAGCCTGTGGCAAATGTGCTTGCCAACAGGGGAATAGGTACATATAATCAGGCAATGCGTTTTCTTAAATGCGATAAAAACAGCCTCTATAGTGCCGAACTGTTTAAAGACGGCGAAAAGGGCATTGAAATAATATTAAATGCCGTAAAAACGAAACAAAAAATAGCAGTCTACGGCGATTATGACGCAGACGGTGTTATGAGTACAACAATACTGTATAAAACACTTAAATATCTTGGTGCAGACGTTATTTTTTACCTTCCGCACAGACAGAAGGAAGGCTACGGCATGAACTGCGATGCCGTTCGTGAGCTTAACAAAAACGGCATCGAGGTTATTTTTACCTGTGATAACGGTATTGCGGCAATAGAAGAAATTGCACTTGCAAAGGAACTGGGCATGAAGGTGGTTGTCCTTGACCACCACGAAGTACAGTACGACGAAAACGAAAAAGGCGAAAAGATATTGAAAGTTCCATGTGCCGATGCTGTTATTGACGCAAAACAGATAGATTGTGAATATCCTTTTAAATTCCTTTGTGCCGCCGGCATGAGCTATAAGTTTGCCAAACTTATGTTTGAAAAAATGAATATGCCTTTTGTTTATGATGATGAGTTTCTGTCTTTTGCGGCTATAGCTACTGTATGTGATATAGTTGATATGAAGGACGAAAACAGAATAATAGCAAAGAACGGACTGCGTCTTGGGGCAACGACAAAAAATCTCGGTTTAAAGGCTTTGATACAGCTTACGGGAATAGAAGGAAAAAGTCTCAGTGAATATCACGCAGGCTTTGTTATAGGCCCTTGTATAAATGCCACAGGCCGTCTTGAAAGTGCCGAAACGGCAGTAAGACTTTTTACAACAACGGATAAAGACGAGGCATATGAGCTTGCCAAAGAGCTTGTGGAACTTAATAAGGAACGAAAAGACATGACTGCCGAGGCTGTGGAAAGAGCCGTTGAGCAGGTTTCAAACAGTGATTTGAAAAACGACAGAGTTCTTGTTATATACGATGAGGATGTACACGAGAGCATAGCCGGAATAGTTGCCGGAAGGGTAAAGGAAACCTTCTATAAGCCTGTTATAATGCTTACCAGAAGCGGAGATGTGGCAAAAGGCTCTGCAAGAAGCATAGAAAGCTACAATATATTTGAGGAGCTTTTAAAATGCAGTGATTTGTTTATAAAATTCGGCGGACACCCTATGGCGGCAGGACTGAGCCTTGAAAAGGAAAATATAGACATACTCCGAAAGAGGCTTAACGAAAACTGTACCCTTACGGAAAAAGACCTTACAAACGTAATACGAATAGAAGAAGAACTTTCTTTGTCTGATATAGATATGGTTCTGGCACAGCAATTAGAGGCTCTTTCGCCTTTCGGCAAAGAGTGTCCCGCACCTATTTTCGGCACAAAAAATGTTTTAATAAAAAGAATGTCGCTTATGGGAAAGAAAAAAGATATAATAAAATTTGTACTTTGCCAAAATGACGGTTCGGCTTGCTTTGAGGGCATACTTTTCGGCAGATATGAAGAATTTTGTACCGAACTTGAGCAAAAGTGTAATTGCAGTATAGACATAGCAGTGTCAGGTGGAGTATATTTAAATATGGACATTGTTTACGGTATAAAGATAAACAGGTTTAACGGCAGAGAAAATATACAGCTTGAAATTAAAGATTTCAGATTTAAGGAGGAAATTTAAAATGGATTTAGCAAGCACAATAAGAAGTATTCCCGACTTTCCGCAAAAGGGCATAATATTCAGAGATATTACAACACTGCTTAAAAACCCTGAGGCTATGGTTGAGTCAATCGACCGTATAGCGAAAACTCTCGAAGGTATTGATTTTGATTATGTTATTGGTCCGGAGAGCAGAGGATTTATATTCGGTATGCCTGTTGCGTATAAATTAAAAAAAGGCTTTATACCGGTGAGAAAGCCGGGCAAACTTCCTGCAAAGACAGTAAGCAAGGAATATTCTCTCGAATACGGTACGGCAACAATAGAGATGCATGAGGACGCACTTAAAAAAGGCGATAAGGTCGTTATAATAGATGACCTTATGGCTACAGGCGGTACATCAAAGGCTATTGTTGATCTTGCGGAAGAAATGGGAGCAGAGGTTGTTGCTTTAAGATTTGCCATTGAGCTTGATGCACTTAAAGGCAGAGATGTTCTTAGAGGATATGATATAAAATCTATTATTAATTATTAAAAAATTGCTTGATTATATGAGATAGTTTTGATATAATATTATGGTATGTTTTAAGAATGGTCCGCTGTCGTTGTATGTATGCGGCAAGAACATTCGGTGTTTTTCAGGAGGAATAAAAAATGAACGAAATTATCAAGAGCATTGAAGCTGAACAGCTTAAAAGCGAAATCCCTGCATTTAACGTAGGTGATACAATCCGTGTTTACGCAAAGGTTGTAGAAGGCGAAAAAGAAAGATTACAGATGTTTGAAGGCGTTGTAATCAAGAGACAGAACGGTGGCGTTCGTGAAACATTTACAGTAAGAAGAATTGCTTCAGGCGTAGGTGTTGAAAGAACATGGCCAATCCATTCCCCAAGAATCGACCGTATCGAACTTGTAAGACGTGGTATTGTAAGACGTGCTAAACTTTACTACCTCAGAGACAGAGTTGGTAAGGCTGCTAAAGTTAAAGAAGTTTTAAGATAATTTTAGTACATTGAGACCTGATGACTTTTTGTTGTCAGGTCTTTTAGTTATAAAACAGAGGTGTATTTTTATGTCAGAAGCTTATGAAAAAAGAAAAAATGACAAGAAAAACGAACTGAAGGAATGGATTGTTTCAATAGCAATAGTTATTGTTGTGGCTTTTGTTGTAAGAACCTTTGTGTTTTCGACGGCGGTGGTGAAGGGAATTTCAATGGAACCTAATTATTACCACGGAAATGTTTTGGTTGTAAACAAATTTATATATGATTTTTCACAGCCTAAGTTAGGCGATGTTATAATATGTGACTACAATGATGTTGACGGTGAAAAGCTTATAAAAAGAGTTATAGGTACACCGGGAGATACTGTTGATTTTCTGCCAAACAACGAAGGAAAGCTTGATGTAAGCATAAACGGTGATATAATAGAGGAAAATTATACTAAGGAAGGCACAGGCTTTTACGGTGACGAGGAGTATCCTTTTACGGTGCCAGATAACTGTTACTTTGTTATGGGAGATAACAGAGATAATTCTACAGACAGCCGTTGGCAGGATATAGGTGCAATAAACAAGAAAAATATAGTCGGAAAAGCCGCTTTTAAAATATGGCCTTTGGGAAAATAAAGCATGAGACCTAAGAACGTGGACTCTGCCCACACCTGTGAGCAATGAACAACAAAGATAGATGCGGCCAATTTATACTTTAACGAAAATAAACCCCCATTCAGAATATTTTGAATGGGGATTATTTTTTGTGTTTTAAGTTACCGAAAGTTTTTAACAAATAGACAGCAATGTATTGCTGCTTATGCTGAAATTTAGGTTCACCCTTTTTAAAGGGTGACAGAGTCTCAAGGTTTTAATCAACGGCAGTTTTTGTTTGTTTTTTCTGTCTTGCCTGTTTTATCAGACTTGCGTAAGTCCTGTTTTTCATTGTTGAAGTTATATTCCTGAGCAAACTCTGTGCGTTTCATATCTTTTTCTGCTCTTTTTGTTGTCTTTTCTGTTTTTTCATTTCTTTTTTCCATGCGGATAACAGCTCCTTTTTAAGTTCAATTTGTTTTGCGTTATTATTATGTTCCCAAATAAAAAGTTTATACATAAAGAAAAATTTTCAAAAATAAAAAATCCCCTCATCCGTAACTGAAAGGGACAGAGTCCCGTGGTTTTTACTTTTGTTCTCAAAAAAATTAATAAAGAATATAATAATAAATACCGATAACACGGGGAGAATGTATATGGAGCTTAAAATATTGGGTGTAATACTTGTTTCGCTTGGAACGGGAATGTTGATAGTCCGTTTTCTGCCGTGGTGGGGC
This sequence comes from uncultured Eubacteriales bacterium, assembly GCA_934256695.1. GTDB lineage: Bacteria > Bacillota > Clostridia > Lachnospirales > Anaerotignaceae > Neoanaerotignum_A. Next base: position 10,386 of record CAKQPE010000018.1, read on the forward strand.
TTTATAGCGGCTGCAATGCTTGTAGCTGTAGGAGCAGTGCTTATTATAAAGAAATGTTAGAAAAAATAAAAAAGCAAATAAAAAACTCCCGTTAAAAACGGGAGTCAGTAGCATAATCAGATGGCGCGAGTAACTTTACCTGAACGAAGACATCTTGTACAAATGTATATAGATCTGATAGTACCGTTGTCATTGATTTTTACTTTCTTGACATTAGCTTTCCAAGTCTTGTTAGCACGTCTGCTGACCTGGCTACGGTTAATGCTTATTCTATGACCAGTCTGCATTGTCTTTTCGCAGATTTCACATTTTGCCATTACTTGCACCTCCTTAAATTCTATCCATGACATAACGATATTATTCTAACAGAAAGATACAGATTTGGCAAGTAAAAAAATGATTTTTTCTTAAAAAATTTAACTTTAGTGGCTCTGCTCTTTTATTTAAGTATGATTTATGGTAAAATAAACAGGAAATTATGATTATGTGTTCAGAACAAATGGATTTTCAAACAGGTTCTAAACTTCACTTATCATATTTTTTTTGCAGAAACCCGATACAGCACCGCATAAATATTGCAGGAGGGATATATATGTCAGTTAAAACAGAAACAAATTTTGGAGTAATAACTGTTGACGAAGAAGTAATAGCAAGAGTTGCAGGCTGTGCTGCTATGGATTGTTACGGTATTGTGGGCATGGCAGCCAAAAACATGAAAGACGGGCTTTTTCAGCTTTTAAAAGTTGAAAGTCTTACAAAAGGCATTAAAGTTTATTCCGATGAGGAGGAAGGAACTATAAGCCTTGAGTTCCATATTATAGTTGAATACGGAACGAATATATCGGCTATAGCTGAAAATATTATAAATACTGTCAAATTCCAGATAGAGGAATGTTTCGGAATAAAGACGGACAAAATAAACGTCTTTGTAGAAGGCGTAAGAGTAGACGAAAGATAATTCAAGGAGGAAATATAAGTGGGGCTTAACAGCATTAACGGACATATTATGCGTGCTATGGCTATAGCAGGTGCAAACGAGCTTAGCCGCAGCAGGCAGGAGGTAGACGCTCTTAACGTTTTCCCTGTGCCGGACGGTGATACAGGCACAAATATGTCTTTAACTATTATTTCAGCTGCAAGAGAAGCTGAAAAGAACAGTTCAAAGAAAATTTTAGATGTTGCGTCTGTATGTGCATCAGGTGCATTAAGAGGTGCAAGAGGAAATTCCGGTGTTATACTTTCACAGCTTATAAGAGGATTTTCAAAGTCTGTAAGCGGAGAGGAAGAAGCGGACACCATGCTTTTGGCACAGGCATTCAAAAAAGCAGCCGAAACTGCGTATAAGGCTGTTATGAAGCCAAAGGAAGGCACAATACTTACAGTTGCATCATCATGTGCTCAGGCAGCACAGAAGGCAAGCCTTGATACGGACGATGTGGAAGAATTTCTCGGATATATTGTAAGTGAAGGAGAAAAGACTTTAGCTCTTACAACAGATATGCTACCTGCACTTAAAGAGGCTAATGTTGTAGATGCAGGCGGAATGGGGCTTTTATGCATACTTAAAGGTGCTTTAAACTATCTTAAAGGCGGAAAAGAAGAACCCCTTAACGAAATAGGACAGGCTGCACCTGTAACTATGCCTGATTTTGATGCACTTTCTTCCGTAAAGGCTCAGGATATTAAGTTCGGTTATTGTACAGAATTTTTTATACTTAAAAAGAATGCCACAGAGGAAGAAATTGACGATTTAAGAAAATATCTTCTTTCCATGGGTGACTCCCTTGTACTTGTAGCCGATGATGATGTTATAAAGGTTCACGTTCATTCTAATCACCCCGGTCTTGTAATAGAGAAGGCTTTAAGCTTAGGTGCTTTAAACGGTCTTAAAATAGACAATATGCGTATTCAGCACAGCAGTAAGATAGAATTTTCACGTCAGGAAAAGGAAGAAAGCAAAAAGGCAGAGGAAAATGTTTTTGCACCGAAAAATACAGAGCCTAAAGAAAGAGGTTTTATAAGCATTTCTTCCGGCGAAGGTTTTACGGAGATATTCAAAAACATAGGGGTTGACGAAATCATTACAGGCGGACAGACTATGAATCCAAGTACGGAGGATATACTTAAAGCCATTGAAAAAATAAACGCCAAAACAATATTTGTACTGCCTAACAACAAGAATATAATACTTGCGTCCGAACAAGCGGCAGAACTTACCACAGACAAGAAGGTTATAGTTGTAAACACAACATCTGTGCCGGAAGGAATTTCCGCAATGCTCGGTTACGATGAGTCAATGAGTGACGACGAAGTTGTTGACAGCATGAACGAAAGCGTTGAAATGGTAAGCACTCTCAGTGTTACGTTTGCCGTAAGAGATACTGTTGTTGACGGAATGAAGATTAAAAAAGACGATTATATAGGTATGCTGGGCCACAACATAACAACTGTTGGCAAAACCGTTGCAGACTGCACAAAAGAACTTATGAAGAAATCCGTAAATGATGATGCGGAAGTAATAACAGTTTATTACGGCGAGGATACTTCAAAAGAAGATGCCGAAAGCATTGCAGACTTTGCAAGAGAAACGTTTGACGGCTGTGAGGTTGAGCTGCACTACGGCGGACAGCCGCTTTACTACTACCTTATATCTGTTGAGTAATACATAAAGACCGTGGGCTTTGCCCACACCCACAAGCCTTTAAAAAGGCTTGACCTAAACTTTAACAAAAAACCATACCGATTTATCGGTATGGTTTTTAATGTTAAAAGTTTTACTCAATTTTTTTCAAAAAATTGTCAGGGTTTGGGGTGAAACCCCAAGGTTTTATTTCATTCGGAGGTAAAGACGTTGCTTTTAAATGATTCGGTTACGGAAATAAAAGGAATAGGTGCAAAAAAAGCCCAGACCCTTAATAATCTGGGTATATTTACGGTAAATGATTTGATAGAACATTTTCCCAGAGATTATGAGGACAGAAGTCAGGTAAAGGATATTGCCGACCTGACGGAAAATGAGGAAAATACATTTTTTGCTCTCGTAAGTGCTGTGCCCGAAAACGTACATATACGTAAAATGACCGTAACAAAGGTTAAACTGAGTGATTCAACGGGCAGTATAAACGCTGTATGGTATAATCAGCCGTTTATTAAAAATGCACTTAAAAAAGATGAAGAATATATTTTTACGGGAATATATAAAAAGAGTGGCTACCGGAGAGAGGTTTCTTCGCCGGAGTTTGAAAAAGCGGGTACAGATAAGGAAATCCTCGGCGGCGGAAGAATAGTTCCCGTTTATCCGCTTACCTCCGGCATAAGCCAGAAGGTATTGAGAAGTCTTATCAAAACAACTCTTGATGCCGTTAAAACACAGCTGCCGGAGTTTCTGCCTTTGGATATGCGGAAAAAATATATGCTTTGTGAAAGGAATTTTGCCATAAGCAATATACATTTTCCGGAAAATGACGAAAGCTTTTTTATAGCAAGAAAACGTCTGGTTTTTGAGGAACTTTTTGTATTGCAGACGGCACTTTTCATATTAAAGGGAACTGCAAAAAGAAATGACGGAATTGTTTTTAAAACCCAAGGAATATCCGAAGAAAGCGAAAAAGCATTTGGTTTCGGTTTTACAAAGGCACAGAAAAAGGTTATAGCGGAGATTTGTTCAGATGTTTCTAAAGGAATACCTATGAACAGGCTTATACAAGGTGACGTAGGCAGCGGAAAGACTGCCGTTGCAATGACTGCGGCACTTATGGCAGTAAAAAACGGCTATCAGGCGGCACTTATGGCACCTACGGAGGTTTTGGCAAGCCAGCACTATGAGTCATTTAAAGAATTTTTTGATAAATTCGGCATAAAGGTATGTCTTTTGAAGGGTTCTTTGAAGAAAAAAGAAAAGGAAGCAGTTAAGGAACTTATTTCCACAGGGGAAGCAGATGTCATAGTCGGTACTCATGCCATAATACAGGAAGATGTGGAGTTTAAAAAGCTTGGACTTGTAATTACAGACGAACAGCACAGGTTTGGCGTAAAGCAGAGAAATGTTCTTTCGGAAAAAGGCATTAATGCCCATGTAATGGTTATGACGGCAACACCTATACCGAGAACTCTTGCACTTATACTCTACGGTGACCTTGATGTATCGGTAATAGACGAGCTTCCGCCGGGCAGACAGCATATAGATACATTTGCAGTAAACAGCTCTTATCACCAAAGAGCCTATGGTTTTATAAGAAAAGAAGTTGAAAATGGCAGACAGGCATATATGGTCTGCCCTATGATAGAAGAAAATGACGCAATAGAGGCAAAATCCGTTATGCAAATGATAGACGAGGTTTCCCAAACGGATTTTAAAGGTCTTTCGGTAGCGGTTCTCCACGGAAAAATGAAGGCTGACGAAAAAGAGAGAATAATGAAGGATTTTGCCGAAAATAAAATACAGATACTTATTTCAACAACTGTTATAGAAGTAGGCATTAATGTTCCGAATGCAACAATAATGCTTATAGAAAATGCAGAGAGGTTCGGTCTTTCGCAGCTTCACCAGTTAAGAGGCCGTGTAGGACGAGGAAAGTACCAGTCCTACTGCATACTTGTTACCGATTCCAAAAGCGAGGTAACAAAAGAGAGAATGAAGGTAATGAAAAAGACAAACGACGGCTTTGAAATATCCGAAACAGACCTTAAATTAAGAGGTCCGGGAGAGTTTTTCGGTACAAGACAGCACGGTGTGCCTCAGCTTAAAATAGCAAATCTTTATAAGGATGCGGATATATTGTCACAGGCACAGGCTGCTGCAAAGGAACTTAATCGAAACGAAAATTGGCAGAAAGATGACAGATATAAACCGCTTAAAGAGCGGATAAATATGCTTTTTAACAGTGATGGGAGAATAGGCATATAAAAAATATTTGTGCATAGTATATAAGTTATTGTTTTTTATGGTACATTCTGATATAATTTAATAGTTATAAATAAGAATTTTGTTAGGATAAAGATTTTTTAAATGCCTGAATTTAATACTGTTTAGGTTAAGATTTTTCGCGTCTTTATCTTTTGGAGGATTCAATGAGAGTTATATCTGGAAAATCGAGAGGATGCAAACTTAAAGCACCGGAAGGTCTTTCCACAAGACCTACAACAGACAGAATAAAAGAATCTCTTTTTAACATACTTTCACCTGATATTTACGATTGTCGGTTTCTTGATATATTCAGCGGAAGCGGTGCTATAGCAATAGAGGCATTAAGCAGAGGTGCGAAAGAAGCCGTACTTATCGACAGTTCCGATAAGGCAATGGCGGTGATAAGAGAAAACCTTATACATACAAAGCTTTCGGATAATGCCGAAACAATGAAATTAGATGTTTTTTCTGCTTTAAAGACGCTTGGTTCAAAGGGCAGAAGGTTTGATATTATATTTATGGATCCGCCTTATGCGGCAGGTCTTTATGAAAAGACATTGGAAACAATAGTTCAGTACAATATTCTTGCAGATGACGGATATATAGTTGCCGAACAGTCATCAGATGATGAAGCAGTGGATATTGAAGGACTTAAAAATTACAGAATAAAAGATTATAAAACAACAAAAATGGTTTTCTATGCATTAGGCGAAGAAATCTTGGGGGAAAGAAATGATTAAGGCAATTTATCCGGGAAGTTTTGATCCGGTTACAAACGGTCATCTTGATATTATAAAAAGAGCTGCTAAGCTTGTTGATGTGCTTGTTGTAAGTGTGCTTGAAAATCCGCATAAATCATCATCATTGTTTACAGTGGAAGAAAGAATAAAACAGCTTAAAAAAGTTACAAAAGATATAAAAAATGTTGAAGTATCTTCTTTTGGCGGACTTCTTGTGGATTATGCAAAGCAGATTGATGCACAGGTTGTAATAAGAGGTTTAAGAGCTGTTACCGATTTTGAAAGTGAATTTCAGATGGCACTTACAAACAGAAGTCTTATGCCGGAGCTTGAGACACTTTTTATTCCTACAAGTGTTGAATATCTCTATTTAAGTTCAAGTACGCTTAAAGAGGTGGCAATGTTCGGCGGAAATATATGCTCAATGGTACCATGCGAAATAAAACAGGAAGTACTGGATAAATTCACAAAGTGAGGGATTATAAGATGGAAAAAGTTGATGAACTGTTAGCGGAACTTGAAGATATTCTTGAACAGAGCCGTACAGTGCCGTTTTCTTCAAAGGTAGCTGTAAACAGAGATGAAATATACGAAATTATAGACGAAATAAGACGTAAACTGCCTGAAGAAATAAGACAGAGCAGGGAGCTTATAAAAGACAGAAACAAAATACTTATTGATGCACAAAAAGAAGCCGATGAGCTTTTGGATTCTACAAAGGAAAGAATAACACGTCTTGTAGACAGCCACGAAATATCACAGCAGGCTTACGAACACGCTTCTCAGATAGTTGACAATGCAAAGGCAACTGCAAAGGAAATGCGTATAGGTGCAAAGGAATATGTTGACGAGGTACTTTCCCTTGCAGAAGAAAAGCTTGTAAACATGATGGAAGAACTTAGAACAGAAAGCCTTAATATTGATAACTTCTTTAATCAAAAGCTTGATATTATACATGAGAACAGACAGGAACTTAAAGGCTTTGATGACGAAAGATAATATTTTGAGTCCTGATTCAGAAGCTTAATCTGATTCAGGACTTTTGTTTTTATATTTGGTAAAAAAATATTAAAAATTTACCACATATTTAAAAATTTATGATATTATATGTATGCAGTTTACTGATATATAAAATAATTTAAATTAACGGTTTGAAATCCGTTTTTGGAGGTATTGCTTTGGGTGGCAGAAGAAAAAAGCAAAGAAGAGAAAACTATCATCAGCCGCAGACAGTAAAAAGCCGTACCCACAGGTCTAAAAGTAAAAGCAGAGCAAGAGGAAATTATAAAGTGCTTACGGCAGTAGTGTTTGTACTGCTGTTAATATATATTCTCGGTTATATAATAGCTTATGTATCAAGACCGTCTGTGCCGACAGAAACCGTAAATTACGGAACCATAGACAGCCCAAATACAATAAGCGGAGTTATAGTAAGAGATGAAATGGTTGTAAAAAGCACTGCTTCGGGAGAAGCGGTATATAATTATGCCGAAAACACAAAGGCTCCCAAAAACGCTCTTGTCTGCACGGTAAAGGATACGGGCACATCTGATACGATTGAAAATGAGATAAAAAAAATAGACAAGGATATATTGACTGCTCAGGAGTCCAGAATGGATATATCAAAGAACAAAGATGAAATAGACCGTATAGAGAATAATCTTACAAATACGGTGGACAACTCTGTATATAAATTTACGGAGAGTTCTATGACAGATATGTACTCCTTTAAAAATAATATACAAAACTATATAGATATGCGAAACAGCATACTTATAAACGAAATAACAAACTCTACATCAGAACTTACGGAGCAGAGAAAGGAATACGAAAAAGAACTTTCCGGCAGTGTATCTTCATATAATGCCGATGAAAGCGGAATAATTTCTCTTATGATAGACGGACATGAGGAAGAATTTACGCCGGAAAATATTAATTCTATAACAAAAGAACAGATAAAGACTGAAATTATACCTGAGTATATCTCAAAAAGTGTATCCGTAAAAGAGGGAGAACCGCTTTTTAAAATAGTGAAAAACAATAAATGGTATGTTGCGGCATATGTTCCGAATGAAACAGCAGCCAACTATGAAGTCGGTGACAGTCTGGAAATATATACATTCTATGATGAAGAAGAATTAAGCTCCGATATGACTGTTGAAAGCGAAACAATGGGAGAAAAGGAAACATTTATGGTTTTAAGTTCCGATGAGAATTTAATAGACTTTCTTCCTTTGAGAACAATTACTTTCAATATACGTCAGGACAGCAGTACCGGACTTAAAATTCCGAATACTGCAATAGTTGAAAAAACATTTCTGAAGATACCGTCAAGCTGTGTTGTTGATAATCTTGGAGAAAAAACGGTAATATTAAAAAACGGTTCAAATGCACAGACAGTAAAAATAAATGTGTTTACGGCAGATGACGAAAACGTATATGTTCTTCAGGATTATAAAACACTTAAACTGGGTGATGTACTTGTAATGGGAAGTGGCGAAAACGCAAAGGATTTTACAATAAGTGAGGTTGAAAATTACAAATGCGTTTATGTAGCCAACAGTTCCATGGCTTCTTATGCGGTAGTTAATGTTATAGGTCAGAACTCAGAATATTCCATAGTTAAACCGTCCTCATCAAGCTACGGACTTAAAGTATATGATAAAATAGTATCTGATGCAAAGAGTGTTACAGATGATGAGGCTTTAAACTGAAAGGAGATAATATAAATGTCGTCAATTAAGGAAAATATTGAAAATATTAATGCTAAAATAGAGGCGGCCTGCCAGAGAAGCGGCAGAAAAAGAGAAGAAGTACTTTTTCTTGTTGTAAGCAAGACAATAGATGTTCCGAGAATTAAAGAAGCTGTTGCCTGCGGAATGACAAGCCTCGGAGAAAACAAGGTGCAGGAAATAATGGATAAGTATGAGCCTATGGGCGAAGGCATTAAATGGCACCTTATAGGTCATCTTCAGACAAATAAAGTAAAATACATAATAGATAAGGTTGAACTTATCCACTCTGTGGAAAGCATTAAGCTTGCAGAAGAAATAAGCAAGAGAGCCGTTGCAAAGGGTGTTACTGCCAATATACTTCTTGAAGTAAATGTTGCCGGAGAAGAATCCAAATTCGGCATAAAGCCGGAAGAATGCGAGCAGATGGTTCGTGAAATAAGTGTAATGCCTAATATAGTTATAAAAGGACTTATGACTGTTGCACCGGCTGTCGAAAATGAAGAAGAAAACAGGAAATATTTCAGACAAATGAAACAATTACTTGTTGACATTAACAGCAAAAAAATTGATAATGTTAATATGACAGAACTTTCTATGGGTATGACAGGCGATTATGAGGTTGCCATAGAAGAAGGTGCAACAATAGTAAGAATAGGTACAGGTGTTTTCGGTGCAAGATACTATCCGAATAAAAACTAATATTTAGGGGGAAATTAACAGTGGGCTTAGTAGATAAATTCAGAAATATGTTTGGCGGAGACGAGTACGAAGATGATGATTTTGATGAGGATTACGAATATGATGAAGCTCCTGCAAAAAAAGAAAGAGACACAGATTATTCATCACAGAGACAGAGTCAGCCATCAAGACCTTCATCTGTATCACCAAGCAGAAGAAATACTTCTCAGGTGGTAAGCATACATACAAACGTACAGATGCAGGTTTGTATAATTAAACCGGCCTGCTATGAAGATGCACAGGAAATATGTGATCAGGTTAAGGCGAGAAAGCCTGTAGTTGTAAATCTTGAGAAGGTTGAATATCCTATTGCACAGAGAATAATGGACTTTTTAAGCGGAACTTGCTATTCATTAAACGGTTCAATACAGAGGGTTGCAAACAACATATTTGTAATTGCACCTGAAAATGTTGATGTTTCCGGAGATTTTAAGGAAGAACTTAAAACAAAAGGAATAATACTTCCTTGGGCAAGTCAGGGAAAATAAAATTTTGACTGGAGAAAAATATGCAGAATTTGTTGCTTCAGGCAGTTGACAAGTTTTTTGAAGTGATTTATTTTCTTATACTTATAAGAATAGTTCTTTCATGGCTTCCGAGTATAAGAAATACGGCAGTTGGCGGCATTATATATTCTCTTACAGAGCCTATACTTGGCCCTGTGAGGGAAATGATAGACCGTTCCCCTATAGGCGGAGGAATGATGCTGGATTTTTCGCCGGTAGTGGCACTTTTTATAATGAAAATTATATGCACAGTTGTTAAGGCTTTAATAATGGCTGTTCTTTAATCGGTGTTTTAAATGGCAAAAAATAATTTGAACATACAGCCTGAAAACAGGCTTATCGTTTCCCATGTGGAAGATATAATAAAACAGACTTTAAAAAAGCATATACTTATGTTTTCGGATTTTTTTACGCCGTCACAGGCTGAAGATGTAATAAAAACGGCAGAATTTCAGAGAGATGTTAATTTTGCGGTTTTCGGCGGAAATGATGAGTGCGAAAGACGAATAATAGGATTTTGTCCTGATTATGCGGAAATAACAAATCAAGATTTTCCTATTGATGCAGTAAAAATAAGCTATAATAAGAAATTTTCGACAGAGATGAGCCACAGGGATTACCTTGGCTCTATTCTCGGTCTTGGCATTGACCGTTCAAAAGTAGGGGATATACTTGTTTTTGACGGCAGTGCCATTTGTTATGTAAAAAGAGAGATTGCCGAATATATATCGGCTAATTTAAATAAGGTGGGACACAACAATGTACGCACTGATATACTTGCTCTTGACGAAGTTGTTCTGCCTGAACTAAAAACAGAAGAAAAGAGTTTTACGGTTTCATCTTTAAGAATAGATGCAGTTGCCGGAGGAGCTTTTAATATGGCAAGAGGAAAAATACAATCTCTTATAGAAGGAGAAAAGGTGTTTTTAAATTTCGTTACCCAAATGTCTCCTTCAAAGAATATATCGGAAAACGATATGATTTCTGTAAGAGGCTTCGGCAGGGTAAAGGTGCTTTCTGTAAACGGCAGAACAAAAAAAGACCGTATAAGCATAACTGTGCTTAAATATATTTAAAACGAGGTGTTTCGTGTGAGCTGTATATATGTAGAGACAAAAACAAATAAGTATCCAATTTACTTTAAAAACGGATTTTCAGACCTTAAAGCCGCTGTTGAAGAAACAGGTCTTTCGGGAAGAAAGCTTTGCCTTATAGCCGACAGCAATACAGGAAAGCTTTATGCCGAAAAAGTAAAAAAAGAACTGGAAGGCTCATTTGAAGAAATATATGTATATATGTTTGAGGCAGGAGAAAAGAACAAAAATCTTTCTACAATATCAGATATGTACAGCTTTTTTATAGAAAACCATATTGACAGAAAGACGGTGGTTGCCTGTCTCGGCGGAGGAGTATGCGGAGATATGGCGGGCTTTGCAGCAGCTACATATTTAAGAGGAATTAAGTTTATACAGATACCTACTTCTCTTTTGGCACAGGTAGACAGCTCCGTAGGTGGAAAAGTCGGTGTCGATTTCAAAGGAAGCAAAAATATAATAGGAGCTTTTTATCAGCCGGAGTTTGTTTATATCAATATGGAAACTCTTAACACACTTTCTGAAAGAGAGTTTAACGCCGGCATGGCAGAGGTAATAAAATATTCGCCTATTGCCGACAGTAAATTTTTGGATTATTTAGAAAAAAACAAAGAAAAAATCAGAAACAAAGATACGGAATGTATGAAATACATTATAAAAAGATGCTGCGAAATTAAGGCAGATGTTGTATCAAAGGACGAAAAAGAAAGCGGACTTAGAGAAATACTTAATTTCGGTCATACAATAGGTCATGCCGTGGAAACAAAAATGGATTTTGCACTTCTTCACGGAGAATGTGTTGCTTTGGGAATGAAGGCTGTTTTTGAAATATGTCTTAAAAGAGGAACGGTTACGCAAAATGAATATGACCGTTTTATAAGTCTTTTGGAGTATTTCTCACTTCCTTTAAAGACCGAAAATATTACGGCAGAGGAAGTTTACAGACAGATGTTCCTTGATAAAAAAGTACAGAAAAATACAATTCGATTTGTACTTTTGGAAAAATTCGGTTTGCCTTTCAGCACAACAGATGTAAGTAAAGACGAAATATTTGACGCTCTCGGCGTTATATTAGGGTGATTAAAAAATGATAACAGCAGCAGTTTCGGCAGTTATACTTGCCGTAATAGACCAGATAAGCAAGATAGCCGCATTAAAATACCTTAAACCTGTGCAGAGTATAAGTTTGATAAATGGAATTATGAACCTTACCTTTGTGGAAAACAGAGGTGCGGCGTTCGGTATGCTTTCGGGAGCCAGATGGTTTTTTGTAATAATAACAATTATCGTTACGGCGGCAATACTTATATATATAAAAAAGTATATGCCTAAAACAAAGGAATACAGACTTGTTAAGGTTGCTCTTACACTCATACTTGCGGGAGCATGGGGCAACGTAATAGACAGAATGTTCAGAGGATATGTGGTGGATTATTTTGAAACGGTATTCATAAGATGGCCTGTCTTTAATGTGGCAGACATTTATGTTGTTGTGGGAACTATAATTCTTGCATATGCCTTTATATTTGTAATTAAAGACGAACCTAAAAAATAAACGGAGAAGATATGGAATATTTTACAGCAGCACCGGAAAAGGACGAAACCGGAAAGAGAATAGATGTTTATATTTCTCGGTTCCGTGATGATTTATCAAGAAGTCAGGTGCAAAAACTTATAACAGACGGAAAAGTGACAGTAAACGGAAAGAACATAAAAAGCAATTACCGTCTGAGGGAAAAAGATATTATTGATATTGAAATTCCTGATCCTGAGCCACTTGACATTGAGGCTGAGGATATTTCTTTAAATATACTATATGAGGACAGCGACGTAATAGTAATAGACAAGCCTCAGGGAATGGTTGTCCACCCTGCACCGGGCCATTACAGCGGAACGGTTGTAAATGCCCTTATGTATCACTGCAAGGATAGTTTAAGCGGAATAAACGGCTGTATGCGTCCGGGGATTGTCCACAGAATAGATATGAATACATCGGGAATTATTGTGGCGGCAAAAAGCGATGCGGCACATAAGTCGTTGGCTGTGCAGTTTGCCGAACACAGCATAAACAGACGATACAGGGCAATAGTAGTGGGAAACATAAAAGAGGATACCATTACGGTAGATAAGCCTATAGGCAGAAACCCGAGAGACAGAAAGAAAATGGCTGTAGTGGAAGGCGGAAAAAGAGCCGTAACACATTTTACCGTTTTGGAGAGATTCGGAAAATATACCTACATAGAGGCTTCTCTTGAGACAGGAAGGACACACCAGATAAGGGTGCATATGGCATATTCCGGACATCCGCTTTTGGGAGATAATATATACGGCAGTGAAAAACAGCCATATAAACTTATGGGACAGGTGCTTCATGCGGGAGTTCTTGGCTTTGTCCACCCTGCAACAGGCGAGTATATGGAGTTTAAGTCGGAAGTGCCGGAATACTTTGAAAAGCTCCTTGAAAGGTTCAGAGAAGGAAGGTTTTAAAAGCTTATCCGTAAGAGAGAAGGTAAACCCCTCAGTCACTGCGTGACAGCTCCCCTTTCATGGGAGCCTTCCCAATCCCGAAAGCCGTCCTTGAAAGGGAATGGTTTAAGTTATAAATTTATATTTAGCGTAGAAAACTGTGCAGTGCAAGTATGTTTTTTACGAAAAACGCAATGAAATTGCGTTTTGATAAAAGTTTTGATCCAACTTTTTCAAAAGTTGGTCAGGGTTTGGGGTGAAACCCCAAGGTTTTCACTTGGAGGTGTTTTATGTATTTAAAAGAACTCGGACTTCATGGCTTTAAGTCGTTTCCTGAAAAAGCAATACTTGAATTTAATAAAGGCGTTACGGCAGTAGTAGGCCCTAACGGAAGCGGAAAAAGCAATATTTCAGATGCCGTAAGATGGGTTCTTGGTGAACAGCGAGTAAAAAATCTCCGTGGCGATAAAATGGAAGATGTTATATTTGCCGGAACAGACAATAGAAAACCTATAGGCTTTGCGGAGGTCTCACTTACACTTGATAATGAGGACGGAAAGATACCTATTGCTTACTCGGAAATAACCGTAAAAAGAACTGTTTTCCGCTCGGGAGAAAGTAAGTATACCATAAACGGTACACCTTGCCGCCTGAAGGATATAAACGAGCTTTTTATGGATACAGGTGTAGGGCGTGAAGGTTATTCCATTATAGGTCAGGGCAGAATAGATGAAATTTTGAGTACAAAAAGCGAGGACAGAAGAAAGCTTTTTGAAGAAGCCGCCGGAATAGCAAAGTATCGAAGCAGACGACTTGAGGCAATGGGAAAACTTGCCAAGGAGCAGGAAAACCTTGTAAGAATTGAAGATATTATAGCTGAAATTGAGACAAAGGTTGAACCGCTCAGAGAACAGAGCGAAGGAGCAAAAAAGTTCCTTATTCTTAGAGAAGAACTTAAAAAATGCGAAATAAGCATATTTATTGCCAAAACAGAGGCTATTGATAAAAAGATAGCTGATTATGATAAAAATGCAGATATAATTAATGCCGATATTGAGGAAAACGAAAAAAAATATAATGAGGCTCTTTCAAAGGAAGAAAGATATAAGACAGAAGAAAAAGAACTTTTGCAGACAGCGGAAAGCCTTAATAATAAAATAAGTGAGCTTATTTCCGATTATCAGGAGAAAAACGGTCAGATTAAACTTATAGAAGAACAGATACGAAATTTTGATGAGAAAATAAAACGTACCGAAAGTGACTTTAAAACTATAGGTTTAAAAGCGGAAAAGATAAAAAACGAAATAGGGATTTACGAATCAAAAAAACTTTCTTTCGATATACAGCTTAATCAGCTGTACAACGAACTGGAAAAGAAAGAAACCGAGTTTGAAAATTTCAATAACGAACTGACGGAAGGCGAAGAAAAGCTTAACCGTTTCAAAAGTGATATTTTTGAAAAAATGCGAACCTCGGCAGAAATAAAGACTGAAACCGAAAATAAAAAAATCCGTCTTAAACAGCTTACAGATAAGGATAAAGAACTTGAAAACAGCATAAGCGTTTCGGCAGGAAAACTCCGTCAGGCAGAGGTTCATGTTCTTTCGGCAGAAAAAAGAATAGAGGATAACAATAATCAGACCGAAAGCTATAAAAACATACTTAAAAGTCTTGAAAAGGAATATACGGACGTTGCCGAAAAGCTTGCTTCGGCTGAAAACAGCTACAGAGAAAGCTCAAATATGTTTTCTTCATCAGTATCAAGATACAAAGTTCTGATGGATATGAAAAACGATTTTGATGGCTATTACCGTAGTGTAAAATCAGTTCTTAAAGAAGGCAAAAACGGGAATTTAAAAGGCATACACGGTGCTGTAGGTGAACTTATAAAGACAGATGAAAGATATGAAACTGCTGTGGAAACCGCTGTAGGTGCTGCAATGCAGAATATAGTTACCGATGACGAATATACGGCAAAGACTGCCATTGAATATTTAAAAAGAAATAATTTCGGCAGAGCAACCTTTATGCCTGTAAATGTGATAAGCGGCAGGGAAATTGAAAATAAAGCCAATATAATTAATTATAAAGGTGTATGCGGTATAGCAAGTGACCTTGTGGATTATGACGAAAAATATAAGGGAATAATAATAAGTCTTTTGGGCAGGGTTATTATTGCCGAAAATATGGATTATGCCATTAAGATTTCCCAGTATACCAACAGAAAATACAAAATAGTTACTCTTGACGGTGACCTTATTAATCCCGGCGGTGCTATGACAGGCGGAAGCCGAAATCAAAAATCCTCCAATATTTTCGGAAGAAACAGAGAAATAAGCGAGCTTGAAGAAAAGTGCAGAAAACTGAAACATAGTATGGAAAAGTTTTCCTCCGAGGTAGAAGACCTTACCCAAAGCCGCAAAGAGACAGAAGAAGGCATAGCAAACAGCCGACTGGTTATACATAAGTTTGAGCTTGAAAAACAGTCCCTTGAGGACGAACTTAAAAAAGCAAAAACAGATTTTGAAGAAATTAATCAGGCGGCAAAAAACAGCCAAGGTGAAAAAATTTATATATCTAAGAATATAGAAAAGACAGAAGAAGAAATAAAAGCTCTTGAGGAAAGTCTTTCCGAAAACGAAAAAGAAATAGAACTGACTGACAAAAAACTTGAAGAATACCGCAATTTTGTTGATGTCGGAAGGAACGAAAAAGATAAATACGTATCGGACATTACGGTTTTGAAAATTTCGGTTTCTGCTGCCGAACAGGAAAGAAGTTCAGCGGAAAACAACATAGACAGGCTTAATGACGAGTTAAAAGAAATCGAAAATCAGAATAATGATTTTTCGGAATTAAAGGCAGAGTATGGCTTTGCCCTTGAAGAAAAGAGGGCAGAGCTTGAAGAAACAAAAAAACAGGCTCAAATATGCATTGATGAAAAAAACAAAAGCGAAGAAAAACTTAAACTTACATCGGAAATCCGAAAGGAACTTTCTGTCAAATCCGAAAAAATTTCTCATATAACAAAAGAAATTTATGAAACAATATCAAACCTTAAAAACGGGCTTTTCAGGTATGAAACAACTAAAGAAACACTTAAAAACGATAAGGAAAAACTCTGTTCTTCCATGTGGGAAGAATATGAGATTACATACCGACAGGCAAATGAGTTGTGCGGCAGTGTGTATAATCTGGCAGATAGCGAAAGGCGTGCAAGAGAACTTAAAAACAGCATAAAAGACCTTGGCAGTGTAAATGTAAATTCCATTGAGGAATATACAAAAACCAAGGAAAGATATGATTTTCTCACTTCCCAGAGGGACGATATTAAAAAGGCAGAGGATAATCTTATGAAGATTATTGATGACCTTGAAAAACTGATGAAGAAACAGTTTTCAGAGCAGTTTGGAAAAATTTCCGAAAACTTCAATGAAGTTTTCAAAGAAATGTTTGGGGGAGGAAAGGCATATCTTAAACTTTCGGATTCCGAAGATATATTGGAAAGCGGAATAGAGATTATAGCCCAGCCGCCAGGAAAAACAATGCAGAACATGATGCTTCTTTCCGGCGGAGAACGATCCCTTACGGCAATAGCGATACTTTTTGCCATACTTAAAATGAAACCGTCACCGTTTTGTATATTAGATGAAATTGAGGCGGCACTTGATGATGCAAATGTAAAAAGATTTGCCGATTACCTAAGGAAATTTTCACAAACAACCCAGTTTATAGTAATAAGCCACAGAAAGGGAACTATGGAGGCGGCAGATGTGCTTTACGGTGTAACAATGCAGGAAAAGGGCATATCAAAGGTTATATCTGTAAGGTTTGAGGACATAAAGGACAAGGAGGTATAGAAAAATGGGACTTTTCGATTTTTTTAAGAAAAAGAAAAACGAAGAAGAAAATATAAGCGAAGTCTTAAACGAAGAAGGATTAAATAAAGAAATTTCGGAAGAAGAACCTTCAGTTGAAGCTGTTGATGAAAATGCCGAAACGGAACAGGCTATAGAAGAAACGGAAGAAGTTTTTGAAACAGAAGAAATAGCTGAGCCTGTTTTTGAAAAAACGGCAGAAATGGAAGTTTCTGCTGAAGAAAACGAAGAAACTACAGAAGAAATAACGGAAGAAATTCCGTCGGATAAAACCGAAACAGCTGAAGAAACGGTTGAAGAAGAACAGCCGGAAAATGCAGAAGAAAATTCTGACGACGAAGAAAATTCACTTGAGGAAGAAACGGAAGAAACCGCTGACGAAGAAGAAAAGCCTAAAAAAGGATTTTTCGCAAGACTGAAAGAAGGTCTCGGAAAAACAAGAAAGAACATATTGGGCAGTGTGGACTCTGTTCTCGGTGCATTTACAAAAATTGACGAGGATTTGTTTGAGGAACTGGAAGAAGCTCTTATTATGGCTGACCTCGGTGTTCAGACAACAATGGATATATGCGACACTCTCAGAAAAAGAGTAAAAAGAGAAGGTGTTACAGACCCGTCAATGATAAAGCATATGCTTTCCGAGGAGATAAGCGAAATACTTCTTGAAGGCTGTGAGGAAGAATTTGTTATGCCTGAGCATACTGTACTTTTGGTAATAGGTGTAAACGGCGTAGGAAAAACAACAACAATAGGAAAGCTTGCGTCATCATTTAAATCACAGGGAAAGAGCGTTCTTCTTGCGGCGGCAGATACATTTAGGGCAGCGGCTATAGACC
>CAKQPE010000019.1 GCA_934256695.1 uncultured Eubacteriales bacterium
ACCTTCTTCAACACCGAATCTCTTAGAAAAGCTGCCTGCTGCCACATTTCTTATAATTACTTCAAGTGGAACTATTGAAACACGTTTTACGAGAGTTTCTCTGTCGCTTAATTCCTCTACCAAATGATTTTCAATTCCATTATCCGCAAGGTATTTTAAAATGATATTAGTCATTTTATTGTTTATAACTCCCTTGCCGAGTATCTGACCTTTTTTAAGGCCATTGAAAGCTGTAGCATCATCTTTGTAATCTACAATAAGAAGTTTTTCATCATCAGTTTTAAATACTTTTTTCGCCTTACCTTCATAAAGCATATCGAGTTTTTCCATTACGAACCTCCCGCAAAATCAAATAATATTTTTATAAATATAATAATGTCTTGTGTTTTTTACACAGACAGAAATACAAATTAAATTATTTTAAAAGGCTTTCTATTTTTTCTGCAGCCTTGCTTAAAGGTGACATATCAGCCTCATAGACCATTCCTCTATCACATAATTCCGCAGTATTAGGATTTATAGGCATCTGACCTATAAGTTCAATACCGTATCCCTTTGCTACTATGTCTGCTTTGCTTTCGCCATAGATATATATTTTCTTTCCGCAGTCAGGACAAACAACATAACTCATGTTCTCTATAAGACCGATTATAGGAATATTCATAAGCTGTGCCATTTTTACAGCTTTTCCTACAATCATGCTTACCAAATCCTGTGGTGATGTAACTATTACAATTCCGTCAACAGGCATTGACTGGAAAACCGTAAGCGGAACATCGCCTGTTCCCGGCGGCATATCTACAAAAAGATAGTCCTCATCTTCCCATATAACTTCCGAATAGAACTGCTGAACAACACCTGCAATAACAGGTCCTCTCCAGACAACAGGATCTGTATCATTGTCAACAAGGAGATTAACGCTCATAACATCTATTCCGTTAGAACTTTCAACAGGAAGCATACCATACTGATTTCCACCTGCTTTGGCAGTAATACCGAACATTTTCGGTATTGAAGGACCTGTAATGTCAGCATCAAGAATACCAACCTTATGCCCTCTGTTTTTCATCGAACAAGCAAGCATTGATGTAACAAGGGACTTTCCTACGCCGCCTTTGCCGCTTACTACACCGATTATTTTTTTTATGCTGCTGTACTGATTAGGCTCAATTCTGAAACTTTCGGCAGTTCTTTCGCTACAGTTTTCAGAACAGCTTGAACAGTCATGTGAGCAGTTTTCACTCATTACTATCAGCTCCATTCTTATTTTCTACTTATAAATTATAATCTTATCATTACATAAATGTCAATAAAAGCCTAAATAAATAACATTCTGTTGAATAGTACAGAAATTTTATATAATTTTTAAATATCTTTTACAAACAATAAATTCATATCCTCTGCGGCAATTATCAAACATAGTTATTTTATCTGTCAATAAACCGCCTTTATAGTAGATATTTAAATCTTGCAGCAAATATATCTGTATTCGATTAAAAACAATTTATTAAACTTTATGTTTTATATTCAATAAAAAAACCGTTTTCAAATATTTTTGAAACGGTTTTTTGCAAAGTTTTAGGTTAGCTTGATATATTAGCAACACCAAGATACGATGCCGGACTTACTGCACCGCCGTTTACACGCACTTCAAAATGGCAGTGATTTCCCGTTGACCAGCCTGTCGAACCACACTTTGCAACAGTCTGACCTCTTGAAACCGTCTGTCCCTTGCTTACCACAAGACTTGAGTTGTGACCGTAAAGAGTGACCAAACCGCCGCCATGGCTTATCATAATAGTATTTCCGTATCCACTCATCCAGCCGGAGTAAATGACCGTACCACTTTCGGCTGCAACTATGGCCGAACCGTAAGGAGCCGGTATGTCATAACCTGTATGGTGTTCCCTTCTGCCTGTTATAGGACTTACTCGGTTTACAAATCCACTGCTGAGACTTGATGAAGAAGCAGCCTTTGCCGGAACAGGCCAGTTAAGCTTTCCGCCTGTGTAAACCGTTCCGCCGCCTGATGAACCTTTTGAGCCTCCGCTTGATGATTTAGAAGATTTAGCAGATTTCGCAGCCTCTGCAGCGGCCTGATTTATAAGTCTTTCTACATTCTGGCTTGCTTTTTCATTACTTGCTATCATTTCCTGATACTTCTTTTCATCACTCTCGTATGCCTGTAATTTTGCTTTCTTTTCATCAAGAGCCTTATTTAATTCCTGCTGTTTAGCCTCATTTTCTTTTACCAATTCTTCAACCTCGGCTTTTTCTTCAGCTATTTCCGCAGTTTTCACTTTTATTGTCTGTTCTGCTTCCTTCAGATTATCCAGAAGTTTGTTATCGTACTGCATAATATCTTCTACATACTGCATCCTTGCAAGCATATCCGAAATACTCTTTGATTCAAGAACTATATCAAGATAACCTGTATCGCCTTTTTCATAAAAGAACTTTATTCTCTCGCCAAAAACCTCAAACTGCTGTTCTCTTTCGGCAGTTGCTTTTTCCAAAGCTGCCTGCGATTCTTCAAGCCTGTTGCTTACGTCCTCCAAATCCTCTCTGGATTTATTAAGTTCCTCGCTTGCCGCCGCTACAACCTTATCAAGAGCATCTATCTCCTGCTGCATACCGGCTTTCTGTTTTTGTGCTGCCGCCAAAGCATTCTTTGCCTGCTGTGTTTTTTGAGAAAGCGACTGTCTTTCACTTTTAAGCTGTTTTAACGTCTTTGCTTCTACTACTACCGATGAAGGAGTAAAAACAGCAGCAGACATAAAAACAATACACACCGCCGCCAATATTCTTTTAGCCTGTAAAACAAATTTTTTCATATTTTGTTTGTACCTCGCAAATTGTTTTATATATAACTTAAAGCAGACAGCGAAATTTATTAAACCCCAACCGTCTGCTTGTTATTCCAAATAATAAATAAATTTTATCTTAATACACGTTTAGCTTTTACATATGTACTTGCACTGTAGGAATCATTAAGTGATGATATTGTAACACAATATGCCTTACCTGACGAAGCGTGTATATACTGTCCTCCGCCTATATATATTCCTACGTGAGAAATACCGCCGTCGTTTACACCGTCAGTATCAAAGAATACTAAATCTCCTGCAACAAGCTCACTCTTTGAAACATTAACTCCGTTTGAGCTTGCCATGGAAGCTGAGCTTCTCTGAAGTGTTATACCGAAGTTTTTGTAAACGGCATATACAAATCCCGAACAGTCAACTCCTGAATTAAGATTTGTACCGCCCCATACATAAGGAGTGCCTAAGAACTGTTTTGCATACGCAACAACAGACTCGCCCTTTGATGAAGCCATTGCTCTTGACGGTTTTTCACCGCTTCTTACAGTAACATAATCGGCACTTACGTAACCTACTGTGTTTCCTGTTTTAACTTTTATCCAAGAATCACTTACTGCAAGCACATCTACGTAATCACCGTATTCAAGTGCAGTAAGAACATCATAGCTTGTCCCGGCACCGCTTCTTACTCTAAGACCGCTTGGTGCATTAACAGCCGCATATTTACCTGAAACTTCCGTAAATGAATCTTCCTTATCTATAGGAGATTCCGATAATGCAGATTCACTCTGGGAATTGCCTTCGCTTGATTTTGTTTCGGAAGAATTGCCTCCTGCCCCTACATTATCAAGTATAGAACCGTCAACGTAATCTTTGCTTACGAAAGCAACATCACCGTTTGTTCTTACTATTTTATACCAGTTGTCAGAACTTCCTACAACAGTAACTGTATCTCCGTTGTTTACAGTTCCCACAACATCAGACTGAGAAGATGCCGAGCTTCTTACGTTTACGCTGTCAGCTCCAACTTTTCCTTCTGCCTGAGACACACTTATATAATCAGAAAAAACATATGCATCCTGATTATCATAATTAATCTTAAACCAGTTTCCTTCTTTAGAAAGAATATTTATCTCGTCACCCTCAAAAAGCAGGCCTAATTTTTCAGACTCGGTGTTTGCCGATTGTCTAACATTGATCTGGTTTGTGCTAACAACACCTTTGCCGTTTGCAAAAGCTGTTATACTGAACCCGACAGCTATTAATGTACCTATAACAGCCGCCGAAGGTATCATTTTTTTAACCTTCATGAGTATCCTCCAATCAAATGTTACGTATTTGTTACAAGATTAAGTATAAAAAAATATCTTGTAAAAGTCAATAGATTTTCACGAAATACAGGCCTTTTATACATTATTTGGTATAAATGCACAATTTTTTGCCCAAATATACCCTTTAACAACTTGTTAACCAAAAATTTATGGTCAGTTAGTATAGTAAAACTGTTAACTAATTATTACATAAATTTTTATTTAAAAACAAATATTAATTTTTTGAGGCGTAATATTAAATTTATATTGCATTTAAATTATTTTAAGGCTTGAAAAAGCGAATACCTCTCTTTTTTGCCTCAATTATTTTCACTTCTGCTTACTCTGTTTATTTCCGCATAAACTTCGTAAAGGGGAACATTATATTTCTTTGCCGCTTCTCTTGCAGAGTCATATTCAGGATACATTTTCAGTCCTTTTTTGGTACTTACGCATTTTACCTTTATCAGACCGAAAGCGGTATCCGCTTCTCTTATCTCTCTTGAAAGACAGCTTCTTGTCTCGTTTCTGGAGCGTATTCCTATGGCAGTGGTTTCTTCAAAAATTATGTCCTCCATAGCTTCTTTTAAATCATCACTGCATATTACCGTCAACTTATATGCAGGTCTGTTTTTTTTCATATATATAGAAGTATAAAAAACATCTCTTGCTCCTGCCGAAAATAACTTTTCGGAAACGTAACCGAGCATTTCCCCTGTAGAATCATCAATATTTGTTTCAAGAACAGTAATATTATCCGTATATATGTCAGTCATATCCAAATCCTCGTTTAAATAATTCAAATAATAATCCAACTCGAAAGTATAATATTACTTTCTTCTTGCTCCCAACTTATTTATACTGTTTGCCGTATACCCTGCACCGAAGCCATTGTCTATATTCACAACAACAACGCCGTTCGCACAGCTGTTAAGCATACATAATAAAGAAGAAAGACCGTTAAAATTGGCACCGTATCCTACCGATGTAGGTACTGCTATTACAGGCTTGTCCGTAAGGCCGCCTATAACACTTGCCAAAGCTCCTTCCATTCCGGCTGCGGCTATTATAACATCAGCCTTGCTTATGACATCAATTTTCGAGAGCAGTCTGTGAAGACCTGCTACTCCCACATCATAAAGGCGTTCTACCCTGTTGCCAAGGTACTCGCAGGTTATGGCAGCTTCTTCAGCGACAGGTATATCGCTTGTTCCGCCTGTAGCCACAACGATAATACCTCCTGTTTTTTCAAGAGGCTCACGCTCAATTTTTATTATCCTTGCGTCATCATAGTAAACTGCATCACTGTATACAGCTTTTACGGCATCATACTTTTCTTTGTTTGCTCTTGTGCCGAGTATATTTTTAGTACCGGCATTAAGCATACTGCCTATAATGCCAACTATCTGTTCAGCTGTTTTTCCGGCACAGTATATAACCTCAGGACAACCGTTTCTAAGCTCTCTCTGATGGTCAACAACTGCATACCCTATATCCTCTACAGGAGCTATTTTAAGCTTTCTTTCGGCTTCTTCCAAAGATATAGTACCGTCTTTATAAGCATCTAAAAGTTTTCTTATGTCCAATTTGAGCACCTCAATCCATACTTCCGCTGCGGAAGCCCTCTAAGTCGAGAGTTATATATTTAAAACCGATTTCTTTTATTGAAGGAACAATCGACTCATTATTGATAAATTGAGCAAAATACTGCTTTGGCATCTCTATTCTGGCAATATCACCGTGTACCCTTACTCTGCCAGAAGGTATGCCCATATCGGCAATAAGTTTTTCCGCTCTTTCTACCATTGAAAAGCCTTCTTCTGTAAGAACAGTATTGTATGGAAATCTTGTGGCAAGACAGGAATTTGATGCTTTGTTCCATGTTTCAAGTCCAAGTTCCTTGGATGCCTGTCTTATTTCTGCTTTTGTAAATCCGGCTTCGTAAAGAGGACTTATTATTCCTATTTCCTCTGCCGCTTTAGCTCCCGGTCTGTAATGCTTGGCATCGTCTACATTTTTTCCGTCGGCAATAAGGTTAAACCCTTCCTCTGCCGCCTTTTTCAATATAGTACCCATTATAGCCTTTTTGCAGTAGTAGCATCTCTCTTTGATGTTGTTTCTGAACTCATCTACACTGAAAACATCTGCTGTTTCCAAAAATACACGTACGCCTGTGTTGTTGCCGAGACGCACTGCATCTGCGATGTCTTTTGCGGCAACATTTTTTCCCTGAACAATAACCGCAATAGCGTTGTTGCCTAATGTTCTTGCAGCTACGTTAAGCAAAAAATCGGAATCTGTACCGCCTGAGTATGCTACACACACCTTTTCATACCCCTTCAGAATATTCTGAAGTTTTTCCATCTTTTCTGTAATGTTCATAAAATTCCTCCAGCTTTACCGTGAAATAATACCACCCGGGCTGTTAATTTCAAAATATGTCTGAGGTATGTTGCCTTTAATAATTGTATCTATGAGCATAATTTTTCTTGTTGTCGTTACATCTGTGCTCTTTAAAGGATTTACCATTCTCAGCGTTATTTCTACAGTAAGCCATACCTTGTAATTTGTCTGATTAATACCGGCCTGTGAAAAAGATGTTTCGTAATCCACTTTGGTATCATCTTTATGTATCACACTGAATTTAAATCTCGGTCCAATGTTTGATAATATATCAGTGCCTAAAACGGCACCGAGAGGTATCGCTATTTCTTCTTTCCCCCGGTGGGTCAAGGTATAATCCAATCTGCTGTTTATATCAGCACAAAGTTTGTTTACAAGCACCGTATCTGCGGCAATATATGTTGTTTCCTGTTGCCTTATAAGAAAATCGGAAGAATTAAGGTTCATTTCTTCAATACTTTCTTTTACTGCCGCATCAATGGCATTATCCGCAAATGATTTTACCTTTAAACCGGATATTTCAGTTATTTTGGGCATAATATTTTTTTCTACACCCGATAACATTATAACAGATAAAAACAAAAATATAAACACTAACGAACAAATTTTGAATATTTTTTTAACTTTTTTTGTTATAATAAGCATATTTATCTGCTCCCTACTGATTAATCCGCCATTTATATAATCTATAAATATTATATTTTTAAGTGATTTTTCTTAAAATAAAAAATACTAAAATATTTCGTTTTTATCACCGAATATATGTTTATATTACTGAAAAATACATTAAATTTGATAAATTATAATTAATTTTTTACATTCCTACTTTATAAAACACATTAATTCTGATATAATCCTGTTTTGAAAGGAGGCATACTATGAAGAACTATTCTCAGGATGCCACACGCCGCAAAAGAAATTCAAGAAGGCGGAGAAGAAGAAAGAAAAAGACAACTATAGGCGTATTATTTTTAAGAATATTTGTTGTACTTGCCATAGTTGGCTGCTTTGCTGTAGGCGGAGCATTTATAGGTGCATACACCGGTATTATAGAAAGTGTGGATTTGGAATCCATAGACGCAACACCGGAATCCTACACTTCCATAATATATGACTCCGAGGGGAACGAAATCGATACTCTTCATGGTGAAGAAAACCGTGAATATGTAAAACTTTCTCAAATTCCACTCAATCTTCAACACGCAGTAATATCCATAGAAGACGAACGATTTTACGAACATAACGGCATTGACATAAAAGGTATGTTCAGAGCCATGTATGTAAACATCAAAAACAGGCATTTTTCTCAGGGTGCCAGCACTCTTACCCAGCAGCTTATGAAAAACGAGGTTCTTACATCAGAGAAAAAATTAAGCCGTAAAATCAAAGAACAGTATCTTGCCGTAAGCTATGAGAAACAGCTTGCCAAAAAGCTCGGTTCGAAGGAAAAAGCAAAGGATTATATCCTTGAGCTGTATCTTAATACAATTTCTTTAAACCACGGTCTTAACGGTGTTGAAGCGGCAGCAAAATTTTATTTTGGCAAAGACGTAAGCGAACTCAGCCTTGCCCAGTGTGCGTCTATTGCAGGCATAACGAAAAACCCGTCTGCGTATTCGCCTTTGAGCCATCCGGACAACAACCGTGAAAGAATGCTTACCGTTCTTGATAAAATGCTCGACCTTGGATACATTACACAGTCCGAATATGATTCTGCCTGTGCAGAGGATATTGCTTCCGAGGTTGTAGGCTCAAACGATACAAACGACGGAACAGAATCTTACCACAGCTACTTTGTTGACTCTGTAATTACAGAGCTTGCAAAACAGCTTATGGACGAAAAGAATATATCCAAAAAACAGGCTTATAACGCTATATACAGTGGTGGTTTGCAGATATACACAACCGTTGATACAAATATGCAGGAAATTATGGAGGACTCTTTTGCCGATGATTCCCTTTTCCCTCCTAACGGAAACAGCATTACCGCAAGCTATACAATATCTGTTGCAGACAACAGCACGGGAGAACAGTCAAATATATTCCGTGAAAAAGTTGTTGCAAACAAAGCTGAAGCAGAAGAATTTGCACAGTCTGTCCGTGATGAAGTTCTTGACGGAAGCAAAACAATGATACTTGATAAACTTAATGTTGCACAGTCACTTCAGGCAGCAATGGTTATAATGGATTACCATAACGGACAGGTAAAAGCCATTGTAGGCGGACGTGAAAAAACAGGTGACCTTGTATTTAACCGTGCAACACAAGCTTTAAGACAGCCCGGTTCATGCTTTAAAGTTCTTGCGGCATATGCCCCTGCCATTGACGAAGGGCTTGTAATGCCGGGAACAGGCATAAGGGACGAGCCTTTTGAATATAACGGCTGGAAGCCTAAAAACTGGTATTCCTCTGGTTACAGAGGTATGTGTACCGTTCGTGAAGGTATTCAGGATTCTCTCAACATTCTTGCCGCTAAAGTTATTGTAATGGTCGGTGTGGATACTTCTCTTAACTATCTCGAAAGTTTCGGCTTTACTACACTCGTTACAGATGTAGATGAAAACGGTCATACAGACCGCGGACCTGCCATTGCTCTCGGCGGTATTACAAACGGTGTATCCGTACTTGAACTTACGGCTGCTTACAGTGCTATAGCAAACAGCGGAGAATACATTAAACCAACTTTCTATACAAAGGTTCTTGATCATGACGGAAATGTTCTTATAGATAACCTATCACCAGATAGCCATAGGGTTATTAAAGAAACCACCGCATATCTCCTTACCGATATGATGAAGGACGTAATTACAAAAGGTACCGGAAAACTTGCTCGGTTTAAAAATATAAATATGTCGGAAGCCGGAAAAACAGGTACTACAAGCGATGATAAAGACCTTGTTTTTGCAGGCTATACACCATATTACTGTGCCGGAATCTGGATGGGATACGATAACCCTAAAAAAATCGAATATGATAAGAGTTATCACCTTATAATATGGAGAGATGTTATGGAAAAAATACATCAAGATCTTTCAGATCCGGGATTCACAAAACCTGACGGAATAAGCACAAGAAGTATTTGTTCTGCTTCGGGCAAATCACCTTCTGGGCTTTGTGCAAATGATTATTACGGCAACAGTATAGCTTCTGATATTTGTGATTCAAAGTTTGTTGATAATTCCGGAACCTGTACTCTCCATCAGGCATATACCGTTTGTGCCGACACAGGAAAACTTCCGGGTGATAACTGCCGTACAATGACCGTTGTGCTTGCCGTTTCGGAATCAAACGGAAACAAAGTTATAAAAAATGCACCTTCCGAGGCACCTGAAGGTAAGGTTTTAATTAATCTTAACGAAACTTGCGACGGAAATCACAAGCATAATGTTCCCGATGAGGAAGACGATGAAAACGAATCCGGCGGTGTAATAGCAGGTAACGAGTCCGAAAACAACACTTTAGACAACAATAACAAACCCGCACCTTCTGCTCCGCCAACAGAACCGCCTGCGGAAAATCATACACCTTCTGCTCCTGCGGAAGAATCTAAGCCCGAAAACAACGGCGGCGGATTATCTACCCTTCCGGGAATAGCAGACGAGTAAAAAATTAAAACCTCAACGGCAAAATCGTTGAGGTTTTTTGTTATATAAAATTCTTTACTTTTAAAGTTTAGTAATTGTTACCGTCTTTGTTTCTTCGTTCCACTGAACCTCTGCACCAAGCTCATCGGCTACAAATCTTATCGGCACATATGTACGGTCATTTATGATTGTAGGAGCAACACCGTATTTTTCAAGTATTACGCCTATTGTCATTTTAATTTCTTTTCCGTCAATGTTAAGTGTAACTTCTTTTGTTGTATCGTTCCAATCTACTGTTCCACCAAGAGTTTCTGTCACTATTCTTATTGGAACCAAAGTTCTGTCATTTCTTATAACGGGTGCAACATCGTTTTTAATTGTCTTTTCGTTTACGGTTACGTCTGTGTTCCCTATCTGCATTGTAATTACAGTAGGCTCTTTTTTGCCGTCTGATGTTGTTTCTTTGAAGTCAGCCTTTATGTCTACAGCTGTTGCAGGCATTGTAAATGTATATTTTCCGTTGCCTTTATCCGTAACTTTAATCTCATTGCCGCTTTCGTCTGTTACATTAATTTCGTCAACTTCGTATCCTTCGTCCGGTGTAACGGTTATTGTTACGGTACTTCCCTTTGTGGCTGTATCTTTATCAATCTTTACTGTGCCGTTTTCGGTCTTTTTATCAACTGTTACATCGTTCTTCCTTGATGATGAAGAACCGCCGCCCGAAGATGAACTTCCGCCTGTATATGACGGATCGCTTGTATCCTCTTTTGAATCACTTTTGTTCTTTTCCCAAGCCGCATAAAGTGTAATATCATCTGTTACAGGCGTTGAAAAATCATATTCTTCCGTCAAAGCTTCATCTTTGAACCAACCTTTAAATGTATATCCTTCTTTCGTAGGATTAACAGGTTTTGTAACTGTATCACCTTCGTTTACAGTCTGGCTTTCTGTTTCCGTACCGCCATTTGAATCAAATATAATTGCAAATGCTGCTGATGTTGTAACAGTTGTTTTTAACGAAGCTGTTATTTCCACATCTCCACCCACCATTGTAAATGTTGTTTTTTCGCTGTTTTCATCGGCAAGTGTTACATTTGCTGTATTTACAATCCATTTTTCAAACGCCTTTCCGTCAGGAACTTTTGCCGTAATTGTTACTGTCTTTCCTTCTGTCGCTTTTTCAAAATCTGCTGTACCGTCATTTACGGTTATTAAATACAATTTCTTTAATCCTGCTATTGCATCATTAATATCTTCTGCCATTTTGTCTACTTTACTCTGTTCTGCCAATGTTTTCTTGTAGTCTACGGCATTAACTGCTTCTTCTACGGCAGAAAAGTCCTCGTAATCATCTGGATTAAGTTTCTCTGCTTCTGCAACAGCTTTTTCAACTGCCGTATAGTCTGCGGAAATATTTCTGCTGTCCCAATCAAATGTAGGGTGTTCAATTCCTGCCACCCAATTAATTCCGCTTTCTGCATTTTCTTGCAGTCCAGAGAGTATATCATCAGAAGTAAAATCATCAACTGCCGTACCTGCATCTACATCTTCCAAAGGTGTTGCGGCATATTTATTATCATTAACCCAATAATTGTTTTCGACTGTGCCATCCCAGATATAGCCAACCCAACAACTGTTTACTTCTCCACTCTTGTCTGTTCCTATATCATCTGTAGCAACCATACAGTTTTTAATTGTTGTTTGAGCGTCAGCATAGCCGATTATTCCTGCTGCTGCACCCTGTATGGAATTTACAATAATTTTTCCGCCAAACCAACAGTCATTGATTGTAACCGTTCCGTCAAATCTTGCTCCGACTATACCACCCAAAGTGTCACATACAATCATAGGATCTTCGTAATAATCTTCCGAGTTTGTGTAATTGCCTGTAAGTGTTGCAGTAGAATAACAACCCGAAATAGTACAGCCTCTTAATGCAACACCGACTATACCACCGATATTTTTCTCTATTTTTGAACCACCTTCAACAGAACCGCTTGTCCAACAATTTGTAATTTTAGATTTAAAAAGCCAGTCTACAAGTATGCCTTTGCCTGCCGCACTGTCATCACTTGGATCAATCCAAATCTCGGCATTTTCAACACCAAGGTTTTTAATTTCACCTTCGTATACATTTCCGAAAAGTGCATTTCTTAAGTTATTATTTTCGTCATAGCCATTTACATATGAGTCATGGGAATGTAAATTAGAAATAACGTGTCTTTGTCCGTCAAATATTCCACAGAAACTATATTCCGGATAATCTCCGCCATAACCTGTACCTATCGAAATCCACTCATGTCCCGATAAATCCAAATCATTATCAAGATAGAATGTTTTTCCTTTAAAATTTGTCTTTCCGGGATCTGTATTTACCAGTTTGGCCAAACCTGCAAGCTGTTCTGCCGTAGAGATATGATACTCTGTTTTATCTTCATTTCCTATGTACCAGCTTGTATCTGCCGCACCGTCCCAAGTGTCAACACTTGTCTGTTCCGATACAACTGAATTATTTTCCTGTTCCCCATTTTCTGCCGCCATAGCTGTTGACGGTATCATTGTTAAACACAATGAAAGCGATAACAGCATAGGCAAAATTCTTTTTTTCATAATATACCCTCTTTCCTTTTTAATATAAAAAAGACGTTCCTATGGCATTATTTTAAACAATGTCATAAAAACGTCTTTTGTTACACAGAACTAAATTTGAATTGAACATCACAAAAAGACAGAGTTATACTCTGCTTGCTTGCTTGCTTGCTTGCTTGCTTGCTTGCTTGCTTGCTTGCTTGCAACAGTATAGTTTACTGCTTTCATGAGTGTCAACTCCTTTCTTGTAAAATCACCTTATCTTTTATATTATACTTCCTTTTTCTGTAAAATTCAATCCTACCAAAGTATGATTAATTAAAGTTAGCCACATTCTATTAACCGTATAAAAAAACGAAGTACATTGCACCATTCAATATACTTCGTTTAAGTTTGATTAAGTTTTTTGAAAATCCCACTTTTTCTATTCGGCATGAACTTCTTGAACAAACTTCTCCGTTTTTTTCTTCACCCTCTGTAAAGCATTGTCTATTGACTTTTCGGGCTTTCCCGTTATCTCGGCAATCCTGCTGTAGCTTCTGCCCTGAAGATAAAGACTGAGTACCTGTGATTCAAAAGAACTTAAAGCCTTTGAAAAATGCTCAAGAATAAAGTTCTTGTTCTCTATACCTATAAATATTGCTTCTGGACTTGTGGCTTCTTCCGTTTTAAGGAAATCAATATATGTTTCTTCCTCATCACTTCCATATACCTGTTTATTAAGTGATACAGATGAATTAAGAGGTATATGTTTTTGTCTGTTTGCAGTTTTTATAGCAGTTATTATCTGTCTGTTTATACACAAATCGGCAAAGCTTCTGAAAGACGCATTTTTTTCCGGATGATAATCTCTTACTGCTTTATATAGCCCTATCATTCCTTCTTGTATAATATCTTCTCTGTCTGCACCAATCAAAAAATATGCCCTTGCTTTGCTTTTTACCAGTGTTTTATATTTATTAAGCAGATAATCCTGAGCCATCTGGTCACCACTTCGCACCAATTCAATTATCTGCTCGTCACTTATACTATCGTACTCATTTACCGACATTGCTTCTCCTATTTCTGCCTTCGCATCATCTCAAGTATACTGCGTGTGTTTTCATCAAGATTATCCATGAGCAGATTGCTTTTAGGCGGTTTATTTTGAATAAATGTTTCACGCATTGTCTTTTGTGCATCTTTAATTTCCAGCTTTAATTCTCTTGCGGACATTCTTGATGCACCGTTTCCCAGTATAATAAGCTGTTCCAATCCGTCAGATGTGGCAACACGTATTTTACATTCTCTCGGCATACGATTTACTGTTTTTTCTATATAATGGTCGGCTGTCTCCGCCTCTTTTGTATATACAACAAATATGTTGTTGTATTCAAAGGCAGTGCCTATGTTTCCCTTAACAAGGTATCCGTCAAAAACCACTATTACAGTTAAGTGACTTTTAAACCCCTGATAATTGCTCATTATATCCATAAGCTTGTGCCTTGCACTTTCAAGGCTCACCTCGGAAAGCTCCAGCAACTCCGGCCATGCGTGTATAACATTATATCCGTCTACCAAAAGATATTCTCTTTTCAACTACAATCCCTCATTTCAGGAGTTGCCTCTCTGACGCACAACTTCGTACATAAACAAAGCTGCTGCTACTGAGGCATTGAGAGATGAAATCTCACCGTACATAGGTATAGAAACCGTAAAGTCACATTTTTCCTTTACAAGTCTGCCTACACCATCGCCTTCACTGCCTATTACAAGAGCAATCGGTCCTTTCAGATCAGACTCAAAATAGCTTTTGCCGTCCATATCTGTACAGGCTATCCAAAGACCTTCTTTTTTAAGGTCATCTATTGTTTTTGCTATGTTCGTAACCTTTGCAACAGGAACATATTCTATGGCTCCTGCCGATGTTTTGGCAACAGTTGCCGTAAGACCTACAGAACGTCTTTTTGATATAATAACGCCGTCTGCACCTGCCGCATCTGCCGTTCTCAATATTGCACCAAGGTTATGCGGATCTGTTATTTCGTCAAGAATAATTATAAACGGATCCTTGCCCTTTTGTCTTGCTCTTTCAAGAATATCTTCCACATCAACATAGCTGTGGGAAGAAACAATGGCTATTACTCCCTGATGATTTTTTGTCTGGCTCATTTCATCAAGTCTGCGTCTTTCCACCTGCTGAAGTACAACGCCTTTTTCGGCTGCCATTGACATAATTCGTCTTATAGTTCCTTCTGTATTTCCCTTTGCTACTATTATTTTTTCTATGTCTCTGCCACTTTTAAAAACTTCCAAAACGGCATTTCTTCCTTCTACCTGATTTTCATTAAATCTTTTCTCGGTATCTTTTTCCAATTCTATTCTCCTTCTATATCCATGCCGATTTTAAACAACTCAACGGCTCTGTCCATTCTCTTTTCAAGGAATAAATATCCGAAAAGAGCCTCTAATCCCGTAGCGTGTCTGTAATCGGTTATATCCGCATTTTTAGGTGATGTATAGCTTTTTGCGTTTCTTCCTTTTTTAAATACGGAATGTTCTTCCTCTGTAAGAATACCTTCTATTTTAAAATATATATCCGACTGGCTTTTTGCTTTAACAATGGCACTTGTCTTTCTGTGCAGAACATTTACCGGAGCGTTTCCATTTGAAACCGTCAATGTACGGGCAATTATCTCAAAAACAGCATCGCCTATGTACGCAAGCACAAGAGGCGAAAGCTGTCTTGGATTAATCTCCTTAAAGCCGTCAAGGACTTCGTCTATTCCACTCAAAATATCAGCTCCTGAACCACTGAACACCCTGACGGGTATCTTTTATTGTAATTCCCATTTCTGTAAGTTTGTCTCTTATTGCATCTGCCTCTGCAAAGTTTTTGTTCTTCTTTGC
This sequence comes from uncultured Eubacteriales bacterium, assembly GCA_934256695.1. Lineage (GTDB taxonomy): Bacteria > Bacillota > Clostridia > Lachnospirales > Anaerotignaceae > Neoanaerotignum_A. The sequence goes on from CAKQPE010000019.1 coordinate 15,601, forward strand.
TTCCGTTCTCTTTGCAATAAGTTCTTCTATAAGTGCTGTATCCTCATCAGCAGCCTGTTCTTTTTCTTTGTTTATGCCGAGAGCATGGCAGAGAGATTCAAGCATTGCCATTTCTTTTTCGGCAAACTCTTTAGATACATTTTCTTTAACGGTTTTATTAATGTATCTTACAAGCTCATAAATAGCGGCTATTGCATCTGCTGTGTTAAAGTCATCGTCCATAGCTGTTTCAAACTGAACTCTGAATTTATCAAGCTCTGCTGTCTTTTCGTTTTCTTCTGCCGTTAATTTTGTATCCGGTGCATTGTTTATATAATGCTGTAAATCAGTGTTGCAGTTTTTAATTCTTTCAAGACCGTTCTGGCAAGCCTGCATAAGCTCACGGCTGAAGTTAAGAGGGCTTCTGTAATGTCCGTTAAGTATGAAAAATCTTATTACTTCATAAGGGAACTCTGCCGCAATTTCTCTTACGGTAAAGAAGTTTCCTGCTGATTTTGACATTTTTTCGTTATTAATCATAATAAAGCCATTGTGCATCCAATATTTTGCAAAAGGCTTTCCGTTAGCGGCCTCACTCTGGGCAATTTCGTTTTCATGGTGAGGGAAAATAAGGTCTTCTCCGCCGGCATGAATATCTATTGTGTCGCCAAGGTATCTTTTTGCCATTACAGAACACTCAATGTGCCAGCCAGGTCTGCCCTGTCCCCAAGGTGAATCCCACTTTGGTTCGCCCGGCTTAAAAGGTTTCCAGAGAACAAAGTCAGTAGGATTTTTCTTTGCGTCGTCCTTATCAACTCTGTCGCTTGCACCTTCTATAAGCTCATCAAGGTTTTTCTTTGAAAGCTTTCCGTAATCGGCAAACTTCTTTGTATCATAATAAACAGTACCATCATGTTCATAAGCATAACCCTTATCGATAAGAGTCTGTATCATTTCTATAATACCGTCCATTTCTTCTGTAACTCTCGGGTGGTATGATGCCTTTTCAACGCCGAGACCTTCTGCATCTGTAAGAGCTTCTTTTATAAATCTGTTGGAAACTTCTTCCATGCTGGAGTGTTCTTCGTTTGCTTTTTTTATTATCTTGTCATCAACGTCAGTAAAATTCTGAACATAAGTTACATCATAACCTTTGTATTCAAGATAACGGCGTACCGTATCAAAAACAACATAAGGTCTTGCATTTCCTATGTGTATAAAGTTATATACGGTAGGTCCGCATACATACATCTTTACTTTTCCTTCTTCGATAGGAACAAACTCCTCTTTTGTTCTTGTAAGTGTGTTATAAAGCTTCAACCAAACCAACTCCTTTTTATATCATTCAGCTTTTTTAAGTTCAACTGTGCTGTTTTCTTCTTTTGTTTCTTCCTTGCTTTCAAGTGCGTCAAGACGTTTTTTTAACGAATCTATTTCATCCTGAAGAATATCAGGTACTCTCATCTGGTCAATAGTGTCGGAAGGATTTGACTTTTCAGAATTATTTTTCTTGTATTTGTCACTCCACCTTGCAGGAACACCTACTGCCGTAACTCCATCAGGAACATTTTTAAGTACAACGGAGCCGGAGCCGATTTTTACGTTATTGCCTACTGTAATAGGTCCAAGAACCTTTGCACCGGAGCCTATCATTACGTTATTGCCTATTGTCGGGTGACGCTTTCCGGTGTCTTTTCCTGTTCCTCCCAAAGTAACTCCCTGATAAAGAAGTACATTATTGCCTATTTCACAGGTTTCACCTATTACAACGCCCATTCCGTGATCAATAAAAAATCCTTTTCCTATTTTTGCACCCGGATGAATTTCTATTCCCGTAAGTGAACGTGAAATCTGAGAAATAAGTCTTGCTCTGAAGTATTTTTTCTTTTTATACAGTCTGTGAGCTATTCTGTGGTTCAGTATAGCCCAAAAGCATGGGTAAAGAAATACTTCCACAGAACTTTTTATTGCAGGGTCTTTTTGTTTAATTACCTTTATTTCTTCCTTTAAAAATGACATAATTAGCCTCCCGTCAATACTATCTCTTTTTATTATATGTCTTGCGTCTTAAATTACCTAATAAAAAAAGCCTCGTCTCTTTATTCTTCATAAAGAGACGAAGCCTAAAGCTCCGCGGTTCCACTCCGATTACAGTAAAACTGTCACTTAAAAGTCTTTAACGGAAACTACCCGCACCGATTAAGGTGAGACTCCGAAATGCACTTTCGTAAAAACTTTCCCGAGACCGCTTTCAGCAAATCACAGTCCTCTCTGGCGAGATTATTTAAACTACTCTTTTTCTTCAACGTCAAAATTCATTATTTATTTTCAATTAAACAAATGCAGTTAGCCGCAATCCCTAAACCTTCGCCTGTAAAACCAAGACCTTCCTCTGTAGTAGCTTTTACGTTTACACAGCTTATATCCATATTAAGGGCATCTGCTATGTTTTCCCGCATTTGGTCTATGTACGGCCTCATTTTCGGTTTTTGGGCTATTATTGTAGCATCGAGGTTTATTATACAATAATTATTCTCATTAATCAAGTTTAAAACCTCTTTTAAAAGCTTAATTGATGAAATTCCTTTGTATCTTTCGTCTGTGTCGGGAAAATGCTTTCCTATATCGCCTAATGCCGCAGCACCGAGAAGCGAATCCATAACGGCATGGAGTAAAACATCGGCATCGGAGTGACCAAGCAATCCTCGCTCATAATCAATCTCAACTCCGCCCATTATAAGCTTTCTTCCTTCCACAAGCCTGTGAACATCATAGCCATAACCTATACGCATATAATGCACCTCTTTAATAAAACTTATGATATATACTAAAACATAAAAACCGATTTTTGTCAATAAGACTTTGCCAAATCTTGTTTTTTATTTCGGCTTATTTATATTCACTCCATAACTTCAAGCTATAACTGTCCCAAACAAATACAGATAGACATTAATAAATATTAAATAGTCAACACCACTTCCCCTATGATAAAATAAAAATAAGGGTTTGGGGTGAAACCCCAAGGTCTTGTATGTGGAGGTGGTCTTGTGAAAATTGCTATGGCTCAAATGCAAATGAGCGAAAATATAACCGAAAATCTCGAAAAATCCCTTTTGTTCTGCCATAAAGCTAAGGACTGCGACCTTCTGTTTTTTCCGGAAATACAGCTTTCCCCTTTCTTTCCGCAGTACGAAAAAAGAAACGCAGATAACTACTGCCTTAACATAAACTCAGAAGAAATTAAATTTCTTGCACAAAAGGCAAAAGAACATAATTATTATATTTCGCCTAATATATATATGGATATAAACGGGAAAAAATACGATACATCTCTTTGGATTAATCCAAAAGGTGAAATTGAGAACTGCTCAAAAATGGTACATATAGCACAGGCAGAAAATTTTTATGAACAGGATTACTATACCCCTTCAGATGACGGATTTAAAGTCTTTAATACTCCTTTTGGCAGAATAGGCATAGTTATCTGTTATGACAGGCATCTCCCCGAAAGTATCCGTACCTGTGCCTTAAAGAACGCCGACCTTGTAATTGTTCCTACGGCAAACACCAAAACCGAGCCTATGGAAATGTTCGAATGGGAAATGCGTGTTCAGGCAATGCAAAATCAAGTTTTTATTGCTATGTGCAACCGTGTTGGCAAAGAGGGCAATATGGATTTTTCAGGCGAATCTATTATTATTGCTCCAAACGGAAATGTTTTGTTTAAGGCTGATGACAAAGAACAGCTTATCATATACGATATTGACTTAAAAGAGGCAGAAAACTTAAAAAAATCAAAGCCTTATCTTGCAAGTAGACGACCTGAATTTTATCTTTGATTTTTTAAAATATAAAATAAGAAGGAGCTGGGTTTATGAAAAGAACGATTAAAAATATTTTTACCGTTATTTTGATTGCTGTTTTTGTATATTTTATATCCGGAAATATTTATGTAGAATATAATAATCATAGGCTAAAGACTGCCGTCTTGTCATTAACCGATACTTCATCTGTATATTTTAATGACCTTGTCCCTTTTAAATGGGACAAGGCATATACTTTTTCTCCATATACATCAAAAGCCGAAATCGAAAATACCATCGGTTTTAAAAGCCGATTTATAAAAGAATCCGTAAGTGAAAATATGATTCAGATTATTTTTGTAAAAAACAGACATATTGTTTCAAGCATATGCAGCTACCCCTCAAACTTAGGATACGGTATTTATTTTGACCATATAGCTTCATATGACCATAACTTAACATTTTTTACCGAAACCATAAATAATATTATATACTTAAAACTGAAATAATCCATACTCTGTATAATTAGACAAAGTCATTTTATAAAGCGGAAGGGTTCGGGAAACGAATGAGTTTCCCCAATGGAATCCGCAGTCGGAATTCATTTCCAACGAGGAAAACAGCAGGTTTCAAGGCTTTTAAGCCCATGGAACCTGCTGTTTATTCTTCTGTTCGAACAAGTCGAAATCCTGATTTCGACTTAGGTATCGACTTTGTCGACACCCTCAAGCCACAATATTTTTATATATCGTGGCTTATTTATCCGTTATTTATAAAGCTTTTTGTTTAGTTTCTGTCTTACTGTTTCGTACATAAGCACTCCGGCTGCTATTGACGCATTTAAACTTTCTGCTTTTCCTATCATAGGTATTTTGACAAAAAAATCGCACTTTTCCGCTGTTGAGTCACTTATCCCTCTTGCTTCGTTGCCTATTACAAATGCAGCAGATTTCGTTAAATCAAATTCGTAAGGTGTTTTTTTACCTTTAAGATGTGCTGCATATAACGGAATATTATATTTTTTAAAGTTATTTAAACACTCGTCAATATCAATATCCGTAATAACAGGCACATGAAAAAGTGAACCCATTGTGGATCTAAGCACTTTCCCGTTATATAAATCCACACTGCCCTTTGATAAAAATACTGCCTTTGCATCACAGGCATCTGCTGTTCTTATTACCGTACCGAGGTTTCCGGGGTCATTAAGCTCCTCGGCTATTATAAATAATCCGTTTTCATTGTTTTTCAATATACTTTCCGGGTCAAAAATCTTTTTTCCGCATACGGCAATAATTCCCTGAGGGTTGTTTGTTTCCGAAAACTCTTTAAATGCTTTGTCATCAAATACGTATGCTGTTTTCTTATATCTTTCTGTATTGTTTTCATTTACAAAACTTTCGGAAAATGCATAATATTCTATTTGGTAATCGTCTGGAATTTCATTTACAAACCTAAGTCCTTCCGCAATAAAAAGTCCTTCCGAATCCCTGTGTTTGCGTTCTTTTAAAGATTTAATCTGTTTTGAAATTTTATTAGTTCCTCTATTAATCATTTTTCTTCACCAACTGAATTTTAACATATATACTGCCTATTTTACAACTGTTATAAAACCGTTAATCATCGTCATATTCTTTTTCAAGTTTTTCGGTTCTCTTTTTTTCAATTTTCATAAACCCAATTCTTATTGTGCAAAAAGCCGCAACATAAGCAGCCAAAAATACTGCCGCCTCTTTTATATCAATACTGCCTTTATTCATAAAGAAAACAACGGCACCTACTACGGCACAAACAACCGCATTAATAATTATTCTTGATTTTGTGTTTCTTTTTTTGCTAAAAGGTATCTCCAGTCCAAGCTGTCTTGTTCTTATAAGCTGGTATATCGGAAAAAATAAAATTACCGAAAACTCAAAAACCGTATCTTTAATTGTCATTCCCCAAATTGTTGTTTTAACAATAAAAGAGATTATTGCGGCATAATAAATAATCATTGAAAATTCACTTCTTATTTTGTTATAGCCTTGTCTTAGTCTTTCATCAACCATAATCATTCCTCCCAGAATAATTCATCAAGAGTTTTGTTAAGTGCTTTACATATGGCAATACATAAATTAAGTGTGGGATTATACTTTCCGGCTTCAATCATGCCTATTGTCTGCCTTGTTACACCTACAATCTGTGCCAGTTCCTCCTGTGATAAATCCAAAGCGGCACGAGCCGATTTTAATTTAAGATTTTTCAAAAGCACCCCTCCTTATGATTGAATTATAATATATATCTTTCTAAATGTCAAATATATTTTACATAAAGAATAATAAACATTTCTTATTTAAATTTCATCTAAAAACTAAAACCTTGGGGATTTGCCCAAATACCCCACAAGCCTTCCCTTGGTAGAAGGTGTCACGAAGTGACGGATGAGGGATTATTTTGATTATAAATTATGATTTTTCTATAATTTATTCCATTTAGCCCTCAATCAGTTTTGCTTGCTACTTAACATTCCCCCAAGAAGAACACTTATTATCGACAAAATTTATATTTATACCAAAAAATCCGCATGATTTTATCATGCGGATTTTTATTAAAGTTTAGATCAATCCTTTTTAAAGTTTTTCAAGTTCTTCTGCAATAATCTTGTTTATTGTTGCAGGGTCTGCCTTTCCTTTAAGCTGTTTCATACACTGACCAACAAAGAAACCTTTTACCTTTGCACTTCCGCCCTTATATTCGCCTACAGCCTTTGGATTAGCCTCTATTACGGCTTTAACAACAGCCAGAACAGCACCGTCATCTGATACCATTTCAAGTCCGTTTTCCTTAATATACTGCTCGGGATCTACGTTTTCGGTAAACATTTTTTCAAATACTTCCTTGGCAGTATTTCTGTTTATAACCTTCTTTTTAAGTGATACTATAAGTTTTCCGAGGTTTTCCGGTGTAAACTTAATATCTTCAAATTCAGTAGCCGTATCGGACGCCATTCTTAAAACTTCGCCCATTATCCAGTTGGAAACCTCTTTAGGCTCACCGCATACTTTAAGTGCTTCTTCAAATATTCTTACAAGATATTTTGAACCTGTAATAATATCTACATCATATTCAGGAAGCTTGTATTCTTCAATATATCTTGCTTTCTTTTCCGTAGGCAGTTCCGGAAGGGATTTTCTTACTTTCTCAATCCATTCGTCGCTTATTTCTATTGGTACAAGGTCAGGCTCCGGGAAATATCTGTAGTCCTGTGCATTTTCTTTAGAACGCATAGCGTAAGACTCGCCCTTGTTGTCGTCCCATCTTCTTGTCTCCTGTACTACTTTTCCGCCGTCCTCTATAAGGTCAATCTGGCGTTCTCTCTCACCTTCAATGGCTCTTGCTATGGCTTTGAATGAGTTTATGTTCTTCATTTCCGTTCTTGTGCCAAGCTCCGTTGAGCCTACAGGACGTACTGAAAGGTTTACGTCTGCTCTTAAAGAACCCTGTTCCATTTTGCAGTCGGATACATCAATATACTGTAAAATGGATTTAAGCTTTGTAAGATAAGCGATAACTTCTTCTCCGCTTTCAAAGTCAGGCTCAGACACAATCTCAAGAAGTGGAACACCGCATCTGTTGTAATCTACAAGTGTGCTGTCGTCCCAAGGGTCATGGATAAGCTTTCCTGCATCTTCTTCCATATGAATTTCTTTAATTCTTATGGCTTTTTTAACTCCGTTTACTTCTATGTCAATATGACCGTTCTGGCATATAGGAAGATAGAGCTGTGATACCTGATATGCTTTAGGAAGGTCCGGGTAGAAATAGTTCTTTCTGTCGAATTTATTATACTGTGTTATTGTGCAGTTTGTAGCTATACCTGTACGTATTGCATACTCAACCACCTGTTTGTTAAGTACGGGAAGTGAGCCGGGCATACCGGAGCATACCTCGCATACGTGTGTGTTTGGCTCTCCGCCGAATTCAGTTGAGCAGGAGCAGAAAATTTTTGTCTTTGTAGAAAGTTCGCAGTGAACTTCAAGTCCCATAGTTGTTAAAAATTCCATTCCTTACGCCTCCTTTGCTGTTTTTAAAACAGGTTTTCTTAAATGGAAATCCGTTTCCTGCTGGTATGAATAAGCAATGTTCATAAGTGTGTTTTCACTGAATGCCTTTCCTGTAAGCTGAAGTCCTACAGGGAGACCTTCTTTGTCAAAACCGCAAGGAACAACCATTGAAGGGAGACCTGCAAGGTTTACGGAAACAGTATAAATGTCTCCAAGATACATTTTAAGAGGATCACTGAGGTTTTCACCCATTTTAAGTGCTGTTGTAGGTGCTGTCGGACTTAATACGGCATCATATTTTTCAAATGCTCTGTCGAAAGCATTTTTTATTATAGCCTTAACCTGAAGGGCTTTCTTGTAGTAAGCGTCATAGTATCCGCTTGAAAGAACGAATGCACCTATCATTATACGGCGTCTTACCTCCATACCGAAACCTTCTGTTCTTGTGTTTGCATAAAGATCTGTAAGATCCTCAAACTTAGGTGAGCTGTAGCCGTACTTAACACCGTCATATCTTGAAAGGTTTGAGCTTGCCTCGGCACAGGCAACAATATAGTAAGTAGGTATTGCATAAGAAACCTCAGGCATATTAAATTCTTCAACTATTGCACCCATTGACTCAAGTTTCTTTGCGGCTTCAAGGACTCTTGCCTTAACCTCAGGGTCAAGACCTTCTCCGAAGTATTCAACAGGTATACCTATTCTCTTGCCTTTTACGTTGTTTTCAAGATTGAATTTTAAAGGTTCGCTGTCAAAAGATGTGCTGTCTTTAGGGTCATGTCCGGAAATAAGCGAAAGAACCTCCGCTACATCTTCTACATTCTTACCCATAGGGCCGATCTGGTCAAGGGAAGAAGCATATGCCAAAAGACCGTATCTTGATACTGCACCGTAAGTAGGTTTAATACCTGTAATACCGCAGAATGAACACGGCTGTCTTATAGAACCGCCTGTATCGGAGCCAAGTGTATAGTATGCCTGATCTGTAGCTACAGCTACGGCAGAACCGCCGGAAGAACCTCCGGGTACTCTGTTTTCGCCCCAAGGGTTAAATGTAGGACCATAGAAAGAAGTCTCTGTTGTACTGCCCATTGCAAACTCGTCCATGTTAAGCTTTCCGAGAAGTACAGCACCGGCATTTTCAAGTTTTTCCACTGCTGTTGAGTTATAAAACGGCTTAAAGCCTGTAAGTATCTTTGAAGCGGCAGTTGTCAAAATTCCTTTTGTACACATATTGTCTTTAACCGCCATAGGAACACCTGCAAGGGGTGATGTGTAAGTACCGTCATCAATGCCCTTTTGTACTTTTTCTGCCTGTTTCATTGCTTCTTCAGGGCATACGGTTGTAAAAGCGTTATAGTGTTTATCTGTTTTTTCTATATTTTCAAGTGCTGCTTTTGTAATTTCGGCAACGCTAATTTCTTTGTTTTTAATAAGTTTTCCGGCCTCGAGGGCAGTAAGCTTACTTAAATCCATATTCTGCTCCTCCTTTTAATCAAATGTCTTAGGTACTTTAAATGCGTCTTCACTTCTGTTTGGTGCATTAAGAAGAATATCCTCTCTGTCTCTTGAAGGCTTAACAACATCTTCTCTGAACACGTTTTTAACCGGAAATGCATGGCTCATGGCTTCTATTCCGGTTGTATCTATCTGATTCAATGTATCCATATATTCAATGATTTTGTTCATTTCGTTTTTTGTGCTTTCTCTTTCATCGTCTTTAACTTTAAGACGTGCAAGCTCGCCGATATAATCTATCATTTTATCGTCAATGTTCATCTTTTCTTCTCCTTTCCTTTTCAAAACCTTGGGGTTTCACCCCAAACCATGACAAGCTTTTGGAAAAGCTTGAGCAAAACTTTTATTAAAAACGCAATAAAATTGCGTTTTTATACTAAAGTTTAGGTCAATCCTTTAGGGAACCGCAAAGATAAATGCGGTGAGCGAAGCTCATTTTCGCTTTGCGAAAATTCCTGACCAAGAAGGATTGCAGGTGTGGACAGAGTCCACGGTTCTATTAATAAACCCATTTTATTACAATATCATAGTTTGGCTGCAAAATCAACTTTAATACGGTTGTTTTGCATTAAAAGCAAGAAGTTTACTGTAACAAAAATTCATTTTTATAAATATACTATAATCAAAAGCATATTGGAGGAAAAAATATGGTTCCTGTTGTAAGGCTTAAAAACATCAGCCTTTCTTATCATAGCAGACAGGGAGAAACCAAGGCATTGGAAAACATTTCCTTTGATATATACGACGGTGAATTTTTAAGTATAGTAGGCCCGTCAGGCTGTGGAAAAAGCACTATTCTTTCTGTTATATCTTCTCTTTCAAAGCCTTCTTTGGGAACTGCTGAAATAAAAAGCGGGTTTAAAACAGCCTATATGCTGCAAAAAGATCATTTGTTTGAATGGCGAACTGTTTTTTCCAATGCTTGCCTCGGTCTTGAAATTCAAAAAAAACTTACAAAAGAAAATAAAGAGCGAGTTCTTGACCTTCTCAATAAGTACGGCCTTGGCGAATTTGCTTTTAAACGTCCTTCGGAACTTAGCGGCGGTATGAGACAGCGTGCCGCCCTTATACGCACCCTTGCCTCACAGGCGGACATACTTCTCCTTGATGAACCTTTTTCAGCTTTGGATTATCAAACACGCCTTACAGTATCAGATGAAATTAGCCGCATAATAAGAAACGAAAAAAAAACAGCTGTGCTTGTAACCCACGATATTTCAGAAGCAGTATCCCTTTCAGACAGAGTTATTATTCTTTCCAAAAGACCTGCCGTAGTGAAATCCGAATTAAAAATAGAGTTTTCTTCTCAATATAAAGACAGTATTTCCGTAAGAGAGGCACCGGAATTTAAAGATTATTTCAACAAAATATGGAGGGAGCTGTATAAATGAACATTAACAGCAAAAATGACAATATCTCCGTTCAACAAATTGAGTTTATAAATAATCTGAACAAAAAAGAACATATGATAAAAATAATAAGAATTATTGTATTTTTCGCCTTTTTTGCAGTCTGGGAAATACTTGCCGATACAAATACCATTGACCCTTTTATATTCAGTTCACCATTAAGTATTATAAAATGTATTTTTAAAATGCTTGCAGACGGTACGCTTTTAAGGCATATATGGGTTACATTTTATGAAACGGTAATAGGCTTTCTTCTCGGTACTGCAATAGGTACTGTACTTGCCGTTATATTCTGGTCAAATGAGTTTATAAACAAAGTTGCCGATCCGTATCTTGTTGTTCTTAACAGTTTGCCTAAAACAGCTATTGCACCGATTATAATAGTCTGGCTCGGAAATAATATGAAAGCCATTATAGCCGTTGCCCTGCTTACTTCCGTAATAGTAACATTGCTTAATGTTTTAAGCGGCTTTAATAATGCAGATAAAGACGATATACAGCTCATTCGTTCTTTCGGCGGAAACAAGAGTGATATTTTGTTCAAGGTTGTTTTTCCCTCATCTGTACCTGACATTATAAATGCTCTTAAAATAAATGTAGGGCTTTCTTTCGTAGGTGTAATAGTAGGCGAATTTTTAACAGCAAAAGAAGGTCTCGGTTATCTTATAGTATACAGCAGCCAGATTTTTCACCTTGATGCAGTACTTATGAGCGTTATTATACTTGCCGTTATGGCATCGGCTATGTATAAGGCAATACAGATTTTTGAAAAAATCATACTTAAAAAAACAGGACTTTAGTTAATATAAATTTATCGGACTGAAAGACCTTGGGGTTTCACCCCAAACCCCGAAAATTTTTTGAAAAAAATTTATTAAAACTTTTGATAAAATGCAATTTCATTGCATTTTTTGTAAATCCATTAATGGAAATTTTATAATTAACACCAAAATACCGTGACTTAGTCACGGTATTTTACTAAAAGTTTAGATCAAACCTTTTCAAAGGTTTGCAGGGTGTGGGACAGAGTCCCACGGTCTTAGTTTCATAAATTTATATTTTTAATAACACTTTCTTAAAAACAAAACATACAATAGTTATATAAACCGGATTATCGGAGGGCAAAAATGTTTTATAAACTTACTATATTTTCTATGCTTCTTTCCGCTATAGCATTTGGTGCAGGCATGACCGTTGATAAAAGCCGTATAAAACATTTAACTGCCTTTCGGCTTATTCTTTTCTGGTCAATTATTGTCTGCTCCAAAACAGCAGAAATTATTTCCCAAAACATAATTATAAAATACGGAAACTATCCGTATCTTAAAGAAACCGCCTGTGTAATAATTCTCCTTCTTGGTATTGCCGTTATTATAAAAGGAAAAAGCCAAAAAGCATATAAAATCGAAAAAACATATCCTTTTTTAAGATTATTTACTGTTTTTTATGTTGCCGTAAATACATTTCTTATTACACTCTGCTTTATCGTCTGTGGAATTTATGCCGATAATATAGTATTTATAATTTCTCTTTCGGAAATTTTGTTTTTCAGTCTTGGAATATATTTAAGAAATAAAATGAAATGGATAAGTGACTATGAACTTAGAAATTGGTACTGCCTTTCGGGAGGGCTTATAATATTTATGATGATAGTATTTCTTATTTAAAACAAAATAAAACTTTATTGAACTGATTAAAACTGTGGGACTCTGTCCCACACCCTGCAAACCTTCTTGGTCAGGAATTTTCGCAAAGCGAAAA
>CAKQPE010000020.1 GCA_934256695.1 uncultured Eubacteriales bacterium
TCTTTAAGACCGCACATTCCATGTGCCTCCGGAAATAGGCTTATGCAATGTTTACGGCAACAGATACAGGATTTACGTTTTAAAATCAAAGCAATAGAGATTTTATTCGATAAAACTTTAGAAAATAAAAATCTTAATAACATAACTTATAATTTTCTTCCGAAAAACGCAATGAAATTGCGTTTTGATTAAAAGTTTCGCTTGAGCCTTTAGGGAACCGCAAAGATAAATGCGGCAGGCGAAGCCTGATTTGCGAAGCAAATTTCCTGACCAAGAAGGCTCACAGAGTTTGAGACAGAGTCTCAAGGTCTTAGTCCGATAAATTTATATTTATTAAATTAATCTATATTGACAAAAGTAAGCATAGAGTATAAAATTTTGCTTAAAATTGATAAATATTATCAATAAGCATTATAGTTAACAAAATGCGAGGTGTTAAATATGACTTTAGACCAGTGTCCTATAGGCGTAAAATACAGAGTTACGGCAGTAAACGGTCAGGGTGCTTTAAGACGAAGGCTTCTTGACATGGGTATAACTCCAAAAACTATTGTTATGATAAGAAAAGTCGCTCCTATGGGTGACCCTATAGAAATTCATTTAAGAGGATATGAACTTACAATCCGTATAGATGATGCAAAGAAAATTGAGGTAGACAAAGAGGTGGTAATAGAATGATTTTTGCTCTCGGCGGAAACCAAAACTGTGGTAAAACAACTCTTTTCAACCAGCTTACAGGCTCTAACCAGCATGTAGGCAACTTTCCCGGTGTTACCGTAGATAAAAAAGAAGGCACTATCCGAAACCACGATGACTGTCTGGTTGTTGACCTTCCCGGCATATATTCTCTTTCTCCTTACACCAGCGAAGAAATCGTAACACGTGACTTTATTATAAAATCAAAGCCTGACTGTATAATAAATATACTTGATGCCACAAACATAGAACGTAACCTTTATTTAAGTATGCAGCTTATAGAAATGGATATTCCTATGGTAATGGCTCTTAACATGATGGACGAAGTACGTGAAAACGGAAACTCCATAAAAATACCCGAGCTTCAGGAATTTTTCGGTGTTCCAATGGTTCCTATATCGGCATATAAAAACGAAGGTATAGATGACCTTATAGAGCTTGCTGTCCGTGTAGCGGAAACAAAACAGCGGCCCAAAAGAAAAGACTTCTGCTCCGGTGCAATTCACCGTACTATTCACGGCATAGCCCACCTTATAGAAGACCATGCACAAAAAATAGATGTTTCGCCCCGTTTTGCAGCCATAAAACTTATTGAAGGCGATGAGCCTATGACAAAAATGCTAAGGCTAACAGAAAACGAGCTTGATATGATTGAGCATAATGTAGTTGAGATGGAAAAAGAGCTTGGCACAGACCGTGAGGCAGCTCTTGCCGATATGCGTTACACGTTTATAGAAAAAGCCTGCAAGGATACCGTAATAAAAACAGGTGAAAGCAAAGCACACGCAAGAAGTGTAAAAATAGACAGCGTACTTACGCATAAATTTTTTGCAATACCTATTTTCATAGGCATAATGCTTTTGATGTTCTATTTAACATTCGGTGTTGTGGGAGCATTTTTAAGCAACGTACTTACATATATAATCGACATTGTAACAGTATCTGCCGACAATCTTCTTACCGCATACGGTATAAATCCCGTTGTCCATTCTCTTATAATAGACGGAATTTTTGCCGGCGTAGGCAGTGTGTTAAGCTTTCTTCCGGTTATCGTAACCCTCTTTTTCTTCCTCTCCATACTGGAGGACAGCGGATATATGGCACGAGTTGCCTTTGTTATGGACAAGCTGTTAAGGAAAATAGGTCTTTCGGGCAGAAGCTTTGTGCCTATGATTATAGGTTTCGGCTGTTCCGTTCCTGCCATAATGAGTGCAAGAACAATGGCAAGTGAGCGTGACCGAAAAATGACAATACTCCTTGTTCCTTTTATGAGCTGTTCCGCAAAGCTGCCTATTTATGCTCTCTTTACAGATGTATTCTTTAAGCAGTACAAAGCTCTTGTTATGATAATTCTCTATGTGATGGGCATAGTAACAGGCATAATAAGCGGATATATGTTTAACTCAACAATATTCAAGGGAAACCCAGTTCCTTTTGTAATGGAGCTTCCCAACTACAGATTTCCAAGTTTCAAAAGCGTTGTTATGCTTATGTGGGACAAGGCAAAGGACTTTATACAGAAAGCATTTACCATAATTTTTACTGCGGCAATAGTTATATGGTTCTTGCAGACATTCGATACAAGAATAAATGTTGTAACCGACAGCTCCCAGAGCATACTTGCCCTTATAGGAAGGTTTATTGCTCCTGTGTTTAAACCTCTCGGTTTCAGCGACTGGAAGGCGGCAACGGCACTTATAACAGGCTTTTCCGCAAAAGAAACCGTAGTAAGCACTCTTGCCGTTTTAACAGGCGGTACAGGCGTAAATGCGGCTTTAAGCAATATGTTTACACCTATTGCGGCTTTTTCATTCCTTACCTTTGCACTTCTTTATACTCCGTGTATTGCGGCAATATCCGCCGTAAAACGTGAAATGAACAGTGCATTGGCAGCTTTCGGCGTTGTTGTTTTTCAGATATTGACAGCATGGGTTGCTGCATTTATAGTGTATAATATAGGTAATTTTATAATTAATATATTATAATATGTCGGGAGGCATAAAATGAATTTAGCTAATCTTCACTGGTATGATATTCTTCTGGTAATCATAGTTTTTGTTATGTTCTATACTTCCATAAGGAAGTTACAGAAAAATGCCAAAAACGGCGGCGGATGCGGCGGAAGCTGTTCCGGATGCAGTGTACAAAACTGCCCAAGCAAAAAAACTGACAAAAAATAATAAATACCTAAAAAATCCATTCAAAGAAAAGTCTTTTGAATGGATTTTTTTAGTTAAACTAAAAGACCTCTGGGGTTTCACCCCAAACCCTGAAAATTTTTTGAAAAAAATTTAGTAAAACTTTTGGTAAAATGCAATTTCATTGCATTTTTTGTAAATCCATTTGCGATATTTTTAAAGTCTTCCCCATGGTGGAGAAGGCTTATTATCGCCGATTTTATATTTAACCTAAAAATACCGTGACTTGTCACGGTATTTTACTAAAAGTTTAGGTCAAGCCTTTTCAAAGGCTTGCAGAGTGTGGGATAGAGTCCCACGGTTTTAATCAGTTCGATAAATTTTCACTTATCTTTCTCTAAACCACAATCTTTTTGTTGGTTTAATAAGAAATATGGTTTATAATTAAATATAAGAGTATATTTGGTATATTTTTAAGGAGGAGAACAGATGAAAACAGTCACTCTGGGAAAAACGGGTATAAACGTAAACAAAAACGGTTTTGGTGCTTTGCCTATACAGCGTGTTGATTTTGACACCGCAGACAAAATACTTAAAAAAGCCTACGATAACGGCATTAATTTTTATGATACAGCCAGATTTTATACAGACAGCGAGGAAAAAATCGGCCGTTCACTTTCTTCCGTAAGAGATAAAATAATTATAGCTTCAAAGACAATGGCTAAAAACGGTGCCGACTTTGAAAAAGACCTTAATACAACACTTAAACTTCTTAAAACAGATTATCTTGATATATATCAGTTCCACGATGCAAGAGTATGCTACAAGCCGGGTGACGGCACAGGCCTTTGCGAAGCAATGGAAAAAGCCAAAAAAGACGGCAAGGTAAAACATATCGGTATTACCACTCACAGAATAAATGTTGCCAAGGAAGCCATCGCCACAGGTATGTTTGAAACAATACAGTATCCTTTCAACTACCTTGCTTCAGATGATGATAAAGAGGTTTACCGCCTTTCACAGGAGGCAAATATGGGCTTTATCTGTATGAAAGCCATGTCCGGCGGTCTTATAGGCAGTCCTAAGGCGGCTTATGCTTTTCTTAACGATTTTGACGGTCTTGTGCCTATCTGGGGTATCCAGAGAGAATCAGAGCTTGATGATTTCCTTAACTTTGCAAAGGAAAACGTAACCCTTACAGATGACCTTAAAGCAATAATCGAAAAAGACAGAAACGAACTTTCCGGCAACTTCTGCCGCGGCTGCGGATACTGCATGAGTTCATGTCCTGCACAGATAAAAATAGACGACTGTGCAAGAATGTCACTTATGATAAGACGTGCACCTTCCGCAAGACTTCTTCAGCCGGAAACACAGGAAAGAATGAAAAAAATAGAAAACTGTATCCACTGCGGTCAGTGTGCCGCCAAATGTCCTTACGGCCTTGACACACCTAAACTTCTTGAGGACAACTATAAAGATTATATGAACATTCTCAAAACAGGCAAAATCGAACCCCTTAAATAAACCAAAACACTTTCTATATGGAGGTCAGCAATGAATATTTTTGATATACTCGGTCCTGTTATGGTAGGGCCTTCCAGTTCACACACAGCAGGTGCAGTACGAATAGGCTTTGCGGCAAAGGAGATTCTCGGTGAGCCTGTTAAACAGGCTGAAATTCTTCTCCATGGTTCCTTTGCCGATACAGGCATAGGCCACGGAACAGACAAAGCAATTCTCGGCGGTATTCTTGGTATGGCTACATATGACGAAAGAATATCTCATAGTTTTGAAGAAGCGGAAAAACAAGGCCTTAAATACAGCTTCAGCACAGTAAATCTTAACTTTGCCCCGCCCAACACAGCACTTGTAAAGCTTACGGGAAAAAGTGGAAAAACCGTACAGGTTCAGGCTTCTTCCGTAGGCGGCGGACGAATCTCCGTTGATATAGTAAACGGTGTTGAAATGCATTTTTCCGGCGAATATCCTACCCTTATTGTAGAAAGCACCGACCAACCCGGCTTTGCCGCAAAGGTAGCATCTTTCCTTGCATTTAACTATGTAAACATAGCCACAATCAATCTTTGCCGAATGAAACGCGGCGGAAATGCAATAATGGTAATGGAGATTGACAAATTTGTACCCGAACACGTTATAGCCGGATTAAAGTCATTTACAGATATACGTGAGGTTACTTATGTTGATATTTATAAAAACGGCGGTGAATAATATATGAGTTTTAAAAATTTAGAAGATATATCAAAAAAGGCTGTTCTTTCCGGTACAAATGTTTTTGAAGTTGTTCTGGAGGATGATATTTCCGAAAGAGGTGTAACAAGAGAAGAATCTCTTTCCAAAATGAACGATATGTGGCAGGCAATGAAAAATTCATATCTCCACCATGAAGCAGAGCTTAAATCTGCAAGCGGACTTGTTGGCGGAGACAGTGCCAAATTAAAAAAATACTCAGAAGGCGAAACTCTGCTTGGAGACTTTGCTTTAAAAGTAATGTATACGGCAATAGCCGTAGCCGAAAGCAATGCCTGTATGAAATGTATTGTAGCCGCACCTACAGCCGGCTCATGCGGTGTTATGCCGGCAGTGCTTATATCATATGCCGAAAGATACGGCATTTCCGATGAAAAAATATGCGAAGCTATGTATGTTGCCGCCGGTATAGGCTCTGTAATAGCCCAAAGAGCATCAATATCGGGAGCACAGGGCGGCTGTCAGGCAGAAATCGGCTCGGCTGCGGGCATGGCTGCCGCTGCTGCCGCATATCTTATGGGACAAACTCCGGAAATGATAATGAATTCCTGTGCTTTGGCAATCAAAAATATGCTTGGTCTTGCCTGCGACCCTGTTGCGGGACTGGTAGAAGTGCCTTGTGTAAAGAGAAATGCCGCAGGTGCATTAAACGCAGTTATGGCGGCAGATATGTCTATGGCAGGTATAAAGAGCGTTATACCGGCTGACGAGGTAATAGATGCTATGGGCGAGATAGGCTCTCTTATGCCGTCATCTATAAAGGAAACCAGCAAAGCAGGTCTTGCTGTAACAAAAACAGGTGCAAAAATAGCCGCTTGCCAAAGACATTTCTGAAAAAAACAAGACCTTGGGGTTTCACCCCAAACCCTAACAAGCCTTTGAAAATGCTTGACCGAAACTTCTATTAAAACGCAATTTTATTGCGTTTTTCGTAAAAACAATTTATATTTTAACCTCAAACTCCCATGACAACAGTCATGGGAGTTTATTAAAAGTTTTACTCGATTTTTTTCAAAAAATCGTGGGGTATTGGGGCAAAGTCCCAAGGTCTTAATCAGCATTTTCTTCCGCTTATTCCGTTTATTCCCATTATGCCACGGTACTTTGCCACTGTCCTTCGGGAAATCTCTATTCCCCTTGCAGACAGTTCCTCGGATATTTTTCTGTCACTTAACGGTGATGCACTATCCTCGTTGTCTATAAGCTCTTTTATCATTGCCTGTATCTTTTCCTGAGTAATGCCTTCTCCAAAGGCCTCCGTTGCCGCTTGACGGAAAAAGTATCCCAAAGGATATATCCCGTGACGGCACTGTATGTATTTTCCTCTTGCTGTACGGCTTACGGTGGACTCGTGTATTCCCGCCTTTGCCGCAATATCGGAAAGGGCAAGCGGTTTTATGTGGCCTTCACCTTTATCAAAAAACTCCGTCTGTTTCTCTACAATGGCAAATATTATATTATAAAGAGTTTCTTTTCTTTTGGCTATACATTTAACTACCCACTGTGCCTGACGTATTTTGGCATAAACAAAGTTTTTTGCTTCTCCGTCAGAATCGTCTTTTATTATATTTCTGTAAAAATCACTTATATTTACTCCTGCCGAAAAATAATCGTTAAGAGTTATGGTATATTTTCCGTCACTTCCCGTTACCACCGCATCCGGAACTATATATTCAATACTTAAACCCGATATAAAACCGCTGCCCGGCTTTGGATTAAGTTTTTTTATGATATTTACTGCCTTTGAAACTTCATCAACAGAAACTTTTTCCGTCTTTGCTATAATCTGAAGGCGATTTTTGCCAACAAGATCCAAATGATTTTTTATTATATGCTCAATAATCTTATCATTTATACCCAAATTTTTTATCTGTATTAAAAGACATTCCGAAAGATTTCTTGCTCCTACTCCGCTTGGCTCAAGGGACTGTATTATATTAACCGCTTTTTCTGCCTCCGAAACGGTTATGCCCAAACTTTCGGCTATTTCCTCATTACTCTGTCTGAGGTATCCAACCTCATCAATACAGCCTGCCACAAAAACACATATTCCCGCATCACGTTTCGATATTTTAAGAGTCTTTATCTGGCTTATAACAAACTCGGTCAGGCTTTCCTCCTCACTTTGGCGAAACTTCCACATATCGTTTTCGTCCTCGTCATCTTTTTCCTGACTGTAATAAGTGCTGTTTTGTTCGTCCGATGAATCAAGATATTCTATTTTACGTCTTATATTGTCAATAGGAATCTCCGCTCCATTTTTGCTGTTAAACTCAAGCAGTGGGTTTTCCTCCGTAAGAGTGCTTACATATTCGGCAAGCTCCGCAGAACTCATCTGCAAAATCATTGTAGACTGAAGCATTTTTTGACTCATAAGCAACTTTTGAGTTGTATTAAGTACAAGATTCACAGTTTTTACCTCCCGCAGATATTGTTAAAAATATTATACTCCACAATACGGCTTTAAATCAAGACTGCCAAAAAACATCAATGCCTTGGGCGTTGCCCCAATACCCCACCAGTTTTCTTGGTCAGGAATTTTCGCTTTGCGAAAACGAGCTACGCTCGCCGCATTTATCTTTGCGGTTCCCTAAAAACTGGACAAAAACTTTTATCAAAATGCAATTCCATTGCATTTTTCGGGAGAAAATAGAAATTTAGCAAACTGATTAAACCCTTCTGTCATTGCTTCGGTTTGCCACCTTCCCTTTCAGGGACGGCTTTCGATTTGGAAAGGCTCCCATGAAAGGGGAGCTGTCATGCAGTGACTGAGGGGTTTCTGTCCACTGCCCACTGGCAACTGACTGCTAAATTTCTATTTATTTTTCATACCATATCCGTATATTTTTCTGTTTCTGAATCATATATTTTTGTAGCGGTTTTTATATTGATAAAACTTCTTGTCTTTAATACATAAATTAACATTTACAACGGCATAAAAAGATAGTAAACTCATAGTTGAAAAAGCAAAGTTTTAAATTTTTTCTTCTTAATTATTCATTCAAATTCCAATTTTCAAAAAAATGTAAAAATATATTGTTTAATACTGCTTTTTGTATTAAAATAGAAATGTTGATTATAAACTGGTCTTAGCTTGGTTGGACGTACCAAGCTGTATCGGTTTATGCAGTTATATTCTTATTAACCTTATTTCTTTACACATTTCAAGGGTGTAAAAATCAAATGAACAGAGGGGGATAATATGCAAACTTTAACGTTCAAACGTGGAGTACATCCGCCAGATGGCAAAGCCCTTACACAGGACAAGCCTATAAAGGTAATACTCCCAAAAGAAAATTCGGAATTGTTTTTCCCAATGTCACAGCACATAGGTGCCCCATGTGAGCCTTGCGTCCAGAAAGGAGACTACGTAAAAGTAGGCCAGAAAATCGGCGAAGCTACAGGCTTTGTAAGCTCTCCTATTTTCTCAAGCGTATCAGGTGAAGTAGTTGACATCAGACCTATGCTTGTTCCTTTAGGCGTTAAGAGTCTTGCCGTTGTAATCAAAAACGACGGAAAGATGGAAGAATATGAGGGAATGCAGCCAAGAGACTACACAAAAATGACTAATGACGAAATCCTTACAGCAGTAAAAGAGGGCGGCGTTGTTGGTATGGGTGGTGCAGGTTTCCCTACACATGTTAAGCTCGCTCCGCCTCCGGGAACAAAGATTGACTACGTTCTCGTTAATGCGGCTGAATGTGAGCCTTACCTTACTTGTGACTACCGTCTTATGCTTGAGCAGTCCGATAAACTTATCGAAGGTCTTAAAATTGTTCTCAAGCTTCATCCTAACGCAAAAGGCGTTATCGGTATAGAAGACAATAAGCCTGAAGCTATCAAGCTTCTCAGCGAAAAGGTAAAAGACATTCCTAACATCGAGGTTGTTTCTCTTTTGAAGAAATTCCCTCAGGGTTCTGAAAAACATCTCATCTATGCTATTACAAAGAGAGAAGTTCCTTCAGGTGCCCTTCCTTCAGCAGTAGGCTGTATCGTAGATAACGTAGATACTATCATCAGCGTTTACAATGCAGTTGCAGAAGGCAGACCTGTAATGAGAAAAGTTGTTACAGTATCCGGTGGTGCTCCTGCTAACCCTGGAAACTACCAGATACGTGTCGGCATGACTTACAGAGACCTTGTTGACCAGATCGGCGGCTTTAAAGTAGAGCCTGAAAAGATGATTGCAGGCGGTCCTATGATGGGTATCGCTATGTATACTCTTGATGTTGCTACAACAAAGACATCTTCCGCTCTTCTTTGCTTTACACCGGCAGAATCATTTATTCCGCCTGAAAGAAACTGTATCCGTTGTGCAAAATGTGTTGAACACTGTCCAATGGGACTTCAGCCGTTTATGCTTAACCAGCTTGCTTTAAGAGGCGACGGTGAAGGTTTTGTTGCAAACCACGGTCTTGACTGTATCGAATGCGGAAGCTGCTCATACGAATGTCCTGCAAAGAGACAGCTTGCTCAGTCAATCAAATCAACAAAGAAAATTGAAATGGCTAAAGCAAGAGCAAAAGCTGCTGCTGAAAAGAAATAATCAAGGGGGAGAAAAATATAATGGAAAATATAGTAGTATCATCAACCCCTCACATTCGTTCCAAGGAATCCGTACAGAGCATTATGCGTGATGTTATAATCGCTCTTGTTCCTGCTACAGTGATGGGTATTGTATATTTTGGTATGAAAGCACTCCTTCTTATCGCTATTTCTGTAGCGTCAAGTGTTCTTTTTGAGATGCTTTACCAGAAAATAACAAAGAAAACAGTTACAATAGACGATTTAAGTGCAGTAGTTACAGGTCTTCTTCTTGCACTTAATATGCCTGTAAGTGCAAGCTGGTGGATGCCTATTGTCGGCAGTGCATTTGCTATTATCATAGCAAAACAGCTTTTCGGCGGTATCGGTCAGAACTTCGTAAACCCTGCCCTTATCGCAAGAGCTTTCCTTTTAGCTTCTTACCCAACAGCTATGACAACATGGACTGTAAACGGTGAGACAACAGCTACACCTCTTGCTCTTCTTAAAACAATAAAAGACGGTGCAGCTTTAACAGACCTTGATCTTCCAAGCCTTACACAGGTTATTACAGGTCAGGGAATCGGCGGATGTATCGGTGAAACTTGTGCAATCGCACTTGTTATCGGTTTCATCTACCTCTTAGCAAGAAAAGTTATTACATGGAGAATACCTGTTATCTACATAGCAGTTGTATTTATCCTTACAGCAGTATTCGGAAGATTCGGCACAAGAATTCCTGTATATGAAATCTTCACAGGCGGTCTTTTCCTTGGTGCTATCTTCATGGCTACAGACTATACAACATCACCTATGACAGCTAAAGGTCAGATAATATTCGCTTGCTTATGCGGTCTTATCACATACCTTATCAGAGTTTACGGTGGTTATCCGGAAGGCGTTTCATACTCAATCCTTATTTCTAACCTTGCTGTACCTCTTATCGACAGATTTACAGTAGGCAAGATTTTCGGTGCCCTTCCTAAAACAAAGGAGGCTAAGAAAGCATGAAACACATAACAACACCTGCAATTAGATTATTTGTAATATGTTTCGTTTGTGCCCTTTGCCTTGGTATCTGTTCAGAGGTTACAAAAGAACCTATTGCCGCTCAGGCAAAAGCTGCACAGGACTCTGCTATGGAAGCCGTTCTTCCGGACGCAGCATTTGAAGAAATATCAGATGCTCCTGTAAGCGGCACAGTTACAGGCGTTTCCGTAGGTAAAGATTCAAGCGGAAACACAATGGGCTTCGTTGTAAGCTGCACAACAAGCAGTTTCGGCGGTCCTCTTAAGATGATGGTTGGCGTTGACACAGAAGGCACAGTTACAGGCGTAAGAATCCTTTCTCACTCTGATACACCTGGTCTTGGTGCTCTTGCTACAAGTCCTGATTTCTACGAGCAGTTTACAGGCATGAGCGGTACTCTTGCAGTAAACAAAGATGGCGGTCAGGTTCAGGCAATTACATCTGCCACAATCACATCAAGAGCTGTTACAGTAGGCGTTAACGACGCAATCAGCTGGGTAACAGAAAATGGAGGTGCCTACTAATGAGCAATAACCTTAAAGTATTAAGAGACGGTATCATTTTTGACAACCCTGTTCTTATCCAGGTTGTTGGTATGTGTGCCACTCTTGCAACATCAACAAGCATTATAAACGGTGCCGGCATGGGTCTTTCAACAACAGCCGTTCTTATCGGCTCTAACATTGTTATTTCCCTGCTTCGTAAATTTATACCTGACACTGTACGTATACCTTGCTTCATCGTAGTTATAGCATCTTTCGTTACAGTTGTTCAGCTTCTTTTACAGGCATTCCTTCCTGCTATCAACGATGCACTCGGTCTTTTCATTCCGCTTATCGTTGTTAACTGTATTATTCTTGCCAGAGCAGAAGGCTTTGCATCAAAGAACGGCCCTGTGGCTTCATTCTTTGACGGTTTAGGAAACGGTCTCGGTTTCACAATGGTTCTCTGTATCATGGGTGCTGTTCGTGAACTCCTTGGTTCAGGTACAATCTTAGGTATGACAATTATGCCTGAAGCTTTCCCTAAGACATTGCTTTTAATCATGGCACCAGGTGCTTTCTTCACACTCGGTATCTTCATGGCTATATTCAAATCAATAGCTAAAAAGCCTGCTGAGCCTGAAGAAGAAGAATAATTATAAGGAGGGGAAAAAATGCATTTAGTATTATTATTATTGGCCGGAATATTTGTAAATAACTACATATTCTCACAGTTCTTAGGCATCTGTCCTTTCCTTGGTGTTTCCAAAAAGGTTGAGACAGCAGCCGGCATGGGCGTAGCCGTTATCTTCGTTATCGTTCTTGCCTGTGCAGCTACATGGCTTATTTACAACTTTATTCTTGTTCCACTTAATCTTGATTATCTTTATAACATTGCTTTCATTCTCGTTATCGCTGCTCTTGTTCAGTTTATCGAGATGTTTATTAAGAAGAGTTCACCTTCCCTTTATCAGGCACTTGGTGTATATCTTCCTCTTATAACAACTAACTGTGCGGTTTTAGGCTGTGCTGTTACAAATATGCAGAACGGTTACGGCTTCATTGAAGCTATCGTAAACGGTATCGGCGGTGCCGGCGGTTTCGCTTTCGCTATCGTACTTTTTGCCGGTATTCGTGAAAGAATCGCTTACAACGATTATCCTAAGGCTTTCGACGGATTCCCTCTTGCACTTATCGGTGCCGGACTTATGTCAGTTTCCTTCCTTGGCTTCTCAGGATTAATCAAACTTTAATCGAGGAGGACTAAAATATGGAAATCATCAATGTAGTAACTGCTATTGCAAGCATTTCCGGTTTAGGCGTTGTTTTCGGCGGCTTCCTTGGTTATGCTTCAAAGATATTCGCAGTTGAAGAAGACCCTAAGGTTGGCGAAATCATGGGCGTTCTTCCTGGTGCTAACTGTGGTGGTTGTGGCTTCCCTGGTTGTTCAGGCTGTGCTACAGCTATAGCAGAAGGCAAAGCACCTGTTAATGCCTGCCCTGTAGGCGGTGCTAAAGTAGCTGCCAAAGTAGCTGCAATAATGGGTGTTGAGGCAGGTTCTTCCGAGCCTCAGGTTGCATTTGTTAAATGTAACGGTACTTGTTCAAACGCTAAGAGCAAATATAAATACGAAGGTATATCCGACTGTGTATTTGCTTCTCAGCTTGCAAACAGCGGTTCAAAAGGCTGTACATACGGCTGTCTCGGTCTTGGAAGCTGTGTTAAAGTATGTGACTTCGGTGCACTTTCAATCGTTGACGGCGTTGCTGTAGTAGACGAAGAAAAATGTGTTGCCTGCGGTAAATGTACTAAGATATGTCCTAAGGGTCTTATCGGTTTCAAACCTAAGTCAAAGAAAACTGCTGTTAGATGTAGCTCTAAAGACATGGGCAAAGAAGTTATCGCTAACTGTTCAACAGGCTGTATCGGCTGTAAGATATGCGAAAAGAACTGTAAGTTTGACGCTATCCATGTTGAAAATAACGTTGCTACAATCGACTATTCTAAGTGTAAAGACTGCGGTCTTTGTGCTATGAAGTGTCCAAAGCACGCTATTAAGAACGAAAGAGCAGAAGCTATGGCTGCTAAGAAAGCTGCCGAAGCCGCTGCTGCTAAGGCTGCTCCTGCTGAAGCTCCTAAAGTTGCTCTTGAAAAAGAAGCTCCTAAAACAGAGGACAAAGCTGAATAATTAAAACAAGCTATTAAGGGTGTCGTTTACCGACACCCTTTTTTATGTACCAAAGCCTTATTTTTTATGGAATTTACGACAATGTAAATTTATGGAACTGATAAAAACCGTGACAAAGTCACGGTTTTTTAGTGTTAATTATAAAATTTCCGTTAATAGGGCGTCCCTGAAAGGGAAGGTGGCAAGCGTAGCTTGACGGAATGGTTTTAAAGCCTTCTCCCCAGTGGAGAAGGTGTCACGCAGTGACAGATGAGGGGGAAATAACGTAAATCCTTTAATCAAAGTTTTAATAAAACGGGTTAAATTTAATTTTTTCCAGATGGAAAAGTGGGGTTTGCAGGAACTTTTTTAAAAAAGTTCCCTGCACCCTCAAAAACTCTTTAAGACCGCACATTCCATGTGCCTCCGGAAATAGGCTATGCAATGTTTACGGCAACAGATACAGGATTTACGTT
The DNA here is from genome assembly GCA_934256695.1 of uncultured Eubacteriales bacterium. Lineage (GTDB taxonomy): Bacteria > Bacillota > Clostridia > Lachnospirales > Anaerotignaceae > Neoanaerotignum_A. Next base: position 13,784 of record CAKQPE010000020.1, read on the forward strand.
TTAAAAGCAATGTAAAGGAGATTCTATTCTATAAAGTTTGAAAAAACAAATCTTAATAATATAACTTATAATTTTGTTCCGAAAAACGCAATGTAATTGCGTTTTGATAAAAGTTTTACTCGATTTTTTCAAAAAATCGCAGGGTGTGGGACAGGGTCCCACGGTCTTGAGGTCTTTACAAATTTATATTTTTTCATTTACTCTCAATCCCTTCATATTTTTTAGAAAGCTTGTTTAAATAGTCATCTAAATCTTTTTTAGAATTTTTATAGACATCATATGTAATCATATCTTTAAGAAGATGATATGCTTTATAAGTCCAGCCTTTAGTTGACGGTGCATAATTATAAGTTCCCTTATCAATATCCGCCACGCCTTCATTAAGCAGTTTTCCGTCATATGAATACACTGCCTCAAAATATCCGTCGGCAGACACATATTTTCTGTTACGCATTGTAGTTGTGTTTGGTGCTGTGTTCTGGTGCATTAAATCATCAAGTAAAAATAGAATATATAACTTAATATCGACAACATTAATAAAAGTACAAATATAAATGATACACCTAAAACTACAACAATATTGCATTTTAAAATATTGCCGCCACGTATGTTAAGTACGAAAAAATTATTGATATTATAAATCCTATTATTGAAAACCGAAAAATCCAACGCCTTGTTTTTTCTGAAAAATCAGGAAAAAAATAGTTATTAAATTTAATTTTTTCGATAATAAGAAATAGTTCTGCAATAATAAAAAAAATAAATATTGCAAGTACCAAAATTAAGTCTCTAATATATTCTGTCAAAGGAAGAAATTTTAATATTCTCTCCAAAATCGTAAGCGGAATTATAAAAATATATTCCGGTATCAATAATATAGAAACTAAAGTTTCAGACCTAAATAAATCACTTAAAAATATGCTAAAAATCATCAGCATTTCAGAAAATATATAAAAAACACATATAAAATTAATTATATCTATGAATTTATATTTTTTCATTTGCTTTCAATCCTTTCATATTTTCTAAAAAATAGTTGCTATGCAATATAGATACGTCGTTATTATATTCAGTACAAAAGAAAATACAGAAAATCGCATAACCCAACGTCGAGATTTTTCTGAAAACTTACTGAAAAAATATTTGTTAAACTTATTGTTTTCGATAATAAGAAAAATTTCAGCAATACCAAAGAAAATAAATACTATAATATATGGCAAAATTGAATATGGTTTAAAAAATTTTTCATATAAATTAAATGGACAAATTATTTTTTCGTAAATTATTTCGAGTTCAAAAAGTGCAGATAACCAAATTGAAAAAGTTAATATGACATAGTATATTTCTATAAAAAAGCATACAAAATTAATTTTATCAATTATTTTTGCTTTTTTCATTTGCTTTCACTCCTTTCATAATTTTTAGAAAAATTGTTTAAATAGTCATTTAAATCTTTTTTGGAATTTTTATAGACATCATATGTAATCATATCTTTGAACAGATGATAAATCATATAGAAACCACCTTTAGTTGACGGTGCATAATTATAAGTACCCATATCAATATCAGCCACACCTTCATTAAGCAGTTTTCCGTCATATGAATACACAGCCTCAAAATATCCGTCAGCAGACACATATTTTTTGTTACGCATGGTAGTTGTATTAGGTGCTGTATTCTGGTGCATTGCGTCAGTTGGAGACATCATTTGTTTCCATTTATAACCTTCCGGTAGCCTTTCATTTAATTTTTTAAAATCAGTCCATGAACATTCAACATTAAGATTATTTCTAAAATAATGTATTTTAGAATCTATTTCCCAAAAATGCGGCAGTTCCGGCAGATACTTAATACCGTCATCATAAAATTTTATTCCTGTATATTTATATTTGCTTCTTTTAAACTCTGCCAGTTTTTCCGTTATCTCTGCTCTTTTGGCGGCGTCATCGGCAATATACCAGTCATAAATATTCTGCATTATATAGGTATACGCCATTGGTGCTATTTCGTTGTTTTCAAACAATTCCATTTCTGGTTTGAATTTTTTGATATATTCCTCCTGTTTTTTAACAATGCTTTCTGCTATTTCCTTGCTTTCAACGGGATAAAAATTATTTTTGTATACTAAAAAACAAAGACCGTCATTTGAAATAACATATTTTCTGTTATCGGAATCGGTAAAAGCATAATATTTTCTGTTTTTCTCCTGCGGAAGTTTTGATGTATCGCCATCATATTCTTCACAACGTGAAATAATATGTTTTCGTCCTGTTTCACTTCCCATTATAAATGAGTTTACGTTTGATGACAATATCGTGACAGATGGCAAAGTAACGAATTTACATCGGCAATTATAGTGAAAAGGCATAATGCCTTCTATTTCATCAATGGCAAATATCCTTTTATCTCTGCTTTTGCACTCATCACAGGTATTTCCGCTTTCTGTTTGCCACTGTACAAACAATTTACTTTTTGAAAAACGGATATTTTTAATTTCCTTGGCATTTATTTTTTTACCGGACACACCGTTTTCAAAGCCTTTTAAAAACAAATTTTCGTTCATTAAATCTCTCCTTTTCATAACAAAATATTTTTTCTTTTTATTTTATATGAAAAGTACGTCCCCTGGGGTGTCCCTCTTTTTATAGACCTTTGGAATTTCAGCCCATGTAAAAGGCTTGACCTAAACTTTTATCAAAATGCAATTACATTGCATTTTTCTTAATTATTCAAAAACTGCCAATGGATATTTTTTACAATAATATTAGTCAATAACCTACAAACCTTGGTGGTTTTCTTCGGAACATGAAATGTTCCGCCAAAAAGAGATTTTAGGGTTGCAAGAGGCTTTTGCGATAAAAAGCCCCTGCAAAATCAAATTTGAAGCTTAAAAAAATTGAAATTAGTTGTAAAGTATTAAGTTCTTTTTTTCTGACCACTAAAATAAGACCTCCAGGCAATACCTAAAGGTCTTAGATAAATTCATTTTAAATTACTGTAAACAAAAAGTCATTTAAGGCAGATGGTGCTGCTCCTGAAACAATAGCCTTGTAAAAAGTAACCATAAGAAATGCATGGAACACTATCGACAAAAAGAATACTATTCTGAATGTCCATTTACGTGTCTTGTGATGAAATACATACATACCTAAAATTCCGCCTAATGCACCGCCCATAACAGATATAGTAAGCAGCGTAGGCTCCGGTATACGCCACGAACCATTTTTTGCCTTAGCTTTGTCAATACCCATCATGGCAAAGAGTATCAAGCCTATTACAACATAATAAACAGCAAAGAACATCATAAATGATTTAGCCATATTATCTCACCATATTTCTCCAGTCTAAGTCACCTCTGTCTAATGCAAGAAGAAGTATTTCCGCAGTAGCAAGATTGCTTGCCAAAGGTATGTTGTGAAGGTCACAAAGGCGGAGTATACTGTTTATGTTAGGTTCATAACTTTTCTGTGCCACAGGGTCTCTAAGGAAAATAACAAGGTCAATGTCATTGCTTGCTACCTGATTTCCCAGCTGCTGTTCACCGCCAAGAGGGCCTGCCAGATATTTATGAACGCTTATATTAGCCGCTTCTTCTACCAAACGGCCTGTTGTTCCTGTTGCATAGAGAGAATGCTTGGATAAAATATGTCTGTATGCAATACAGAGATTTTCCATGAGCTTTTTTTTGTTATCGTGTGCTATTAATGCTATATTCACTTATTTCAAACCTCCTCGAATAATGATTTTGAGCGTTTAAGACCTATATTAAGTATAACGCCTATAGATGCCATATTAGTCCACATGGAACTTCCGCCGTAACTTACAAAAGGTAATGACATACCTGTATTAGGCAGTATTCCCGTTGCAACGCCTGTGTTGACAAACGTCTGAAAAGCTATCATACCTGCTATTCCGGCTGCTACAAGCTGCAAAAAGCTGTCACGGCAAGTTATTGCTGTTAAAGTACATCTGAAAACCACAAAAAACTGAAGAACCAAAACCGCTATACAGCCTACAAAACCGAATTCCTCGCCTATAACCGAGAATATAAAGTCATTGTACGGCTCCGGTAAATAACTCAACTGATTAAGCGTACCTTGATAAAGACCCTTTCCCATCAATCTGCCCGAACCGATGGCACTTATTGATTTAAATGTCTGATAATAGCTGTCAGAACCTTCTTCAGGTCGCAAGAACGTAAGTATACGCGTAATCTGATGCGGACGAAGTATCTTATCTACCAGTATAGGTTGTTCTCTTAAAATATCCCATGCAATAAATGCAACTATAGGTATTACAACCGCCATAGAAATGCCTATATATTTGTAATCCAGCCCTGCCGCAAAAAGTTCTATTGCCAAAATAGCAAGCAGAACAAGGCTGGCAGAAAGAGACGGCTGCTTCTGTATAAGAAGTATAGGCACAGCAGTAAAAATACATATTTTTACCAGTATATTTTTATTATTAACCCATTGTCGATTTTTGTCAATAACTTTTGCAAGACAAAATATCATAATAATCTTTGAAAACTCGGAAGGCTGTATTCCTACCGGTCCAAAATATATCCATCTTGTAGCACCGTTTGCGGAACGGCCTATAAGCAGTACCGCTATAAGCAAAATTATATTTAACGCATAAAACTGTTTATAAAATCCAGAGAAAAAATCAAGATTTACATAAGCAGCCGCAAACATAATACATAACCCTATAACAACCCATACCATCTGCGAATAATATGTTGACCGACTTTCCCCAAGATTAATATGTGTAGCAGAGCCTATGCATATTATACCAAATATACATAAAGCTAATACAGAACATATAAGCCACCAGTCAAGATTTTTAAATTTTTTTAAGTCCATTTTTTATTCTCCGATATTAAAAGGCAGGCCGCAAAAAACTTTGCCGACCTGCCTAAAATTTTGCCTTAATACCAAATTAATTTGAGTTTCTACGCATACTTTTAATAGGTATGTTAGCATAAAGTACAGGAACAGTGCCTGTATGGTCTTCAGACTGAGTCTGGGTGATGTTTATATCAAGTTCATCTTCATCTATTTCCATATAGTTGGAAATAACCTTTATTATATCACCTTTAAGCATTTCCAAAACCTGTGAAGAACAGTTAACTCGGTCGTGAACAAGAACAAGTTTAAGTCTGTCTTTTGCTACAGAGCCGGAAGCAGGTTCTTTCTTTTTAAAAAAACCAAACAAATCAAACAAATCCATTATAAATCACTCCTGTCAAAGACTTATGGAAAAACTGAATACAAAAAGAGATTTTTTCACTCAATTATTCCCTATATCAGCCTTTGCGGAATAATTTTTTGAGCTTGTCCATAAATGTTTCTTCCTGTTTAAACTCCATTAAAGGAACATCGTTGCCAAGTATTCGCTGAGTAATGTTTCTGTATGCCTGTCCAGCCTTTGAACCTTCTACTGTAACGGCAGGCTCACCTTTATTTGTCTGTACCACTATTGATTCATCATCAGGAACAACGCCTATAACATCTACAGCAAGAATTTCCGTAACATCTTCAATACTCATCATGTCGCCTCTTTCAACCATATCCGGTCTTACACGGTTAAGTATAAGGGATGGGTTGTTAAGCTCATTTGCTTCAAGAAGGCCTATTATTCTGTCGGCATCTCTTACGGCTGAAACCTCAGGTGTTGTAACAACAAGGGCACGGTCTGCGCCTGCTATTGCGTTTTTAAATCCCTGTTCTATACCGGCAGGGCAGTCCATTATTATATAATCAAACTCATCTTCTTTAAGGCTGTCACAAAGTTTCTGCATCTGTTCTGGTGATACGGCATCTTTATCTCTTGTCTGTGCTGCCGGAAGAAGGTAAAGTCCCGCATAACGCTTATCTTTAATAAGTGCCTGTTTAAGTCTGCACTTGCCTTCCACAACATCTACAAGGTCATATACTATTCTGTTTTCAAGGCCCATAACAACATCAAGATTTCTGAGTCCTATATCAGCATCTACAAGTGCCACTTTTTTGCCTTCAAGTGCAAGTCCGCAGCCTAAGTTGGCAGATGTGGTTGTTTTGCCTACACCGCCCTTACCGCTTGTTATAACTATTACTTCTCCCATTTCATATCCTCCCGGTTTTTTAATAAGCTAACAATATCAAAAAATTTGAACTTTTTATTTGCTTAAACCATTTTATTCAAATATAAAAATTATTCCTTTTTTCGGTTAAATTCTATATAAATCTATATTAACAAAAATATAAATATTTTGCATCAATTTTCTTTAGCAAATTTAAAATTTTATTACCAAAATCCGTCATAATCCTACAATTTGTTTTTTATTTTTAAAAATAATGACATCTCTTTTACTCAAAAGCGGAAACATATATCTTTCCGTCCTCAACATATGCATATTCCGGCTTACGGTTTACCTTTGAATCACCGTCCGGAAATCTTGTTATTATACTGCCTATTCTAAGCTGAACCGGTATAAGGTGAAGTGCAAAAACAAAAGCTTCGCTGTTTCCCCTACAGCCTGCATGGGCAAGTCCCTTTAATGCACCAAGTATAAGTATATTGCCTGTTGCCGTTACCTGTGCCCCAGGATTTACATCACCGAGAATAACAAGGCTTCCGTCAAAGTCAAGAGACATTCCGTTTCTTAAATTGCCTTTATAAAACTTTGTATTATGCTCTTTTATAGAAAACTCACGTTCTATAAGGTCTTGTATAAGCTCCTCGGAAGAAGGTGCCGATGTTGATTGCTCATGTTTTTCTTCGGCTTTTTCGGCTTCATTTGCCGCCTCAGCATCTTCAATTATTTTCTCTACCGGCTGTCCCTTTGATGTAACACCTATTTCAGGTGTATCGTCCTCAAGAGGCGAGTTATTCTTATCCTTATCGGTTATAAAAGTAATCATTTATAATCTCCTCCGCAAAAATATAATAAAACCAAAAAGCAGTGCATAAGCTGTATATTTATTTATTTTTTTACACATTAACATAATACCATTTTTATTGCCTTTCTGCAATCCTAAAGACTTTATAAGACCTTGGAGTTTCACCCCAAACCCCGACCAACTTTTGAAAAAGTTGGATCAAAACTTTTATCAAAACGCAATAAAATTGCGTTTTTCGTAAAACCAATTTTTTGTTTTTAGCCGTCCCTGAAAGTGAAGGTATCAGTGAGGGTTTCAAGCCTTCTCCTGGGAGAAGGTGCTGAGCCGCAGGCGAAGCGGATGAGGGGATGTTTTCCGTTTGTTTTTACGTTGCTTTTCCCTCATCCGTCACTAAAGTGACACCTTCCCCAAAGGGAAGGCTTTAAAAGCTTCTCAAATGGATTTCCGAAAAATGCAATGAAATTGCATTTTACCAAAAGTTTTACTAAATTTTTTTCAAAAAATTTTCAGGGTTTGGGGTGAAACCCCAAGGTCTTAGTTCTATAAATTATATTTAATTTTAAAATACCGTGACAAATGCCACGGTATTTATAAAAAGTTTATCCTTGGTTTTAATTATCTTGCAAGTTCTGTCTGCATATAGCTGTTTTTCGGCTCATAGTTAAGTCCCATATACTCGCCTACAATATTCCGTCCCACAACAGCGGCAGGCGAATAGCTTGATTCACCGAAAGGAATCATTACTGTTATTGCTATCTGTGGGTCATCATACGGTGCAAAACATACAAATACCGTATGCGATGCTCTTGAAAGGTTCTCCTGTGCCGTACCTGATTTAGCCGCAACCTTAACAGGGAAATCCTTGAACACTTTTCTTAAAGTACCCTTTGAACCACTTGTAACAAGAAGCATACCTTCATGTACCGCTTTAAGATTTTTAGGATCTATTTCAATCTGTTCCTCTACATCAGGGTCTTTCTTCTCTATAACTCCGCCCGATGAATTTTCCACCTTGTCTATTATATGGAATTTATATCTTGTTCCGCCGTTTGCAAGAGTTGAGATATATTTTGTAAGTACGGCAGGAGTATAGTTGTTTACCGACTGACCTATGGCCGCACGTACCGTATCACCGTCTGTCCACCTTGTCTGGCTTGTTGTTGCATCGGGATTCTGCCACTTTATTGACTCCTCCTTGTATTCCGGAGTAGCCATATTAGGCTCTGTTTCACCCAGCTCAATACCGCTTACTGTGTTAAGACCGAATGCCTCCATGTATTTGTTAAGAGCCCTTATATTTTCTTCCGATGTTCCGTTTTCACTGCTGCCGTTAGCCAGTTTAAGAGAAGTATCATAGAAGAAATAGTTGCATGATACCTCAAGGGCATGGGAAACATTAATGCTTCCGTGGGTTCCGCCGGGATATATCCAGCACTTAGGGTACGGTGTACCTGCCTTTGTAAACTGTCCAAGGTCATGGACATACGTATTAGGTGTAATAACACCCAACTGAAGTCCCGCAACGGCTACAACCATTTTAAAGGTAGAACCCGGAGCTTTTTTCTGTCTTAAAGGTCTGTTTACCATAGGTGACGTAGGGTCATTTATAAGGTGACTGTAATAATCGGAATCAAAGTTATTTACAAGTCTGTTGTTATCATATGACGGATAAGTAACAAGGGCAAGAACCTCACCTGTGTTTACACTGGATACAACAACAGAGCCTGTGCATGGGTCAAGATTCGTCTGGTACGGGTGCAGCTCACGGCTTCTAAGCTTTTCTATTATAACCGAAAGGGGCGAAATATTTCCGTTTCGTACTCTGTTTATATAGTCCTCATCACCTGTAAGTATTCCCTGTTCAAAAAGAACTACTGTCATATCCCTGTTGGAAAGAGAACCGTTTTCTATTGCCGATGTTATTATAAGCTTTGCCGTATCCAGTGCATCGTCTGCCTTTAAATCAAAGTCCGGTGACTGCGACAAAATCATATCTCTTATATATTTTGAAACACCGTCTGTTGATTCCATTATTTTTTTAATTGATATTGTATTGCTGTTTACCATAGAAGTATACATTTCTCTCAAAGATATAGGCGAATCCTTTGCACTTGCACCCTGAAGCTTTCTTATAAGGGTTTCACTCAAAGCCTCCTCAAGATAATCGTATGATGCTATTTGAAGTTTTTTGTCTATGGTAAGGAATATATTGTTTCCCGAAACAGGCGCCTTTGTTTCTATTGTATTTATTCTTCTTCCCGAAGCGTCAACCTCAACAAGACTTTCTCCGTCCTGTCCGTTTAATTTAAGCTCATAAAGACTTTCAACACCGTTTTTTCCTATAACGTCATTTTGTGTATAGCCGTAATCTTTATAGTTATCGTACTCCGTATCATTTATTTTTCCTATATAGCCTATTATATTAGAGAAATATTCACCGTCGGGATATTCTCTAAGTGAATCTGTATAAATGGAAACTCCGGGAAACTTTCCGTTATTTTCTTCAACAGATGCAACCGTTTCGTCCTTTATATTAATGGCAACGGTTATAGGCTGATATTTTCTGTATCGCATAAGATAAAGGGAATATCTTATAGAAAGTGCATCTCTTTTCAGTTTATCCGACAGACATTCGGGTATATCAAAGAAATCCACCAGATAATCAACCGTATCGTCTGCACTCATGTTATACTGTTCTTCTTTCATGCCGACGCTCTTTTTCCATGAAACCTCCTGTGTATTGTTGCCGTTAAATGAAAACTCATAAGGCTTTGTTTCGGAAATAGGTAGGTCATCATTTAAAGTCTCGTTATTTTTTTCCAATATATCTATAAGTGACAAAATCATAAGGTTTTTGTCGGAACATTCTGTAGAAAGGCTTAAAAACTTTCTTTCTTCCTCCTGAGATATATTTTCCGGCATCTGATATTTTTCAACCAAATAATCATAAAGCTCGTCAGCTGAATATTTCATCTGCTTTTTTGTAAGGCCCAAAGAAGATTTCCATTTTGTTTCCTCCTCCTCCGATTTAAAAGTAAATTTTCTCGGAGATGAAGAAGTAATAGGCAGATTATCGGTTATTTCGCTTCCACGGGCTTTAAGAAAATCCAAAACAGCCTGCTGTCTGTTGGAAAGCGGCACTGTAACGCTATCGTCAAATTTTATAGAAAAAGCCGCCTCGTTTACAGCAAGAGGGCGGCCGTATCTGTCGTATATCATGCCTCTGGAGGCAGGAATGGAAATATTCTGCATTATACTTGTTTTAAGCTCCTGCTGATACTTTTCGCCTTCTACAATCTGCAATACAAAAAGACGTATGCCTATAGCCGAAAACAGTATAAATACACCCGTAAGCATAATAAAAATACGGCTTTTCATAAATTCTGTAATTCGTTCAAAAAAACTTTTCATATATCTGCTTCACCATAATTTTTTATTTGTAAAACCTTGGGGTTTCACCCCAAACCCCGACAAGCTTTTGAAAAAGCTTGAGCGAAACTTTTATTATAAAACGCAATATTCATTGCGTTTTATGTTAAAGTTTAGGTCAATCCTTTTTAAAGGATTGCAGGTGTGGACAGAGTCCACGGTCTTTTATTTTATGCTGAAAAGTCTGCGTTTGTATCTCTCGGACTTTTCAATTCGTTCATTTACCGAAAACAAAACTCTGTAGATTATAATTGCCGCAACAGCCGTATAAACAGCCTCAGGCAAAATAATCCTAACAAGAAAATAAAAATAATTAAGGTATCCTTCAAACAAAGGCCCTGTAACAAAAACCACACTTCCATATACTACCGTACCGATAAAACACAGGAATACAGGCAAAGCATAGTTTTCTCTGTAATAATTATGGTTAAATTTCCCAACTATATACCCTGTAAGCACTCCCAAAAGAGCATAGTATCCCAAAGATGTGCCAAAGAATATATCCTGTAATATGCCTGCACCAAAGCCTGTAAGACAGCCTTCTACCCGTCCTCTTAAAAGCGACATGGATATTATTATTGCAAACGCCGTATTCGGTATAACCGAGTTAAACCGAAAACACTGCAAAACCGTACTCTGGAATATAAGATTAAGCATCAAAATTATAAATACAATTACGGCTCGTTTCATTTATTGCTTTCCTCCGAAGATGTCTCTCCACTTTGTTCTGCTGTAGGTTCTTTATTTAAATCATCAGATATAACAAGCAGTGTTGAAAGATGTTTTAAATCAACAGACGGCTCTATAACGGCATATTTTGTAAGACCGTTTTCATCTGTAACAACCTCTTTTACATATCCTATTGTAATTCCTGCCGGATATATGTCGCTAAGATGTGAGGTAACTATTTCATCACCCTTCATTATCTCGCTTTCCGCATCTATATACTCCATCTTGCAAAGACCGTTGTTCATAAGGGTATAATCTCCCTTTACAACACCTAAGTCACCCGTTCTTAAACTCATTGCGGAAACAGAGCTTCTGCTGTCCAGTATGGATTCAACCTTTGAATATATATATCCACACTCGGTAATTCTGCCTACAAGCCCCCCTGCATCCGTAAGCACCATATCAGGTGCAAGACCGTTGTGAGTACCTTTGTTTATTGTAAAAGAAAGATACCAGTTTCCGGGATCCTTTGCTATAACATTAACTCCCGTTGTATCATAATTAGGATATTTCTGTGCTATATCCAAAAGATTTGTAAGACGCTTATTTTCTTCCTCATAAAGGGAAAGACGCTTGTTTTCAGCCTCAAGAAGTTCTACCTTAGCTTTTAATTCTTCATTCTGTGCAGATATATCCGTATCGTCCTTAAAGGAAGATATTTTGCCCGAAAACCATGAGCTGACACCTGTAGATATATTCTGTGCCGGAGTAACTATAAACCCGAGAAGGTTATCAATAGGCGTAGCTTTCGTCTTTTTGCCTACAGTAATGAGTATAAGTACAACAAGAAGTGCTATAACCAAATATAAAATCTTTTTTTTGTAAGTATTAAAGAAATTCAAGGCTTACCGCTCCTTGTTACATTCTAAGTTTTTTAGGTGATACAAGCACCTTACGCAGTGTATCTATATGCTCAAGTACAGTACCTGTACCTAAAGCAACACAGTTAAGCGGTTCGTTTGCAATATTAACCGGCATTCCTGTCTCGTTTGTTATAAGCTGGTCAAGACCGGAAAGCAAAGCTCCACCGCCTGTAAGTGTAATGCCAAACTCCATAATATCTGCCGCAAGTTCCGGCGGTGTTGCCTCAAGAGTCTGTTTAATGCACTCTACTATTGACGATATAGGCTCAGATATGGCAGAAAGTATTTCGTTAGATGTAATTTCTATTGTTTTAGGCAGACCCGTTATAAGATCACGGCCTCTTATGCTCATTGTTTCTTCTTCCGGCTTAGGGAATGCACAGCCGATATTTATTTTAATTTCCTCAGCTGTTCTTTCACCTATAGCAAGGTTATATTCTCTCTTGATATATCCTATGATATAAGAATCTATTTCATCACCGGCCACTCTTAAAGAAGTGCTTGTAACAATGCCTCCCAGAGAAATTACCGCTACCTCGCTTGTGCCTCCGCCGATATCTACAACCATGCTGCCTGTAGGTTCTTCAACAGGAAGTCCCGCACCTATAGATGCAGCCATAGGTTCTTCTATAAGGTATGTGTCGTTGCCTTTTGCTCCGGCACCTACAGATGCTTCCAAAACAGCTCTTTTTTCCACTTCAGTTACACCTGAAGGAACACAGATTATTACTCTCGGCTTAGGGCCAAACATAGAACGTGTATAAGCCTTCTCTATAAAATATCTGAGCATTGCCTGAGTAGTATCGAAATCGGCTATAACACCGTCCTTCATAGGACGTATGGCAACTATGTTGCCCGGTGTACGGCCTATCATCTCCTTAGCCTCATTGCCTACGGCAAGAACCTCTCTTGTCATTGTATTTATAGCCACAACTGACGGCTCGTTTACAACTATTCCCTTGCCTTTTACAAAAACAAGAGTATTAGCTGTACCAAGGTCAATTCCCATATCTCGTGAAAACATTCAAAAACCTCCCGAATTTTGATTTAAAGTATAAGTTTATATAATTAAGTACATAAATAGTCTAAAATACCATATTAATATAATACACTGAATTATGCCGATTTTCAATAGTTTAGGGACTCACACGGCAAAGGTTAACAGTATATTAATAATTTAATCATAAAATATTAAAATCAATACTATTCATTAATATAATTATATATTAACAAAGTTTTATTCATATATATTTTTTTAACGTCAACTAAAACACCTATTAAATTTTATATCACTTTTTTCAAATTTCAATAGCAAATTTAAAATTTCAACAAAAAAATATATTCATAAAGACCGTGGACTCTGTCCACACCTGTTCGCTTTTGAAAAAGCGAAACCAAAACTTTTATCAAAATGCAATTTCATTGTATCGAATAAAATCTCTCTTGCAATGTTTTTAAACCGTAAATCCTATATCTTTTGCCGTAAACATTGCATAGCCTATTTCCACAGGCACATGGAATGCGGGGTCTTAAAGAGATTTTTGAAGGTGCAGATAACTTTTTCGATAAAAAGTTCCTGCAAATCCCACTTTTTTATTTGGAAAAAATTAAATTTAATCCGTTTTATCAAAACTTTGATTAAAGGATTTACCCATCATCCACTTCGCTTTGCTCAGCACCTTCTCCACAAGTAGAAGGCTATTATCGGCAAAATTCTTATTTAAAAAGAAAAGCAGGAAACCTAAAAGATTTCCTGCTAAGTAAAACTGTGAGTATTAAATTATTATTGGTTATACAAACTTGAAGTTATCGATATACATTCTTCTGTCATAGATGTATAAAGATTTTGCACAGTTCGTTTTTTTCAAAAAACTTATTCTGTTTTTCAACTTCTGTGATATAATGCTTTATTATAAAAATTTCCATGGACAAAATAAGGTGAACCAATTGAAAAAGAAAACACTTGTGCCTCTTATCATTTTTTTACTGGGCATATGCCTTGTTAGTTTGATTGTATACAAAACA
>CAKQPE010000021.1 GCA_934256695.1 uncultured Eubacteriales bacterium
GGGTTTCAAGGCTTTTAAGCCGATGAAACCCGCTGTTTATTCTTCTGTTTGAACAAGTCGAAATCCTGATTTCGACTTAGGTGTCGACTTTGTCGACACAATTAAATGCGGAGACAAAATGTCTCCGCATTTAAATTTAAATATTTTATTTATTTTGACTGTTCAAAAAGCCATGTTCTCATTTCTTTGTTTGCATATGCAGGTGTCCAAGCAAAGTGTGCGTTTGGATAGAATACTTCGCCAGGTTCAAATACAGTAGCTTTGTAGTCTACACCGGCTTTTTCAAGAGCATCTATAGATGTCTGACCGAAAGCTGCAAAGTTTACAGCAGGGTCATCTTTTGCATGGAATAACCATACTTTTACGTTATTGTCTTTAAGTACAGATGCCTTTTCAGGATCAAGACCACCACATACAGGAACTATAGCTGCAAATTCGTCAGGATGAGCAACTGCTGTAGCAAATGTACCGAAACCGCCCATTGAAAGACCTGTTGCATAAATCTTGTTTTCATCTACACTGTATTCAGATTTGATTTCCTGTAAAAGGTTATATCCTGCAACTGCATAAGGCTGCATATTGTAAGCATCAACTGTCATAACAGGGTTCTTTGTATCAAAGCCTTCTCTGTCATAATCTTTCATAAAGTCTGTCCAGCCTGCACCTTCTGCCGGTACAATCTGAGGAGAAACTACTATACACTGGTTAACTCCTGCTTCGGAATCTTTAGCCCAGATAGTAGCTGACTGGTATCTCTTTAATACCATATCAAGAGGCTGCTGTCTCTGGCCTGCACCGTGCATTACATAAACAACAGGATATTTTTTGCTTGCGTCATAGTTTGAAGGTACATAGAGTTCATAAGGGAGAGTAAGACCTGTTTCCTTATCTTCGTATGATTTTGCTTCAAAAAGAGCGTATGTTGAAGCTGCATTTTCTCTTACAATATGGATTGTATATTCTTTTTCTGCATCGCCTTTTACAACCTTAACAACTGAGTCTACAGAGTAATCTTTTCCGTAGCCTTCTATTGACTGGTCAAGTTTAACTATATAGCTGCCGTTTTCGTCAAGTTCGTTTCCGTCTACTGTTATTACAGCGCCTTCTTCTGCTGTAGGAGTAACTTTAACGCCATAAATATCGTCCTGAACATTAACTGTATAGCTTGTAACATCAGGAGCAAACTCAGGTTCAAGAGCAGTACCTGTCATAGCGATGTCGGCAACCTTTAAAGATGTAAGTGCAACAGTTGCTTCCTCTTTTACTTCATTCTCGGAAGGAGCAGGTGTAGCAGGTTTAACTTCCGGAGCAGGTGCAGCAGGTTTTTCTTCCTTAACCTCTGTCTTTAAATCAGGAACTTTAAGAATCTGATTTGGGAAAATAAGGTTAGGATTTGCAAGCTTATTCATATCTGCAAGAGCCTGCCAAGTCGTTTCATATTTAGGTGCTATCTTAGCAAGACAGTCGCCTTTTTGTACCTTATACTCTCCGGCAAATGCTGCGGAAGCTGCCCCAACAGTCATAACAGCTGCCAGAATAAGTGATGAAGCTTTTCTTACGTTTCTTTTCATAACAAAACCCTCCTTAAAATTTTATGCACAAGCATTTTGAACAAATTAATCTTAGCACACAAAACCAACAGTGTCAATTTATTATAGAATTTTTAGGTATTATATAATAATTCTACATATTATTTTTGTGCAGTTTTACAATATCTGATTATCCTATGTGTTATATATGTTTTTATTTAATGTAAATTTTTATTTTTATTGCACTAAAAATAAAAAATCTCAAAACGCACTTTTGCCGTGTTTTTTGAGATTTTTATAATATTTTATTTTATTTTGCTTACAGCATACTTCTTTAATACTTTTCGGCAACTGACACAATAAGCAAACTTATAAATTGAATAAAGTAAGCTGGTTTGTATCCGGTATTCCTTTAAGAACATTATTTTCTTTAAGCAGTTCAATAAGGGTTTTGCCTATTCCCGTTCTTTCCTTAAAATCCTCTACAGTAGTAAACTCTCCGCCGTTTTTTCTTCCCTCAACTATACTCTGGGCAGCATTTATGCCAAGCCCCTGAAGTGAGTTAAAAGGCGGTATAAGCCCCTCTTTATCTATTATAAAATTCTTTGCATCGGATTTATACAAATCCATAGGCAGGAATTTAAATCCCCTTGCATAAAATTCAACTACCATTTCAAGAACGGTAAGTTTATTCTTGTCCTTTGTAGTAGCCTCGTTTCCCTTACTTTGTATATCCTTTATGGCATCTTTTGCAACATCAATTCCAAGACACATACATGAATAATCAAAATCATCGCATGCTCTTACGGTAAAATACGCCGTATAATAAGCTAAAGGATAATTTATCTTAAAGTACGCTATTCTGAATGCCATCATAACATAAGCCGCCGCATGAGCCTTCGGGAACATATATTTTATTTTAAGACATGAATCTATATACCACTGTGGAACATCATGCTCTTTCATAAGGGCTATGTCATCATCTGTAAGACCTTTTCCCTTACGCACCTTTTCCATTATCTTGAAAGAAGCCTTGTTTGGAAGCCCCTTGTTTATAAGATAAATCATTATACTGTCTCGTGTGGATATAGTCTCTTTAAGAGTTATTACACCCTTTTCAATAAGCTCCTGTGCATTGCCGAGCCAAACATCAGTACCGTGTGAAAGTCCCGAAATTCTTAATAAGTCGGAGAAATTTTTCGGCTTTGTATCCAACAACATTCCACGGACAAACTTTGTTCCGAACTCAGGTATCCCCAATGTTCCCGTTTCACAGTTTATATCCTCCGGTGCTACTCCCAGAGCCTTCGGAGATTCAAAAAGCGACATTGTTGCTTCGTCACCAAGTTCTACCAACTGTGGATTTACACCAGTAAGGTCATACAGCATTCTTATAACCGTAGGATCATCATGACCCAGAAGGTCGAGTTTAAGCAGTCGTCCGCTTATGGAATGATAGTCAAAGTGGGTTGTAGTAACATTGCTTTTCGGGTCATCGGCAGGTCTTTGAACAGGGCAGAACTCCGTTATATCGTGGTCTGTAGGAACAACCATAAGTCCGCCGGGGTGCTGACCCGTTGTACGTTTTATTCCCGTACAGCCTCTTGCAAGTCTTGTAATTTCCGCTCTGTGTGCCGTTTTTTCATGTTTTTCAAGATATTTAAGGACAAAACCGTATGCTGTTTTATCGGCAAGAGTGCCTATTGTGCCTGCCTTGAATACCTTGCCTTTTCCGAAAAGTTCTTCCGTATAGGCATGGGCCTGCTGTTGATATTCTCCCGAAAAGTTAAGGTCAATATCAGGCTCTTTATCCCCCTCAAAACCAAGGAATGTTTCAAAAGGTATGTTGTGTCCTTCTTTTCTCAATTTATGTCCGCACCTTGGGCATACCGCATCAGGCATATCGAAACCGCTTCCGCCTTCCTGCACAAACTTCTGCACTGTAGGACTGTCGAAATCGGAATATTTACATTCGGGACATAAATAGTGTGGCTGAAGGGAATTAACCTCCGTAATACCGGCCATGTTTGCGACAAAAGACGAACCTACGGAACCTCGTGATCCAACCAGATAACCGTGATCTACACTGTTCCAAACCAGTTTCTGGGCTATTATATACAAAACGGCGTATCCGTTTGAAATAATGGAATTAAGCTCCCTGTTCAGTCTTTTCTCAACTATCTCAGGCAAAGGATCACCGTAAAGCTCTATTGCCCTTGTGGTTGTTATTCTTCTAAGGTCATCATCTGCACCGTCAAAATGCGGCGGAAATGTTCCGTCAGGTATAGGTTTTATTTTTTCTATCATGTCGGCAATAATATTTGTGTTTTTGACAACAACCTCATATGCCTTTTTCTCTCCAAGATACTCAAATTCCTTTAGCATTTCCTCTGTAGTTCTGAAATAAAGAGGCGCCTGATTGTCTGCGTCCTTAAATCCTTCTGCCGTCTGTATTATTTTTCTGTAGTCTGCGTCCTGCGGATCCATAAAATGAACATCACAGGTAGCAACACAAAGCTTGTTGTGGCTGTCGGCAAGCTCTACTATTTTTTTGTTGCAGGCAATAATATCGTCAACGGAATTAATGTTGTCTCTTTTCTGGTCGGCAATCATAAATTTGTTGTTTCCCAAAGGCTGAATTTCAAGATAATCGTAAAAGTTTACTATCTCCTCTATTACTGCCTTTGGTTTATCGTCAAGTATTGCCCTGTAAAGCTCTCCCGCTTCGCAGGCACTTCCCAGAATAAGCCCTTCCCTGTATTTCATAATACGGCTTTTAGGCATTCTCGGTGTAACCCTTCCTCTGTTGCTGTGAAGAAATTCCAGATGTGCCATTGATATAAGGTCATAAAGATTTCTGAGCCCTTTATAGTTTTTAACCAGTATTATTGCATGATATGATTTAAGCTTTTCGTAATTTACTACGTTGGAGCATATTACGTTTATATCGTCAACGGTAATTGCCTTTCGGTCTGCAAGCATTTGAAGAAACTTAATAAATACCTCTGCCGTTGCCTGTGCGTCATTTACCGCCCTGTGATGACCGTTAAGACTTACTCCCAGACGTTCACAGACCATATCCAGCTTATGTTTTTTAAGGTCTTTAAGAAGGCTTCTGGAAATTTCCAGTGTATCGACTATGGTATTGTTTATCTCGCCAAGACCGCATACCTCCGCATATCTTCTTATAAATCCAGTATCAAAAGACGCATTGTGTGCAACAAGTATTCCGTCACCGAAAAATTTCATAAATTCCGGCAGAACTTCGTTTATTGTCGGTGCGTCCTTTACCATATCGTCCGTTATGCCCGTAAGCTTTGTTATTTCTTCGGAAATAGGCATTTGGGGATTTACAAAAGTCGAAAACTTATCAATTATTTTTCCATCTTTTATTTTTACCGCACCTATTTCGGTTATTTTATCTCTTTCCTTTGAAAGACCTGTTGTTTCAATATCGAAAACGGTAAATTCGTCATCAAGGAGCTGTCCCTTAGGACAAATTACCGCACCACCCAAGTCATCTATAAGGTATGCCTCCACACCGTAAATAACTTTTATGTCTTTTCCGTTAGAACTTTCCATTGCCTCGGGAAAAGCCTGAACAACACCGTGGTCTGTAATGGCTATTGCCTTGTGTCCCCACTGCAAAGCACGTTTTATATATTCTTTTGCAGGTGTAATTGCGTCCATTCGGCTCATCTGTGTATGAAGATGAAGTTCAACTCTCTTTTCTTCGGCATTATCCATTCGTCCTTCAGGTGCTTCCGCCTTGGCAATGTCCCTTGCCATAACAATAAGTTCTTTGGCATATGTATCATACTGGACTTCACCACGGACTTTAACATATTTTCCGTCTTTAAAACCGCCTTTTACATCATCTGTAAATTCGTTTTTGCTTATAAAAAACTTAACCGTGGTTGAGTCCGTAAAGTCGGTTATGTTAAAGGAAACAATATATCTTCCGCCCTTTATTTCCCTTGTCTCCATATTAAATACAGAGCCTTCTATAACAATCTTTTCGCCTTCCGTTTTTGCATCGGTTATTTTTGTTATACTGCCCGAAAATTCCCGTCCGAGAAGTATTCCGCTTTCAAGCCTCTTACTTACCTTTTCTGCTGTTTGTGCCTGTTTAATATTTTCACTTTCGTTTATTCCGTCATTTATTTTTTTGAATACATCGGATACAACAGCCTGTCTCTCCCTTGCCCTTGCCTCCAGTTCTTCATCTGTCGGCTTTTCATCTCTGAACATTACTCGTAAATTTATATTATTTTCATCTCTTAATTTAGCTTCTATAAGTCTGTCGGCTTTTTTTGCATTCATATAAAAGGACATATTGTTCCTTACTTTTAGTATAAGATTGTTTTCTTCTATCTCCCACTTACAGTCTGACATAACACTTCTGCATACAGGGCCTATGGAAGAAACCGTATGGACAATATTATCCCAGTCCTGCTTAATTACCATTCCCGTATCGGTACAGTCATTATTATATGTAAGAGAGACCACAATATCATGTACTCCCGGAATCTGGCTGAAAAGTTCGCCCTTGAAATCATCAACTATACATTCGTTTACTATTTCGGGCAGTTTAAGCTTAATATCGAGAACCTTTTCTTTTTTATAAATTTTAAATGACGTAACCTGTGCCGTTGAAAAAACTCTCTGAATATTATCAGAGAGTGAAACTTTTCCAAAGACACTGTTAAAATTTTTCTCAGCAAGCATTTGGCATCAACCTCAAAGTTTTTCAATTTCTTCCATTAAAGTATCAAGAAGTTCATTTTCCGGAACTTTTTTAAGAATCTCACCTTTTTTGAATATAAGACCTTCGCCATGTCCTCCGGCTATTCCTATATCGGCTTCTCTTGCTTCTCCGGGGCCGTTTACTGCACAGCCCATTACGGCAACCTTAATATCTTTGTTTATATTACGGCACTTTTCTTCAACCTGCTGTGCTAATGAGATAAGGTCAATCTGTGTTCTTCCGCAGGTCGGACAGCTTATCATTTCCACACCGAATTTTCTCAGTTCAAGACTTTTAAGTATTTCTTTTGCCGCTTTTATTTCTTCTGTCGGGTCACCTGTAAGAGATACCCTTATTGTATCGCCTATTCCCATAGCAAGTATAGAACCTATTCCCACGGCGGATTTAACCGTTCCCGAATAAACCGTTCCTGCCTCTGTTATTCCCAGATGAAGTGGGTAATCTACAGCCTGTGACAAAAGCGAATACGCCTCTATGCTGAAAGGAACATTTGATGATTTTATTGATATTACTATATCTCTGAAATCACATTCCTCCAGTATTTTAACATGGCTTAACGCACTTTCAACCATAGCCTCCGGCGTAACATGACCGCCGAATTTTTTAAGCAGGTCTTTCTGCAAAGAACCGGAATTAACACCTATTCTTATAGGTATTCCCTTTTCCTTTGCCATATCGGCTACAATACGAACCTTTTCTTTGCTGCCAATGTTTCCGGGATTAATTCTTATTTTATCTATTCCCTGTGCCATTGCCTCAACAGCCAGTTTGTAATCGAAGTGAATATCTGCCACAAGGGGGATTGATATTTGTTCCTTTATTTTGCCTATTGCCTGTGCCGCAATCATATCCGGTACGGCAACACGAACCATTTCGCAGCCGGCTTTCTCCAAGGCCTTTATCTGGCTAACTGTTGCCGATACATCTCTTGTATCAGTATTGCACATTGACTGTATGACCACAGGATTATCTCCGCCTATTAAAACATTCCCTGCTTTTACAACTCTTGTTTTTCTTCTGCTGTAACTCAAAATTTATCACCTGCCACTAAAAATCTTAAAAATATCATTTGACGCTACCAAAAACATAAACAATATAAGAAGCATGAAGCCTATGAAATGTACCATACCTTCTTTTTCACGGTTAAACGGCTTTCTTCGTATTGCCTCCAAAACGAGAAACACCAGTCTTCCTCCGTCCATTGCCGGTATAGGGAAAAGATTTATTACACCAAGGTTTACGCTTAAAAGAGCAGATAACATAAGCAGACTCTTTGCAACCGACCATATACTGTAGGTTATACCCGTTTCCACTGTATCGCCTACCACCTGAACTATGCCTATAGGGCCTGATACATCTGATGCCGAAAGTTTAAGTGTAAAAAGTCTTACAAATCCCACAACAACGGATTTTACAAAATATACCAGTGTGTATATACTGTCCTTTACCGTATCGGCAAATGTTGCCTTGTCATATCCTTCTGCACTTTCGGCAAAAAGTCCTGTCTTTACAACAGGTCTGAAACCTATTATATACCCTGTCTGTGCTTCATTAAGAACAGGTGTAATTGTCAAATCAACTTTTTCACCGTTTCTGTTTACCGTAACGGACAAATCACTGCCGTCGCTTGTGCTTAATATCGAATACAACTCCTGATAGTCATGTATTTTTTCATTGTCTATTTTTACAATTTTATCTCCCTTTTCAAGCCCCTGATTTACGGCATTGCTTGTACTTAAAACTTCGCCTACAGCAGGGAAAGCCATGCTTGCCGCTGTTGAAGAAACAATAAACACTGCCAAAAATGCAAATATAAAATTCATTAACGGGCCTGTAAAAACAACTGCCATTCTTGCAAATACGTTCTTGTTGTTAAACGAACGGCTATCTGAACTTTCCTCGTCCTCTCCTGCCATGCGGCAGAAACCGCCCATAGGGAAAGCCCTTACGGAATAGAGAGTTTCACCTATTTTTTTTGAAAAAACAATAGGCCCCATTCCTACCGAAAATTCCTCAACCAGTATTCCGCTTAATTTTGCCACAGCAAAATGCCCTGCCTCGTGAACAACAACAAGAACAGTAAATATAAGCAGAGTAAGAAGTATATATATTATCGACATAAAACTAAAATTCCTCCGTTACTTCAATATTTTTGCCGCATAACTTCTACCCCATGAATCAGCCGCCAAAAGCTCATCTATATTGTAATTATGTATTACTTTATGATTTTCCATAGTATTTTTTATAATACGAGGAATATCCATAAAACCTATGCTTCCCTTTAAAAATGCCGCTACGGCTATTTCGTTTGCCGCATTAAGTACAGCCGGCATTGTTCCCCCTGCCTTTATTGCTTTATAAGCAAGTGAAAGACATTCAAATGTTTCTGTGTCAGGTTCTTCAAAGGTAAGTGTTCCAACCTTTGTTATATCCAGTTTTTCAAATCCGTTTTCTACTCTGTTCGGATAAGTAAGTGCATATGAAATAGGCACCTTCATATCAGGCACACCCATCTGCCCTATTACAGCACCGTCCTCATACTCAACAGCAGAATGGAGTATACTCTGTGGATGAACAACTACTTGTATCTGGTCAACATCTACGTCAAAGAGCCATTTTGCCTCTATAACCTCAAGACCTTTGTTCATCATTGATGCTGAGTCTATTGTTATTTTTGCACCCATTGACCAGTTAGGATGTTTAAGAGCCTGTGCCGCCGTTACATTAATAAGCTCAGCTTTTTTCCTGCCTCTGAAAGGTCCTCCCGATGCCGTAAGTATAATTCTTCTTATCTTATTCATGCTGTTTCCCTGAAGGCTCTGGAAAATAGCCGAATGTTCGCTGTCTATAGGAAGTATTCTTACTCCTTTTTCTTTTAACTTTCCTGTTATAAGATTTCCGCCGGAAACCATAACTTCTTTTGTGGCAAGTGCAATTTCTTTTTTACATTCTATTGCTTCATAGGTTGGTTTTATTCCTATATTTCCCACAACCGAAACAACAACCGTGTCTGCACTGTCCATAGTTGCCGCCTCAACAAGGCCGTCCATACCGGACATAACCTTTATGTTGCCGTAAACTGTTTTGGAAAGTCTTTCCTTTAATTCTTCCGCCTTGTCATTATCCATTATAGAAACAAGCTTCGGTTTAAACTCCTTAATCTGTTCCTCTATTTTGTCTATACTGCTGTTGGCAGTAATTGCCTCAACTTTTATGTCTTTAAGGTTTCTGCATACCTCCAGTGTCTGCACACCTATAGAGCCTGTAGAACCAAGTATACTTATCTTTTTCATTTTTGTCTCCCGATATACAAAAAATCATAAAACTTTAATAAGTGCCGTCATAACATAATATACAACAGGTGCGGTAATAAGGACACTGTCAAATCTGTCCAGTATTCCGCCGTGGCCGGGAATAAGATTTCCGTAATCCTTTATTCCCACCATACGTTTAAATGACGATGCCGCAAGATCGCCTATCTGGCTCATTATTGAGCCGAAAATACCTATAATGGCACATATAGGCACTGTTGCCGCCTGATCCAGTGTAAAATATTTTTCGGCAAGAATACCGAATACCACAGCCGCAGCTGTTGCCCATACAACACCGCCTACAGCACCTTCTATTGTCTTTTTAGGGCTTAAATCCGGTATCAGTTTATGTTTTCCCATAAACATTCCCGTAAAGTATGCTCCCGTATCACATACAAATGCGGCAATAAAAATAAGCCATACAAATATATTACCATAAGTATAATTACGCACAAGGTAAATATGTGTAAGAAGAAAGCTTACGTAATAAAATCCGAAAAATGTTATAAACACATCTTTGTCATTACACTTTTTATGGAAAATAACCATATAAAAAAGCAGACAAAGCATAAAAAGAGCAGTAAAACCATTAAATAAATTTGCCTTTGAAACTATTGTCGCAGGAAACAGTTCAAAAACAAGACATGCTGCAAAGCCGAAAAAATGCACAGGTAAAATTTTTCCGGAAAGTGCTTTATAAAATTCATACAGCCCTATAAAGGACACAATAAGTATGGCTATATGTAACGGCAAACCGCCATATACAATAAGAAAAATCAACAACGGCAACAAAACAACGCCGGAAATAATTCTTGTTTTCATAAAATCAACTCCCCGATGTTATTTTCTTCCGCCAAACCTTCTGTCTCTGTTCTGAAAACTGTAAATAGCCTCTTTAAGG
The DNA here is from genome assembly GCA_934256695.1 of uncultured Eubacteriales bacterium. Taxonomy (GTDB): domain Bacteria; phylum Bacillota; class Clostridia; order Lachnospirales; family Anaerotignaceae; genus Neoanaerotignum_A. The sequence goes on from CAKQPE010000021.1 coordinate 10,510, forward strand.
TCATCTTCGTTATAATCAGGCCAAAGTTTATCCGAGAATATAAACTCCGTATATGCAAGCTGCCAGAGAATAAAATTGCTTATCCTAAGTTCTCCGCTTGTTCTTATAAGCAGTTCAGGGTCAGGAACGCCTGCTGTATCCAGATTATCGGCTATTGTCTCCTCTGTTATATTGTCCGGAGAAATTTCGCCGTTATTTACCTTTTCGGCAACCTTTTTTACTGTTCTCAAAAGCTCATCTCTGCCGCCGTAGTTAAGTGCTATATGGAGATAAAGACCTGTATTGTTTCTTGTAAGGTCTTCAAGAATTTTTATTTTCTCCTGAATATCCGCATCAAGTCTTGAAGGATCACCTATCATATTTACTCTGAAATTATCGTTTTTGCATTTTTTAATATGCTCATCAAGATATTTTCTGAGAAGATCCATTATTGCCGAAACTTCATCATCGCTTCTTTTCCAGTTTTCTGTGGAAAATGCATATACCGTAAGATGTTTTACACCTAAATCCTGTGCGGCACGTGATACCTTCTCAAGAGTATCGGCACCTGCTTTGTGTCCCATTTTTCTCGGAAGCCCACGTTTTTTCGCCCATCTTCCGTTTCCGTCCATAATGATTGCTATGTGCTGTGGCACTCTTTCCATATCTATTTCAAGTTCTTCGTTTTTGCTTTTAAAAAACATAAAAATCTCTCCTATGCTGTAAATTGCGAAATGCCCCTCACAGAGGGGCAAATCAGACTGTTAATATTATTTTTATTATACAGACATAAGGTCTTTACTCTTGCCTTCTGTCATTTTGTCAATAGACACAATGCTCTTATCTGTTATTTTCTGTACTTCATCAGAAAGATTTGCAAGCTCATCTTCTGTTATTTCGTGTGCCTTTTCCTGTTTCTTGAATACATCAAGAGCATCACGGCGGATATTTCTTATTGCAACCTTAGCATCTTCGCCTTTTTTCTTAACGTCTTTAACCAAAGAAGCTCGTCTTTCTTCTGTAAGCTCTGGGAATACAAGACGAATTACTTTTCCGTCATTGTTAGGATTAATGCCAATATCAGACATATTTATAGCTTTTTCAATAGCTTTGAGCATACTTGAATCCCAAGGCTGAATCTGAAGAAGTCTTGCTTCCGGTACAGTTACGTTTCCAACCTGATTGATAGGTGTAGGTGTACCATAATAATCAACTGTTACTTTATCAAGTACGTGTGGATTTGCACGACCTGCTCTTATTGTTGCATACTCACTTTCAAGGTTAGCAAGAGTTTTGTTCATTTTTTCCTGATATAAATTTACTTTCTCTGACATAAAAATATCCTCCTGTTATCTTTTTATAATTATCAGCCGACTGTTACAACCGTTCCTATTTTTTCGCCGCCTACTGCACGGACAATACTGTTTTCGTCATTAAGACCGAATATAACAACAGGTATCCTGTTGTCAAAACAAAGGGTTGCGGCTGTAAGGTCAATTACCCTAAGATTATTTTTTATAATATCTCCGCATTTGATTTCTTCAATCTTCTTTGCGTTAGGGTTTTTTGCAGGGTCATCATCATATACACCGTCTACGTTCTTGGCAAAGAAAAGTCCGTCAACCTCAAGTTCGGCACCTCTTAAAGCAGTAATTGTATCTGTAGAGAACATAGGGTGTCCGAGACCGCCGGCAAAAATAACAACTTCTTTGTTTTCAAGATGTTTTAATGCGGAATCCTTTGAGAATTCTTCTGTCATTGTTCCGCATTTAAAAGGTGTCTGAACAACAGCTCCAACGCCTTCCTGTCTTAAAAAATCAGCCACATAAATAGCATTCATTATTGTTGCAAGCATGCCTATCTGGTCTGCCTTTGTTCTGTCCATTGCATGGTCTGCACTTCTGCCTCGCCAGAAATTGCCTCCGCCTATAACAAGAGTAACCTCTGTGCCTTTTGACATAATCTCTTTAATCTGGAGTACAATGCCTCTTATAATGTCGTTATCAAATTTAACACCGGGCTTATCGCCTGCAAGAGCTTCTCCGCTGAGTTTAAGTACTATTCTTTTGTACATTAAAATGCCTCCCCAAAAATTCATAGTCATTCAATAATAATGTACCATATTTTTTCAACAAATACAACGCTATTTTACAATAAAACCACAGACTCTGTCCGTGCCTGTCTGTTTATTCTTCTGTTTGAACAAGTTAACACCCTCAATTATTTAACCGTCTTTAATAATTCTTTACTTTATATTTACACAAAGCCAAACAATATTTATAATAAAACTATATTTTTTGTTTTAAGGAGGATCCTATGAATAAGGATAAAAACAATCTCGGTCAGGGAAGCATACCAAGCCTTGTTATTAAACTTTCTATCCCTGCCATAGCAGCACAGATTATAAATCTTTTGTATAATATTGTTGACCGAATGTATATAGGTCATATCCCACAGATAGGAAAAACCGCTCTTACAGGCGTTGGTGTAACATTTCCGATAATAATGCTCATTTCTGCCTTTTCGGGTCTTGTAGGCATGGGCGGTGCTCCTCAGGCTGCCATAAAAATGGGGAAAAACGATTATTCCTATGCCGAAAAAATTCTCGGCACATGCTTTGGCACTATTATTGCAATCTCCTTTATACTTACCGCAACAATACTTTTGTTTAAAAACCCGATACTTATGCTGTTCGGCGGAAGTGAAAACACTATAGCTTATGCTGTTGATTATATTACCATATATGCTCTCGGCACAATTTTTGTCCAGACTGTTCTCGGGCTTAACCCGTTTATTACCTGTCAGGGTTTTGCTTCCGTAGGTATGGCAACAACTCTTATAGGTGCTGTTTTAAACATAATACTTGACCCGATTTTTATATACCTTTTAAACATGGGTGTAAAGGGTGCAGCTCTTGCAACGGTTATTTCTCAGGCTGTGTCATGCATATGGGTTTTAAAATTCCTTACGGGCAAAAAAACAAGCCTTAAAATTAAAAAAACGAATATTGTTCCTGATGTAAAAATAGCTATCGGTGTTATGTCTCTCGGTATATCACCATTTATAATGCAGTCTACGGAAAGCCTTATTACTGTCTGTTTTAATTCATCGCTGCAAAGCTACGGCGGAGATATTGCCGTAGGTGCAATGACAATACTTTCAAGCCTTATGCAGTTTTCAAACTTACCGGTTATCGGTCTTGCTCAGGGATGTCAGCCTATAATCAGCTTTAACTTCGGTGCCGGCAAAAACGACAGAGTAAAACGTACATTTCACATATTGCTTATATGCAGTTTTCTGTTTACAATGTTCATATGGTCTTGTGCAATGTTTGTTCCGCAGGTACTTATATCTTTCTTTACTTCGGATATTCAGTTTATTGAAACAAGCAAATGGGCATTGCGAATATACATGGCTTCAACAGGTCTGTTTGGAATTCAGCTTGCCTGCCAGCAAACCTTTATATCTCTCGGTCAGGCTAAAATATCGGTTTTTCTTGCTGTTTTAAGAAAAATAATACTGCTTGTACCGCTTATATTTATACTGCCGAGAATAATTCCGACATCTCTGGCAGTAAACTTAACACCGCCTGAAATATGGAATCTGTTTGCCTATCCAAGCAAAGTATTTTCTGTTTTTCTTGCCGAACCCATTGCCGACTTCGGAGCGGTTTTATGCACATTAATAATGTTTAAAATAAATTTCAAAAAAATCCTCAACAGAGGTGTTAAATAAAATATCTTAAATTTTTTTATAGGTAAAAATAATAAACCGCAGAGAAAATACTCTGCGGTTTATTATTTTTAAAATCCGAAACAGAATACCGAAAACTTATTATTTCCAACATTCTGTATTTTCTATTCCCAATTTTTTGGCATCAAAAACAGGGTTTATACCTTCTTTTTCCTGTTCCTCATAGTCATTTAAAGTTTTTATTGCTATGTTTCCGAGAAGCAGTATTGCTACTATGTTTACTATTGCCATAAGTCCCATTGTAACATCTGCAATATTCCATACAAGTGAAAAATCAGCCTGTGCCCCTAAAAATATAGCAATAATACAGGTACAGCGGAAAATAAATAAAAGCAGCTTATTATCTTTTATAAATAATATATTAGCCTCCGCATAATAATAATTTCCTATAAGACTGCTGAATGCAAACGCAAATATAAACACTGTTACAAGGTGTATTCCCCACTGCCCTATATTTGCGGAAAATACTGCCTGAACATAAGGTATTCCGTCAAGAACACCTGTCTTTCCTTCTATGCCGGATACAAGAAGCATCATTGCCGTAGCCGAACAGATTAAAATCGTATCTATAAATACGGATATTACCTGCACCATTCCCTGCTTTGCCGGATGTGAAACCGATGCACTGGCTGCTGCATTAGGTGCAGAACCCATTCCGGCTTCATTTGAGAAAAGACCTCTTTTTATTCCTATTGTAACAACACTTCCGCTGAAGCCTCCAAATATTGCTTTAAAATTAAATGCTTCGGTTAGTATAAGCTTAAAAACACCCGGTATCTGATGTATATGCGTAACTATTGTAAAAGCACCTATAAGAAGGTATGCAGCAGCCATAATAGGCACTATAACCGATGTCATAAAGCCTATTCTGTGAGCACCGCCAAATATTACAAATGCAGTAAGTGCGGCAAGAATTATTCCCAAAACCATAGGATATATTGTATTGCTGTAATCCGGAACATAGTATTCCAACGCAGACGAAATGTTGAATGACTGCAGTCCGTTAAAACCATATGCAAAACATATAATCAAAAATATCGAAAACAAAACTCCAAGCCATCTTTTGCCAAGAGCCTTTTCCATATAATAAGAAGGTCCGCCTCTGAATGTTTTTCCGTCATGTATTTTATAAATCTGTGCTAATGTACTTTCAACAAAAGCCGATGCACCACCTACTATAGCCATAATCCACATCCAGAAAACCGCTCCCGGCCCACCTGCCGCAATAGCTGTTGCAATACCAGCAATGTTTCCGGTACCTACTCTCGATGCCGTTGAAATCATAAGTGCCTGAAACGATGAAACCGCCTTTGAACTTTCCTCGCCATCTACCGGCTTTTCCTTCATTATCATAACACCGTCTCTTAAAAGACGTATTTGTGCAAATTTAAGCCTTATTGTAAAATATATGCCTGTTCCCACAAGCATAAACAACAAAATATAGCTGTACATAAAATCATTGATTTTTCCGAGAATATAGTTCAATTAATCAAATCCCTCCTGTAGGTATATAGTTTATTCATTAGTATATCATAAAGTAACTTATCTTTGCAAACTTAGTTTCTTCCTGTATTTTTTGTTTTTATTCCATTTAATTGACTTTATACCTGCTTTTGGTCTAATATATATATAAGCTGTAATTTTTAAACAAAAACATAAAGTCTTATATATCTTTGACTGTTCGGCAAATAAGTATAATGTTTATTAGTATATATTTATCACCTTTTTTGTAAAATTTTATAAATTAATAAACAAAATGTAGAATTTGCCGTAAATTTTAAAATACTATTGAAAAATTAAATTTTGGTTGGTAAAATTAATTAATTTATAATGTATATTTCATTCATAAACCAAGGAGGCAAACAAAATGGCAACTTATATTAACGAACCGGCACATACATTTGACGAGTATCTTCTCATTCCCGGTTATTCATCAAGTGAATGTATACCGGTAAATGTTTCTCTTGAAACACCGTTAGTAAAATTCAAAAAGGGCGAAGAATCTGCCATAAAAATGAAAATACCTATGGTTTCAGCTATAATGCAGTCTGTTTCAAACGACACACTCGCAATAGCTCTTGCCAAAAACGGCGGTATTTCTTTTATTTACGGCTCACAGACAATAGAAGACGAAGCAGCCATGGTAGCCAGAGTAAAGAGCTACAAAGCCGGCTTTGTTCCAAGTGATACAAACACAAGTCTTGATGCAACTCTTGCGGATATTATCGAAATAAAAGAAAGAACAGGTCATTCCACTGTAGCCGTAACTGATGACGGAACATCAAACGGCAAATTACTCGGTATTGTTACAAGCAGAGATTATCGTCCAAGCCGTATGAGCTTAGATACAAAGGTTTCTGAATTTATGACACCTCTTAAAGATCTTGTTACTGCTCCTCTCGGAACAACTTTAAGTCAGGCAAACGATATTATATGGGAAAATAAATTAAACGCCCTCCCTATTGTTGATAAAAACGGAAAAATGATTTCCTTTGTATTCAGAAAAGACTATTCTGAACATAAAGAAAACCCTAACGAACTTCTTGACAGCAAAAAACGTTATGTTGTAGGTGCAGGTATCAATACAAGAGACTATGCACAGAGAGTTCCTGCCCTTATTGAAGCAGGTGCTGACGTTTTATGTATCGACTCATCAGAAGGTTTCTCCGAATGGCAGAAACTCACACTTGAATTTATCCGTGAAAAATACGGCGATACAGTAAAAGTAGGTGCCGGAAACGTAGTTGACAGAGAAGGCTTCCGTTTCCTTGCCGAATGTGGTGCCGACTTCATAAAAGTAGGTATCGGCGGTGGTTCAATCTGTATTACAAGAGAGACAAAGGGTATCGGCCGCGGACAGGCAACAGCTCTTATCGAAGTATGTAAAGCAAGAGATGAATATTTTGAAGAAACAGGTATTTATATTCCTGTATGCTCAGATGGCGGTATTGAGCACGATCACCACCTTACATTTGCACTTGCTATGGGTGCTGATTTTGCTATGTTCGGCAGATATTTTGCACGTTTTGACGAAAGCCCTACAGAAAAAATTCTCCTTAACGGAAATTATGTTAAAGAATACTGGGGTGAAGGCTCAAACAGAGCAAGAAACTGGCAGAGATATGACCTTGGCGGAGACAAAAAGCTTTCATTTGAAGAAGGCGTTGATTCATATGTTCCTTACGCCGGCCCTCTTAAAGACAATGTTGATAAAACAATCAGCAAAGTTAAATCCACATTCTGCAACTGCGGTGCTTTAAATATTCCTGAAATGAGAGAAAAAGCTAAATTTACTCTCGTTTCAAGCACAAGCATAGTAGAAGGCGGCGCACACGACGTAATAAGAAAAGAAGCTTCTGCTCATGCCGACTGATAAAAACAAAGACCGTGGACTCCGTCCACACCTGTGAGCCTTTAAAAAGGCTCAACCTAAACTTTGTTAGAAACCGTTTCCAATTTTTGGAAACGGTTTCTATGTCTAATAAAATAGTTTTATCCAAAAAAAGAATTATGCTGAAGTATTTCGGCATAATTCTTTTTTTATTAAAAGTTTTACTCAATTTTTTTCAAAAAATTGTCAGGGTGTGGGGTGAAACCCCACGGTCTTACTGGGCTTTTTTATCTATAAATTCCGTCTTTGTTTTTGAATACACTATCTTCTGTTCACTGTAAAGACCGATATATCCGGAAAGCATATAACTTGTAGCACAAGCTGCCGCAAAAAACGGCAGTCCCTGCGAACCAAAAAGTTCAACCGAAAGTATCATTGATGTTATAGGACAGTTTGTTACACCGCAAAAAAGACATATAAGTCCTATTCCTGTACCAAACGACGGTGCAACCCCTATAAGATAAGATGCACTGTTGCCGAACATTGCTCCGGTAAAAAATGCAGGCACAATCTCTCCGCCTTTATATCCGGCACCGAGAGTAAATGCGGTAAATATTATTTTAAGCAAAAATGCATACCACACTACCCTTTCTTTAAATGCCATTGTTATTATATCCATACCGGCACCATTATAGTCTCTGTTGCCTACTATAAAAGTAAGTGCAATAACAATAATACCTCCAACAATAACTCTTACAAACTTGTTAGGCAGATATTTTTTATAAATTCCCGATATTTTTTTCATTGTTATACAAAAAAGTATACTTACAAAAGCACACAGTATAGAAAGTATAACTATTTTTATCAGGTTTTCCGGAGAAAACTCCATATACTGCTCTATTTTAAACCTTGTTGCCTCAACACCAAACATCTGAGCTGTCATTATAGCCGAAAGTGCAGCTATTATACAAGGAACTAATGCCGAAAAGTGCATAATACCTATACTTATTACTTCTATAGAGAATACTGCTGCCGTAACAGGTGTACCGAAAAGTGCCGCAAACGCCGCCGCCATACCGCACATAGTCATTGTATGCATATCTTTTTCATCAAGATTAAACATATCCCCTACTGCATTTGATATACTGCTTCCTATCTGGAGTGCCGCACCTTCTCGCCCTGACGAACCTCCGCAAAGATGCGTTACAACCGTTCCTATAAATATTATCGGCAGTGTAACTATAGGCACATGTTTGTTTTCCCGTACCGTATCTATAACAAAGTTTGTACCACCGTCATTTTCCGCACCACACACCCTATATATCCAGATTATATAAAGTCCTCCCAAAGGAAGTGCCAATATAATAATCGGAAACAAGTGCCGTATTTCTGTTGCAAATTCTACCGCATAATGGAAAGCCGCACCTACAAAACCAACTATAAGCCCAACAATAACGGATATTAATATCCATTTACAAAATATCTTTATGTCATTAAGCAATAATAAAACCCCCATTGTATTTTTATTAAAGACAGATTAAAATACCATAGTTTTAATTTTAGCATAATAAACATATTCTTTCAATGACAGAACATAAAAACCTATGCAACAAAAAATGCGATACCGTTAGTAAACAGTATCGCAAAAAACAGACAGTATTTAAACATCACCCATAAATGCCATTGAAGGTATACCTTCGGCGTGGGCAGACATACAAAGTATGTCATCATCTGTTTTATACTTAATAAATAATTCTACTGTGTTTAAGATATGTTTTTCAAACGGTATTTTGGAAACCGATGTGACTGTATAAAACTACAGGAAAAGAAATAACAACGTATGATAGAAATTATGTAAATCATTTACAAGATAAACTTGAAAGGTATTACAGCAAATTAGGAGATACTCAATAAATTAATATTTATATATTTAAGATAAAAAGTTGTGGTTACTTCCACAACTTTTTTACTTGAATATATTTTTATTTTTCTCCCTGTTTTCTATAAAACTCCGCCGCAAACTCCGGTACAACGGGATTTATAAAACATCTTGTGGCAAACTCGAAACCTGCCCAAGAACCCAGTCTCGGAAGTATTCTTATGTACCAGTGGAAAAGTCCCTTCGGTGCGGATTTCGGTGTTTCCTGAATACAGATATTAAAGCTTATGTTGTGCATTATATTGTTTACCCTGCCTATCATGTCTTTAAGGACACCGGCAAGGCTTATCATTTCTTCTTCGGTCAGCTCATTTATTGTTGAAATATGTCTTTTAGGCACAATCCAAAGTTCATAACTCTGTCTTGCCGCATAAGGCGTAAAAACGGAAAACTCGTCATTTTCAAATACCATACGGCTCTTTTCTTTTCTTTCATGCTCAATAATATCGCACATAAGACATCTGCCGTTTTTTTCTTTATATTCCGAATATGCCTTCAAAGCCATTTCCTGTTCATGTGCCATAACCGGTATACTCATTATCTGCCAGTGGGAATGGGTAATTGACGCTCCGGCAAAAGGCCCGTTGTTTTTGAATATCTGAACATATTCCACATTTTCGTTTTTCATCATAAGTTCAAGACGTTTACCGAGAACCTTAAAAAGCTTTACAAAATGCTCGTCATTTTCGTCAGATGTATCCATTTTGTGTTCCGGTGTATCCACAACTATTTCGTGTATTCCCTTTCCGCCCAAAGACTCATAAAAGCCGTAATTTTTATTTTCGCAGTCCGTAAGGCTCACTGCCGGATACATATTTTCAAAAACACGTATCTCCCAACCCTTTTCGTTTTTCAATTCATACAAAGTCGGTGTTGTCATGCTCTCGTTTCCGGGGCAGAAAGGACATATTTTGTTGCAGTTTTCTTCTATTTTATTTTTATTATGCTTATAGTTATACGGTTTATCCTTTCGGTTTGACGCAAAAACAACCCATTCATCGGAAAATATATCTTTTCTCATTTCTGACATACAGACCACCTTCCTTTGTATTTTTAATTTTTATCTGTTTTATTTTCTGTTGACCAGCTTTCTATTCCTCTGAAATAGTCATATGGCACAGGATCAAAGTTTCCGCTTATTCTTTTGTTTACAAACAATGCAGATTTTCTGAAAAGCAAACTTACGTAAGGCAATTCTTCTGCCGTATATGCCTCGAGTTCAGAGTATGCCTTTATCATATCAGCCTCGCTTACAGCTTTATATGCCGCATCTAAAAGCGAATCCATTTTTTCGTCACTGTATGAAATATAATTATATCCAGTTGCATTTGATGACGAAAACATAAACCCGAAATACGGTGAAAGAGACATTTTCCAACCACCTATGAATAAATCAAAATCACCGGACTGTAGTTTCTGCGTATATGTGTCAAAATCCACTGCATCTACATAAGCATTTATTCCTACTGTTTTAAGCTCATCGGAAAGCTTTAAAGCCGTTTGCCTTCGTTCCTTGCTTTCGCTGTTTATAAGTATTCTTAAAGATATATTGTGCGTCTGCCCATTCTCATCTGTTTTGACAAAAAGATTTGTATTATTGTCATACTTATATCCCGCAAGAGTAACATATTCTTTTGCTTTATTAATATCATATGCAAGAGAAGTTACTTTTGAATCATAAAGAAAACTTGTGGGACTTACGGGCGAAGCCGTCTTTACGGCATTAGAAAGGTAAACACTGTCTATAATATTATCTATAGGCACCGCACTTGCCACAGCTTTTCTTATATTTTTGTCTTTCAAAATATCGTTATTAAAATTAAAGCCTATAAATTCGTAATAATTATCGGTAAAGCTTATTTTCTGTGTTCCTGTTTCAAGGTCATACTTACCCATACTGCTCTCATCGGCAACAACACAGTCCGTTATTTTCTGGCTAAATGAATATATGTCGGTGTCTTCATCTGTTGTTATCTTTGCAATAACAGTCTTAATTGAAGGGACACTGCCAAAACTGTTTTCACTTGCCTCCAGTTCAATTTCCTTTGCCGGAATAAAGCTTTTAAACCTGTATTCTCCACAGCCCATAGGTGCCAAGTCTCTGTCACCGGAACGATAATATTTTTCGGATATTATAGGAAAATTCAACGAAAATATGTTTCCGCTGTAAGAATCCGTAAAATTAATATTTACTGTATTGCTGTCCGATACAACGGCATTTCTTATTTTTTCCACACATTTTTTATATACTGTTCCGTCCTCGGAGTTTTTTATTGTGTTTATGGAATATACAACATCGCTTGCCGTTATATTGCTTCCGTCATGCCATTTAAGCCCGCTTTTAAGTTTAACCGTAAGTGATGTACCGTCATTTGTATAATACCAGCTTTCGGCTATCTCTCCCTGTGGCTTATTTGTTTTATCAAAACTTATAAGCGGTTTAAACATAAGTCTTAAAACGCTGTCCACAGACTGATCCATATTTAAAAGCGGATTAAGCATTGTTGCCGTTCTCATTGAAAGAGTAAGAACATTTTCGTTCTGAGTACCATAATCCTCACTTGTCTGTGACGATGTTGTTTCTTCTGCCGATTTCAGTTCCGAAGAAGAAACAGATGATGTGCTTTCTTTTTCATCTGATGAAGCACAGGCAGTAAAAATCATAACCGCCGCCAGTGCCGCAAATAAAAATCTTTTCATACTTTCTCCTGCCAAAACCTATACTTTTAGTTATTGTATAAGTAATTATATATTTTTTTTGTCATTTCAACTTTTTTAACATATTTTTCCGTTTCTTGGAAAGGTATTAAATCAAGGCTTACTCCGTCTGAGGAATGTTTCTCCTCCATAAGCCATTTAGATACATTTCCACTGCCTGCATTATATGCCGCAACGGCTGTGTTTTCGTCTCCGAACTGGTCTATAAGCTTATCCAGATACCAGCAGCCTATATGTATATTTACATCAGGCTCATAGAGCATATCACTGTTGTAGTCTTTTATTTCAAGAACCTCTGAGGCCCATATTCCCGTCATTTCGGAAATCTGCATAAGACCTCTTGCATCTTTATGTGAAATTGCCTGAGAATTAAAATTACTTTCACATTTTATTACTGCATACACCAAACTTTCGTCAAGACCGTATTCATCGGCATATTTTTCAACATAACTTCTGTAATTTTGAGGATACAAAACTTTAGGCATAATTATATTTTTCATCAAAGCTCCGCCTAATATCACAACAAAAACAACTACGATTATCATTTTCAAAATTACAGAAAAAAATCTCTTAAATGGCATCTTTATCGCCTGTCTTATTCAATATATTTTCCACCTGTCTTTTAAGGTTAACCAAACCTGTAGAATTGTCAATTATAATATCGGCATATTTGTTGTAGACATCATAGCCCTTCTGCTTGCTCATTCTGTCCAATGCCTGCTGATATGTAATCAAATCACGTTTCATTATTCTTTCTGCTCTTGATTCATCATCGGCAAAAACTACCCATACTTCTTTGCATAAGGTAATAAACTTTCCTTCTATAAGAAGAGGTGCATCTAAAACAGTTATTTCAAATCCGCTTTTTTCGGCAGTTTCTATTTCCGCCTTCATTTTATCAAAAATATGCTTATGAGTGCATTTGTTCAGAAAATCCAGTTTTTCTCCGCCTTGGGAAAAAACTATCTGACCAAGCTTTTTTCTGTCTATTTCTTTTTCGTTATTTAATATTTCTTCTCCGAAATATTCAAGAAGTTCATTATATGCAGCCTCACCCTTTAATATTATATCATGGGCTATTTTATCGGCATCTACAATAACCGCTCCATTATCTCTCAATACGGCACTTACTGCGCTTTTTCCACTGCCTGTAGGGCCTGTAAGACCTATTATTCTCATTTTTGCATCACCTGTTCTTTTATTTTGCTTCATACCAGTTTTTGGCACATTTTACATCAGCCACCATAGGCACTTTAAGGCTTACGGCATTTTCCATGTTTTCTTTTAGTATATGGCTTACTTCTTCTTTTTCTTCTTTAAGTGTTTCGATAATAAGTTCGTCATGTACCTGCAAAATAAGCTTTGATTTAAGATTATTCTCTTTAAGAGCATTGTTTACTTTAATCATAGCTATTTTTATAATATCTGCCGCTGTGCCCTGTATAGGCATATTCATTGCCACTCTTTCTCCAAATGCACGCATATTGAAATTTGTTGAGTTAAGCTCCGGCATATTTCTTCTTCTGCCGAAAATAGTGGACACATATCCGTTTTCTTTGGCTTTTTTTATTGTCTCGTCCATGTATTTTTTTACATTAGGATATTTTGCAAAATAATTTTCGATATAAATTTCGGCTTCTTTCCTTGTTATTCCCAGATCCTGACTGAGACTGAAAGCACCTATTCCGTATATTATACCGAAATTGACTGCTTTTGCCTGCCTTCTCTGCTCCGGTGTAACCTCATCAAAAGGTATGTTAAGCACCTGTGAAGCTGTAAGACGGTGAATATCCTGTCCGTTTTTGAATGCATTTATAAGATTTTCGTCATCTGCCATGTGTGCAAGAACTCTAAGTTCAATCTGGGAATAGTCCGCATCTAAGAAAACATATCCGTCCTCCGGAATGAAAACCTTTCTCAGCTCACGACCAAGCTCTATTCTTACAGGTATGTTCTGTAAGTTAGGCTCTGTTGAGCTTATTCTGCCCGTTGCGGTAATTGTCTGGTTAAATGTGGAATATATTCTGCCTGTTTTATTGTCAAGCACATTCAAAAGTCCGTCTGCATATGTGCTTTTAAGCTTTGCAAGCTGTCGGTAGAGAAGTATTTTTTCTATGGCAGGACTGTCATATTTAAGTTTTTCCAAAACCTCGGCAGATGTGGAATATCCCGTCTTTGTTTTCTTTCCGCCTTTAAGGCCCATTTTTTCAAAAAGCACTGTACCCAGCTGTTTAGGTGAATTTATATTAAATCTTTCTCCGCAAAGAGCATATATTTCCTCAACCATGGCATCTATCTGTCCGCTTAAAGCACTGCCGTAGAAAATAAGTCCGTCCCTGTCTGCCTTTATTCCGTATTTTTCCATATCCGCAAGAACATTTATCAAAGGCATTTCTATTTCAAAAAACAGTTTTTCCTGATTGTTTTCCTTTATTTTTTCAAGCATTATGTCCTTTGCATTGAACATAACCTCTGCCTGTTTTACGGCATAATCAATTCTTTTGTTTTTGTCAAGAGTCCTTATGGAAACACGTTTCTTTCCCTTGCCGAGAGTTTCTTCCTCACTTTTTATTGTAAGGGAAAGATAGTCCCTTGCAATATCGTCAAAGTTATAAGTATCCTCTGTGGAATTAAGTATATATGCGGCAATCTGTGTATCAAAAGAAGCTCCTTTAAGCTCAACAGGTCTTAAAAGCTTCATATCGTTTTTTATATTGTGTCCGATTTTTTCAATGCTTTCGTCACCGAAATATTTCTCCAAAACCTTTACTATTTCTTCACTTGTAAAGTTTTCGTTGCTTTCTATGAAACAGCCTTTGCCATCTGCAAATATACTTATGCCTTCTATTTTATTATCTTCTTCTATGATAACATATGCGGATTTTTTGCTGAAACTTTCATAAACAAATTTTTTGCAGTCCTCTGCATTGTCAATATAAAAGTATTCACTATTGCTTTCTTCTGTTATTTTCTCAACAGTGCTTTCTTCTGTTGTAAAACGGTTGAGAAGTGACTTAAAATCAAGATTTTTTATATACTCATATGCCTCACCGCTTATTTTTCCGCCAAGTATAGGCATATGGTTCAAATCAAGTTCTACAGGAGCATTTCTGTCTATTTCCACAAGAAATCTGCTGAGCCTTGCCTGTTCTTCGTATTCTTTAAGGTTGTTTGAGGCTTTTGCAGGCTTTACCGAATCGGCATTTTTAATTGCCTCGTCTACTGTTTTAAACTGCTGAATAATTTTTACGGCAGTTTTTTCACCTATGGAAGGCACACCCGGTATGTTGTCGGAACTGTCCCCCATAAGGGCCTTTACCTCTATAAATTCCGTAGGTGTAACACCGTATTTTTCCACTACGTCTTTAGCGTAGTAATCCTCAACCTCTGTTTTGCCCTTTATTGTTTTCGGTATCTTGATTTTAAGGCTTTCGCTTGCAAGCTGCAAAAGGTCTCTGTCGCCGGAAACAACAACTGTTTCATAGCCCTTTTCCTCCGCCTGTTTGGACAAAGTACCGAGAATATCATCTGCCTCATAACCTTCAAGAGAGTATTGTTTTATGTTAAGCAGTTTTAAAAGTTCTTTAAGCACAGGCATCTGGCTTGCCAGTTCTTCCGGCATAGCTTTTCTTGTGCCCTTGTAGTCCTCAAACTTTTTGTGCCTGAAAGTAGGTGCTTTAAGGTCAAAAGCAACACCTATATATTCCGGCTTTTCGTCATCTGTCATTTTAAAAAGTATATTAAAAAATCCGTATATGGCGTTAGTATATTGTCCCTTTGAGTTGCTGAGAAGCGGCACACCGTAGAATGCCCTGTTTACTATACTGTTGCCGTCTATAAGCATTATTTTTCCGCTCATTTGTTCCTCCGTATTAAAACCTTGGTTTACAATAAATTTTACAAGGTCATTTAGTCTGTTACCATTATACACTTTTTCATTGTAAAACTACAGTATTAAAATCCATATTTTTATGTCAATTTATTATTTGTTTTACAAAGTGGCTTTGATATGATAAAATTTCTTCGGGAGTTGATTAGATGAAGATTTTAAATTACGAAATTTCAGAAAAAACAGAAAAGGAAATTTCAGACATTGTAAGCACATTTTCAAGACCGGTGGAATATGCAGACATTCTTGCCATAAAAATCGGTGGTTACGGTGCTGTTTTTTATGATGATCCAAAGAGATACATTGTTTTTCTTTCAACGGCACTTGATCCAAAGGATTTTGAAACAAACGTACTCTGTGAACTTAACCATATACGTCAGGTAGAAGAAAAATATCCGCATACCTGTCTTAAAAGAAGCGAAGTTGTTGTAAAAGAACAGAATCCTATGTTCTTTTCATATCTTGACCACTCAATACAGTCGGCAGTACATGACCTTGACGTTATGAACAGACTTAAAGAAAGCGGTCATTCAATAGAGTTTTATATATCAAACCGTTTAAACCAGATTTTAAAAATCGACCTTAAATCAAACATGGCTGACAAATACAACTACGCTTCATTCGGCGTCCAGTTTATAATGTTCTGCCTTACAGCAACAGAAAAAGATATAGAAACTGCAAAGGAATTTCTTAACGCAAATTTTGATTCCATAGCTGACAAGATATATCCTATGGCAATGAAAGTTAAAGACTACGGCTACAGCACACCTCTCCAGTCCGCAAAGAGTATTCTTTATATAATAGATACATTCAATCTTTGGGATATAGAAATTTTCAATTTCGGAGACGAAAAAATAAAAACTCACAAAGCCTGCTTAAAATTTATGGAAGAAAATTAAAATATTAAGACCTTGGGGCGTTGCCCCAATACCCCACCAGTTTTTGAAAAAACTGGACAAAAACTTTTATCAAAACGCAATTA
>CAKQPE010000022.1 GCA_934256695.1 uncultured Eubacteriales bacterium
CGATTTTTTTCAAAAAATCGCAGGGTGTGGGACAGAGTCCCACGGTTTTAATCAATCCAATAAACTTATATTTCGGGAGGTTTTAAATGCTTTTTCAGCTTGCATCTGCACCTGTTATTATGCTTTTGTTCTTTGTTTATGCAAAGGACAAATATGAGAAAGAGCCGAATTTAATGCTTTTTACTGCGGTTTTTTACGGAATGATAATGACATCTTTTGTAATTGCTGCCGATATATTTATTGAAAATAATATAAGTACAAAAAGCAAGTTGTTTTCTGTATTTATCCTTTCTGCCGGAACGGAAGAAACAATTAAATTAATATTTATTTATTTTCTTATGCATAAAAACCCAAATTTAAACGAGCCCTTTGACGGAATTTTTTATTCGGCATATATTTGCCTTGGTTTTGCATGGATAGAAAATATAATATATGTTATGTCTCCTGATTTGGGCGGTATGGAAACCGCTTTTGCAAGAAGTATTTTTTCGGTTCCGGGACACTTTATGTTTTCGGTATTTATGGGATATTATTTTGCGTGTTTCAGCTATGAAAAAAGAGGAGTCGGGTTTTTGCTGTATTCTTTTTTCAGTGCATATATTCTTCATGCACTTTATAATTTAATAATTATTTACACACAGAAATATTATATATTCATAATTTATGCATATATGTTTTTTTTATGGAAGGCAGCTTTAAATAAAATAAGAAAAGCGAGTGAAAATTCACCGTTTAAATGACGGCAAAGTTATTGAAAAATAGCTTTAAATACGTTATACTAAGGTCAGTTGGAGTTAGAATAACGGAGGTATTAAATGTGACAGAGGCAATAAGCTGCGGCGGCATTGTAATACACAAATGGAAAATACTGCTTTTATACAAAAATCAGAACGGAAAGTATATGGGCTGGGTTCTGCCGAAGGGTACGGTGGAAAGTGGAGAATGCCATAGTCAGACTGCTCTGAGAGAGGTTAAGGAAGAATCCGGAGCAAGTGCAAAAATAATAAAATATGTAGGAAAAACGCAGTATAGTTTTCATAGTGAAGAGGATATAATAAATAAAACCGTACACTGGTATCTTATGGAAACTAATTCATTTTACAGCAAGCCGCAAAGTGAAGAATTCTTTACGGATTCGGGTTTTTATAAATTTCATGAGGCCTATCATCTGCTTAAATTTAATGATGAAAGACAGATTTTAAAAAAAGCATATCAAATATTCAGTGAACTGAATAAAAGCAGTTTTTTTGAAGATAAAAACTTTTTCAAAAATTACTGCTGAAATTTAAGGAGGATTGCAAAATGAAAACTTTTAGCATTGAAGATTTAAGAAGTATTATCAGCGACATAAGAAATTCGGAAGAAAAGAAAAATCTTTATATTCTTCTCGGTGTTTTTGTTGCAGTAGCTGCTATTGCTGTAGGTATTGCGGCAATAGTCATAAAAAAGCACTGCGAAGAAAGATATGATGATGATTTTTATGATGACTGGGATTGTGATGAAGATTGCTGTGACGGTGACTGCTGTGACTGCGATGACGATGAAGAAAAAGAAGACGAAGAATAATAAATAAACTTTAAAGGCATGGGAAACCCTGTGCCTTTTTGTTTTGCAAAAAATAAAGACGAAATTAACAGTTATATAAATATTGTTTTCGACACAAATTATACATAATTGCTAAAATATTATAATTTATTAATAAAAAGAAGGATAATTATAACATATGTTGAATTAAGTAATTAAGAAAGTTATATTTATATTGTGTTTAATGATTAAACTTTCTTGTAAAACGTCGGTTTTTTTATATATTATTTTAAATGGGAGCTGATGTATTATGAAAACTTATCAGACAGGTGAAGTAAGAAACATTGTCATTATGGGCCACAGCGGCTGCGGCAAAACAACTGTAACCGAATCTGCACTCTTTAACTCCGGAGCAACAAAGAGATTTGGAAAAGTAAGCGAAGGAAATACAGTAAGTGATTACGATCCGGAAGAAATAAAAAGAGGAGTATCAATACAGACATCTGTAGTGCCTGTTGAATGGCTTGATACTAAGATTAATTTTATAGATACACCGGGTTACTTTGATTTTGCGGGAGAAGTTAAATCTGCTCTTTTAGCTGCCGATGCGGCTCTTATTGTTGTTTCGGGAAAATCCGGTCCTGAAGTAGGAACAGAAAAAGCATGGGATTACTGTGAAGATATGAAGCTCCCAAGAATGATGTTTGTAAATATGATGGATGACGAAAATGCCGATTTCAACAGAACACTCGGTCAGATGCGAAAGAAATTCGGCAAGGCAATAGCACCGTTCCAGATTCCTATGCGTGACGATGACGGAAAATTTATCGGTTTTATAAATTGTATTGAAAGATATGCAAGAGTTATTCAGGACAGCAAAGACGGAAAAATTCTTGTAGACAGCGAAGTACCTGAAATGATGACAGGTGAAGTAGAAAGCCTTAGGAATATGCTTATAGAGGCTGCCGCAGAAAGTGATGACGAGCTTCTTGAAAAATATTTTAATGACGAGGAGCTTACGGAAGAAGAAATTTACAGAGGTCTCCATACAGGTATATTGGAAGGCACTGTTGCACCGGTTCTCTGCGGAGCTGTTACACTTGGCTACGGAATTAAAGTGCTTATGAACTGTATAGTAAAATATCTTCCGCCTTCAAACAAATGCAGACCTTCTGTTGAGTGTGAAGATGTTAAAACAGGTGACATAGTAGAAAGAAAATGCGATCCGGCAGAACCTTTTGCCGCTATAGTATTTAAGACAATTTCAGACCCGTATATCGGCAGACTGAATATGTTTAAGGTTGTAAGCGGTACACTTAAAAAGGATATGACAATTTATAATGTGCAGAAAGACACAGAAGAAAGAATTGCTCATGTTTATGTATGCAAAGGCAAAGAACTTATAGAGGTTCCGGAAATTCAGGCTGGAGATATAGGTGCTTTATCGAAACTTTCAAATACATCTACAAACGATACACTTACAGTCAAAGATAAAGCAGTTAAACTGGAAACAGCAGTTCTTCCTGTTCCTGTTCATGCAATGGCAATTAAGCCGAAAGGAAAGGGCGACGAAGATAAAATATCGGCAGCTCTTACTAAACTTCGTGAAGAAGATCCTACAATAAAGATAGATGTTGACAAGGAAACAAAACAGACACTTGTTTACGGTACAGGCGAACAGCACCTTGAAATACTGTTAAACAAACTGAAAAATAAATATAAGATTGAGGCCGTCCTTTCAGAGCCTATTATTCCTTTCAGAGAAACATTAAAGTCAAAAGTTGAGGTAAGAGGAAAGTATAAAAAACAGTCCGGCGGACACGGTCAGTTCGGTGATGTTCTTATGTCATTTGAGCCTTCCGGCGACCTTTCAAAGCCATATGAATTTGAAGAAAAGATATTCGGAGGTTCTGTACCGAAACAGTATTTCCCGGCAGTAGAAAAGGGAATACAGGAATGTGTGCTTAGCGGTGTCCTTGCCGGCTATCCTGTAGTTGGTCTTAAAGCTGTTCTTCTTGATGGTTCGTATCATCCTGTTGATTCAAGTGAAATGGCATTTAAAATGGCAACATCAATGGCATTTAAAGACGGTATGACAAGAGCTAAACCTACTATTCTTGAGCCTATAGTACATATGGAAGTTGTTGCACCTGAAAAATACATGGGCGATATTATGGGCGATATAAACAAGAGAAGGGGACGTATACTCAAAATGGACCCTGAAGGAAAGAATATGCGTATTGTTGCGGAAGTTCCTGAGTCTGAAATATTTAAATATTGCACGGATTTAAGATCAATGACTCAGAGCCGTGGTGAATACAGCTATTATTTTGAAAGATATGAAGAAGCTCCTGCTGAAATTCAGCAGGCAGTGATAGAAAAAAAGAAGAAAGAAGCTGAAAAATAAAAAATTTTATAAGCTGACATTTATTTGAGTTTAGGTATAAATCGCCTTTGTATGGAATATATTTCAGCAAAGGCGATAGTTTTCGCTCCATTGCTACCAAAGAATAAAATTTAATTTAGTAACTGAAAATATAAATTAATAATTGTAAAATATTGACATAATTGTTTTTAGTTGTTATTATTAACTTAATGAATATAAACATGGGTGGGCTGTATTTATATTCATTTCAAATATTTTATTTTATATCTTTTGTGAAGGGGAGAATTTATATGACAAACACAACTAAACAAACAGTTGGTTTCGCCGGTGCATTCTCGGTAGCGTCAGTTTGGTTTACAACTCATGCCGGTGCCGGATTTGCAACAGGTAATCAGGGATGGCAGTATTATGCCGTTTACGGAATTCCGGGCATGATATATCCGCTTATATCAATGGGACTTCTTGCACTTGTGCTTAGAGAAGCTATGATTGCATCACAGATTATCCAGTCAAGATCATACGGCGATGTAATGAAGTATATGTATAAGCCGTATGACAAGCTTTATATACTGTTTGAAATTTTCTATTACTGTATAGTTCTTGCGGCAGTTGGCGGTGTTATATCGTCGGCAGCAGGTATGATTCAGGAAGTTCTACCTATGGGTACGGCATTAGCTACAATTTTAGTAGGTATTATACTTCTTGTACTTATTATTTTCGGTGCCGACTTGGTAAGACGAGTTGCTACAATACTTGGTATTGCTATTATTATATCGGGATTCTCGATTTACATAATCGGTACTGTTGAAACAGCTGGTGTACTTGGCGAAACAATTTCTACAGGCTATGCACCTAACGGCTGGCTTTATCCTCTCTGGAGAGCCATAATATACTGTGGTTTCCAGTGTGTTGCCATTCCTTCAATGGTTGCTTGCTGTGAGCACCTTAGAACAAAGGGAAGCATTAACCTTGCTTCATTCCTTGGTTTCCTTATGAATGGTTTCGGTGTTGCACTTGCAGTTTGGATGCTCGTTGGTTACAGAGACGGTATCGTTGCTACAGAATCATTAAAGCTTCCTACACTTTACGCTTGTCAGCAGATTGGTATTCCTATCTTATTCTACTTCTATAAGATTTGTTTGTTCTGCTGCCTTATTTCAACAGGTGTTTCTTGTATATTCGGTATCGTTGTTCGTTTTGAAAACGTACTTTTCAAGAAATCAACAGGTGTTATGAGCAACATTATGGCAAAACGTATTGCCATTACACTTTTCTGTATAATACTTTGTATGTTAATTTCTACATTCGGTCTTACAGCTATCGTTGCTTACGGATATAAATACTGCGGTTACCTTGCTATCGTAATCTGCGTAATTCCATTCCTTACAATAGGACATAAGAAAAACGCTGAAGCACTCAAGAGCAGTAATAAAGGTGCTTTCATAGACTGATTTTAAATTAAATATAGTCAAAAATAAAAGGTACGGTTTGACCGTACCTTTTTGTTGTGTAAATATAAATTTATCGAATACCTAAGACCTTGGGGCGTTGCCCCAAACCCTATGAACTTTTGAAAAAGTTCAATCAAAACTTTTATCAAAACGCAATTACATTGCGTTTTTCGGAACAAAATTATAAGTTATGTTATTAAGATTTGTCGAATAAAATATCCTTTGCATTGATTTTTACCGTCATTGAAAGGGAAGATGTCACGTAAGTGACAGATGAGGGGAAAAATAACGTAAAAATAATAAAAATTTACCCCTCATCCGCTTCACTTTGCGCAGTACCTTCTCCACAAGGGAGAAGGCTTTAAAACCCTTCCGTCAAGCTACGCTTGCCACCTTCCCTTTCAGGAATGGCTTTCGGGTTGGCTTTTAGTTCGATAAATTTTGAGTTTATATAAGACTGTATTACTCTGTTCAAAGTCATCAAGGTTTTAAAGATTTTCTTTTATCAGAAAATCGATGTTTCCGCTTTGAATGTAGTCAATGCTTTTTCTTATCTTTTCAATATCCCAGTCCCACCAGCAAAGTTTTTCAAGGTCTGATATTATTTTGTCATCAAATCTTTTACGTATATGCTTTGCAGGAACACCGCCAACAATGGTATATGGCGGAACATCTTTTGTAACTACGGCACGAGAGCCGATTATTGCACCGTCACCGACAGTTACTCCTGCAAGTATAATTGCCTCATATCCAATCCATACGTCATTGCCGATTACAATATCACCTTTGTTGTCCCACGCCTTTGAAATTGAGTCAACGTCTGTGTTCAATCCCCATTCTTCAAAGAAAATAGGGAAGGGATAGGTTGCAAGACTGTTTAAAGCATGGTTTGCGGCATTGAATATAAATTTAGCACCATAGGCAACAGAACAAAATTTGCCTATCTTTAATTTGTCGTGGTTGCACTCGGGATAGTGATAAAGCACATTATTTCGCTGAAAGTCTCGAGGGTCATTTACAAAATCATCATAAATAGTATAGTCCCCAATTTCTATTGTCGGATCGGTGATTACATTTTGCAAATAAACGGTGCTGTGTCCCTGTGAACGTGGGTATATTTTCCATTTTTCAATCATAATATTTTACCTCCGAATGGTTAAAATTGATGTCGGTTTACCATTCGGATTAATACAATGCAGAGCCACAAGGCTATCATCTCCTGTCAATTATTTATGCTTTAACAACAGAATAATAAATTTGTTCTATTTCTTCAGGAGATGTAAAAAACCATTCTTTACCTGGAGAATTAGATAACCAACGCTGTTTAATTTTTAAAATATCATGTATAGTTCTTTCCAGTAGTCCTGAGTTGTCACAATATATTATTAGTGCAATATGTGGTAATTCCGGATAACTGGTACTTGCTTGTCCAATTATTCTTGATATGGGATTGATATCTGTTCTTCCTATTTTACATTCCCAAAATTCTTTACCCTGCAATTCGGATAACTTTTTGTAACTATCATAATAATAAACATATATAGCATTTTTACCAGTACCTATATTTTTATCTGATGAAATGAGTAATTGCTTTTGGTTATTTTGAGGTTTATATATTTTGGTTTCTTTTATTGTGTAAGTTAATTTCCATACACCGTAACCGATATTACTTATTCCGGAATTTTTAAGTTTTTGTGAGGCTTTTTTAAATACAGATATGTAAGATGATTTGTTTAATATACCACCATTATAAGCATGATATTTTGTAATTGTATTAATTGCTTCTTTTCTGGAAAATTGTTTGCCATCAAAAAGTTTAATTAATAATTCTTGAAAAACGGTAGGTGTTAATTCTATTCCAAGAAATTTATACTCCATTATATTAGCTCCTTTTTCTCAACAAGCACACGGTTTCTACGTGGTTTGTTCTGCCGAACTGATTTACACATTTGACTCTTTCGGCTTTATATCCGTTTTCCTCAAAAATAACAAGGTCTCTTGCAAGGGAAGAAGGTTTGCAGGATACATAAACTATTTTTTCCGCACCAAAGTCGATTATTTTTCCTATTGCTTTAGGGTGTATGCCTTCTCTCGGAGGATCAACTATTATTATTTCGGGCTTTTCATTTATTTCGTCAACTTTTTTAAGTACGTCTCCGGCGATAAAAGTACAATTTTTAATTCCGTTTCTTTCGGCATTTTCGTTTGCGGCAACAACTGCTTCCTCCACAAGCTCTATGCCGATTACTTTTTTGCTCTGTTCAGCCATTATCTGACCTATTGTACCTGTACCGCAGTAAAGGTCAAATACGGTCTTGTCCTTAACATCACCGGCGTATTCCTTAACAACAGAGTAAAGAGTTTCCGCACCCTTTGTGTTAGTCTGGAAGAATGAAAAGGCAGTGATCTTGAATTCAAGATTAAAAAGTCTGTCTGTAAAATAATCTGTACCGTAAAGAATAGTTGTTCCGTCACTTTTAACAACATCTGCAAGAGAATCGTTTTGTGTATGGAGTACAGAACAGATTTTACCGTCAAGGTCTATGGAAAGAAGCATATCTTTAAATTCGTTTAAATCAAACTCAAGCTCGTTGGCTGTAATAAGGTTAATAAGGATTTCTCCCGTGTAAGCACCTTTTCTTATAACAAGGTGTCTTAAACAGCCTTCGTGACGCATTTTATGATAAAAAGTTACGTTTCTGTCTCTGAAAAATTTAATTGTATTTTTTATTATTTTAAGGTAATCGCTGTCTATTATATTGCAGTCTGTAAGGTCGACAACCTCATAATAGCTCTGTCTTTTTCTCATGCCAAGAGCAAGTATGCCGCCTTTTTCCGTGTCTCCGAAAGAAAATTCACACTTGTTTCTGTATCCTTCAAGTACAGGGGAGGTCTCTATACCTTCAAAGGCAAAATCTTTGATTCCGGCTTTTTCAAGAAGGGTAAGCACCTGCTGTTCTTTAATTTCGTTTTCTTTTTCAAAAGGAATATTCTGGTAAGAACAGCCACCGCAGATGTCAAAATGAGGACATTTGCTTTCGATTTCATAATCGGCTTTTTTTACTACTTCCATAAGTCTGCCTTCGATAACGCCGTTTTTCTTTTTGCATATTCTTGCGGAAACGGTTTCACCGGGAAGGGTGTTTTTTACTACTGCTTTATAGTCCTCAAATTTTCCTATACCTTTGTTTGGAAATTCAAGGCTGTCTATTTTTATTTCTACTACATCATTTTTCTTAGGCATAAAAAATTCCTTTCTAACTTTTTAAATATCAATTTTATTGTAATTTTAAAACATATATGCTATAATTTTTTCCATATTAAAAAATCTTATATTAGGAGTGTATCATTTAAATGTCAGAATTAACTGTCGGAAGCATTGTAGAAGGTAAAGTTGTAAGAATCAAGGATTTCGGTGCTATCGTTGCTCTGGGTGACGGAAAACAGGGCCTTGTTCATATTTCTGAAGTGGCAAATTCCTATGTAAAGGATATTAACGAACATCTTAAAGTAAACGATACAGTTAAGGTTAAAATCCTTTCAATAGATGAGCAGACAAACAGAATTTCTCTTTCAATCCGTGCTGCTATGCCTAAACCTGAACCAAGTCAGCATCAGAATAATTTCAGAAACCGTGATTCAAAGCAGGGCTTTGAAAACAGAAACCGTGATAACCAGAACGCAAACCCTATGTCGGACTTTGAAGAAAAAATGAAAGAATTTCTTAAACAGTCCAACGAAAAGCAGGCAGGGTTGAACAAACGTGCAAACAAACGACAGTAATTAATCTGCCATATTAAATTAACAGGCGTACCTAAAAAGGTACGCTGATGGTGTCGACAAAGTCGACACCTAAGTCGAAATCAGGATTTCGACTTGTTCAAACAGAAGAACAAACAGACGAGTTCCGGCGGCTTAAAAGCCTTGAAACCCGCTGTTTTCCTCGTCGGAAATGAATTCCGACTGCGGATTCCATTCGGGAAACTCGTTCGTTTCCCGAACCCTTTCGTGTTATGAAATAACTTTATCGACAGTATAGGCGTACCTAAAAATGTACGCTTTTTATTATTTAATACATTCTGCATCTGCCCATACACGGTCGAGGTCATAGAATTCTCGCTGGTCTTTTACAAAAAGGTGAACAACAAGACCGTTAAAATCAAGAAGAACCCAAGCACCGCTGTGATAACCCTCAGAATGATGCAGTTTGATACCGTTTTTAAAAAGTTTCTCCTCTACATTGTCAGCCATGGCTTTAAGCTGGTTTATGTTGTTTCCGCTTGCGATAACGAAACATTCGGCAACGGAGCTTAAATTTCTTAAATCAAGTATTTTTATATCCTCTGCTTTCTTATCTTCAAGAGCGTCTTTTGCTGTTTTAGCCGCTTCAATAAAATCCATAGTTACCTCCGTTTATTCATATTTTTTGTAATATTCATATGCAGCTACACTTAATGGGTGCAGAGCACGATTTCTTTCCTTAACATATTCTATGGTGTTTTTAAGTATAAAAGCCATAGCTTTGTCAATATCTTCAAATGAAAGTTTTCTTGCTTCTTCGAGGGAATCGAATTTTTTTCGGTTTTCTTCCGTAAAATCGGCTATAAAAATAATTTTTCCCAGAAGTGACATATCCGGTTTGCCTGTAGTATGGTATTTTATTGCGTCAAGAATTTCTTCGTCTTCGACAAGATATTCTCTCCTTGCAACTTCCGCACCGAGAAACTGATGTGTAAGGTCAGGTGTGCTTATCATAATATCATCTACCGGAACATGATATTCCTTGCAAAATCTAAGTTTCATTTCACTTGGATAATCCTTTGCACAATCGTGAAGAAGGGCTGCATAGGCAGCTTTTTTAACATCTGCTCCGTAGTGGATAGCAAGCTTTTTTGCGGTCTTTACAACTCCCATTGTATGAATATATCTTTCTATCGAAAGTGCAGACTGAAGTTTTCTTTCTGCTGTTGAAAATTCAAGCATATACAAAATCTCCTTATTAGTTTAGTTATAAAGATTATTTTCTTTAATATAATTTAAAACTTTTTCATCAATCAGACCCTTTATGGATATGCCGTTTTTTATATTTTTACGTATTTCAGATGATGAAACATCGACAGGCGGAATTTCGACTATGCGGATATTTGCATCATAATTTTCCGTAAGACAGGCTACGGCGTCTTCAAGAAGTTTATCTTTGTAACCGGGTCTTTTCACGGCTATAAAAGAACATATTTTAAGCAGTTCTTCGTAATTTTTCCATGTATTAATAAGAAGCAGCTCGTCTGTGCCTATTATAAAGAAAAACTTTATTGTATTACCAAGCAGTTTTTTTAGTTCTTTTATGGTGTCGATAGTATAGGTTTTGCCGTTTCTTTCAATCTCCATTGTTGAAATTAAAAAATCCTTTTCTCCTTCAACAGCTAAATTAAGCATATTGAGCCTGTGATAGGCACTGCTTACATTGTTTTCGTCCTTATGAGGAGGATTGCCAAGAGGAATAAAAAGAATTTTTTCAACAGATGTAAGAGCAAGAATTGATTTTGCGGTTTTAATATGGCCTAAATGTATTGGGTCAAAAGTTCCGCCTAATATTGCAAAACTTTTGCATTTTTTCAGTTCTTCTATACAGTAATCCATTATAAAAATACTCCTTAAAAATTCTTATAATATTATACTTTAATGACTAAAAAAGTACAAGTATATGATTAAAGCCTTTAGGTTTTTCGATAATTTAAAGACATATTGGGTTAACTGTGGTATAATCAAAAACATATGTTATTAAGGAGGGAATAAGTTATGATAAGAAAAATAACACTTGCCGACAGGGAAGAATATTTAAAAATGGCAGATGATTTTTACCATTCGGGAGCAACTATTGCACCTGTGCCGAAGAAACATATGGAAATTACATTTGATGAAATGATGTCTTCCGACAGATATGTGGAAGGATATTTCTTTGAGGAGGACGGTATTGTAAAAGGCTTTGCACTTCTTGCCAAAACATTTTCTCAGGAAGCTGGCGGTATTGTTATATGGATAGAGGAATTGTTTGTTAAAGAAGAATACAGAAACAACGGTCTTGTGCAGAAATTCTTTGAATTCCTTTATGAAACACATAAAGATGCTGCACGTTTCCGCCTTGAAACAGAGCCTGATAATGAGGACGCAATGCGACTTTATTACAGAATGGGATTTGAAGATTTCGAATACATACAGTTTAAAAAAGGAAAATAATGCATTATATGGGAGTGATATTACAAAATCACTCCCGATTTTTTAGCTCAAATATAAAATTTATCCCATAAAAAATCACGTATGCTATCCATATTTTCGGTTGAATATTCAATCTCTTTTGAATAAAGTTTCATATTCATTATTCGGTCATTATTTGAAAGATTATTTTTATTTTCAAGCCATTTTAAAATATCACACATTTTTATTATTTTTACGGAAAAGTATGCAAACATTAAAGTTGAAAAAATATCTTCGTCATAAACAGCACCAAGAAAATAACGGAATACAAAATAGGCTGTTATATTCTCATATATTATTTCATTTTTTTTAAAAGTCTTGTTAAAATTGTTTTCGGCAGAAAGAATTTCATTATATTTATTTTTAAGTTCTGATAAAAGTTCTTTCCATTTATTATCCATTATCTCAAGCTTTGGGAGAAATTCTAAAAATGGGAAAACACTAAAACTTTTAGCATTAGGATTTGGTTTGAAACATAAAGCTGCTTCCTTAAATTTTTTGTTGTCAAAATATTTCTGCGAAAGTGACGAACAAAAGGCAAGGCTGTTAAGCCTTTGTTCAAGAGGTATAAGGTTGTTTTGAATAAGCCGGAGGGCAGAGTTTTGTATTTCAAGCAATACTTTCAAGCTGCTGTCAATTTTATCATTATCGTCAATTTCTTTGATAAAAGCTGTGTTTTCCGTTTTTTCAATCAGTATTTCACAGGTTCTTTCACAACAAAGACCAAGACCGACTTCTTTTATATTTTCAAAATCCCAGACAAATCTCGGATGCAGACGGCATATATCGCATAAATAGTTTTCTCCGAGATTGCTTATTATTTTGCAGAGATTGTTTTCATCAAGCAACGAGCATCTTTCGTTTTTATCTAAAATAAAAAATGGTACTTTGCCTGTTCGGTCAATCATAGAGTTTAAATATTTTCCGAAATCACTGTTTATGTTTTTATATAAATTATCGGTATTTTCATCTATATCTATTTCCCAACCGATACAGCAGTTATCGGTACATTTGTCTGCTTTGCATTTAAAAGCATCATAATAATCAGGTTTTATTAAAATCATATATATACTCCTGTAAAAAATTTTATTTAATTTTATATCAGTTTGCTTTTAAAAGCAAATATATATTAAAATAATCAAACAAAAAAATTTTTATTGTCAATAATTTATATCTAATAAAAAATATTAATTTTTATTATTTTTTAATAAAATAAATTAAATAGAATTTATTAAAATAAGATGATTTTAATGTTTAATTTGGGTGTTATTAAAATATATTTAATTTAAATATGTATTTAATAATAAAAAAAGTAAAATAAGGATTTGAATTTTAGATATAATTTTATTTAGGGGCTAAAAAATAAATGTGAAAAAATTTATATGACATACTATAATACAGAAAGTAATCTATATTTATTATCTATGAAAGGACTGTAAAATGTATGCAATATAAATTAATGTCATATAAATTAACGGAAAATATGCCGGTGTGGCCGAAAGTTGACAAGGTTTTTACAAACCAGAGTGGAGATATATCAAAAGGTGCTTCTTGTAATGAATGGAAATATACATTAAGAAACCATGTGGGAACTCATATGGATGCACCGAACCATCACATGAATGATGGGTTAAAAATAAGTGAGCTTCCGTTGGAAAGATTTATTTACGAAAAACCGCTTGTAATTGATATTCCAAAAGGACTGTGTGAAAAAATAACAAAGGCTGACCTTGAGCCTTATGCAGATAAAATAGCACAGTGTGATTTGCTTATTTTTCGCACAGGTCAGTACAAGCTGCACGATACCGATCCAAAAGCATACAGCGAAAAGGGTGCTGCTGTAAGTGCCGAGGCGGCAGAATATCTTGTAAAGAATTTTAAAAATATAAAATCAGTAATGATGGACTTTTTGTCTCTTGCGACACCAAGTGATACAGATGACGGAAACATTGCCCACAAATGGCTTTTGGGCAAATGGACTGATAATTTTATATGCATAATAGAAGATGCTGACCTTAGCGATGTTGATGCAGACAAATTAGTTAAAGTTGTAGGGCTTCCGCTTATTATGGAAAACATAGACAGTTGTCAGGTAACGGTTATCGGATATTACAGGGATTAATATTTACAGTTTCGCATATACTTGATACAGACTCTTTTTTGTGATTAAATATTGATAATAACATTTGTTTTAAAATTAAATCCACTTTAAAAAGGAGAATGTATATGTGTACAGCGGCAGCATATAAGGCGAAGGAATTTTATTTCGGCAGAACTTTGGATTATGAAGCTTCTTACGGAGAAGAAATAACTGTGACAACGAGAAATTTTGTTTTTGATTTCCGTTATATGGGCGAATGTAAAAACCATTATGCTATTATCGGCATGGCCCATGTGGCAGACAATTATCCGCTATATTATGACGCAATGAACGAAAAAGGTCTCTGTATTGCAGGACTTAATTTTGTAGGCAATGCATTTTTCGGTGATTTTGAAGAAGAAAAGGAAAATGTGGCTCAGTATGAGGTTATACCTTGGATATTAAGTCAGTGTGCCGATTTAAATGAAGCCAAAGAAAAATTATCTAAGATAAATATTACATCAGCCCAGTTTAATGAATTTTATCCATCGGCACAGCTGCATTGGCTTATAGGCGATAAAACAGGTTCTGTTGTAGTTGAGGCTATGTCAGACGGACTTCACATATATGATAATCCGGTTGGTGTTTTAACCAATAATCCGCCTTTTGAACAGCAGTTATTTCAGCTTAATAACTATATGCATCTTTCGCCGAAACAGCCGAAAAACACATTCGGAGGAGATATACGGCTAAAAGCATACAGTCGTGGAATGGGGGCTTTAGGTATGCCCGGTGATTTATCATCTGTTTCGAGATTTGTAAGGACTGCTTTTACAAAGGAAAACTCAAAATGCGGTGATACAGAGGAAGAAATGGTAAGCCAGTTTTTTCATATTCTCGGTTCTGCCGAACAGCAAAGAGGCTGCTGTGAAGTAAGGGAAGGTGAGTATGAGTTTACTATTTATACCTCATGCTGCAGTGCATCAAAAGGAATATATTATTATACAACATACGATAATCATCAAATTTCGGCAGTGGATATGAATAAAACCGATTTGAATGGAGACTGCATTTATAGATTTCCTGTTATCAAAAATGAGAATATTAATTATCAAAATTGATTAGAATTTAATTAAAATATATAAAACGGTATTATTTATAACTATAATACCGTTATTTTTTTGCAAAAAAATAAAAAAATCATACTTTGGACTGATTACAGAATTTATATTAAATGATAATATATATTATATAACAGAAGACATAAATTTAATTTATATAGTTTTTGTTATTTGCATCAAAATTTGCAGTTACAAAGAGGAGTTGGTTTTATGGAAAAATTTAAAATTATAGTAACCGGAAAGGATAATGGGGAAATGCAGGGGAAGGTAGTATTTAGCAATAATATTATTGAATTTAAATCTATACTGGAAATGATTGGAATTATAGAAAATCAAACAGAGAAAAAATACGCTTAAATATAAAACTTTGGGGTGAAGCCACATTCACTTTCAGGGACGGCAAAAAGCAGTTCAAAGTTGATTTTATTTGGTGAAGGTTTGAAAAAAGCTAAATTTTATAGTATAAATTATAAGTTTTTCGAAAAATAGAAGAATATTTATTAAAAAAGCACATTAAAATTCATAGGTGTGCTTTTATATTGCTCAATTATATTATTCTTTTATTCCAAGGAACTCCTCATCTATTACCTGCCAAAGTTCTTCTTTGTATTTTTCTTTAATCTAAAACAAACTATCTAACTGAAAATTATTACAGTTTTTTACAAATTCTTATTAATAATTGACTTTTTTTCATTAATATTATATGTTAAATACATAACTATAGTTATATATAAATTAAAAATAGGCTGTATATTATATTTTATAATAATTTTAGACAAAGGAGTGTATAATATGAGGAAGATAACATCTATTTGCATTAGCATTATCATTATTTTTACATTATCTGTATCTGCTTTGGCTAATACCAATACACCTCTTACTAATTATGGTGAATCAAATCCATATGAAACAATAATTAATATAGATGAGTCTGGAAATCCAATTATTATTAAAAATAATGAAAACGACTCCGAACAGCAACGACGAGTTGCCGGAGTTGCTTTAGTATGGTCAATAAAAAGCATAGGAAATAATACCTATGAATTATATTGTACAGCAACATGCACTGGCGACTACTTGCAAGCAATTAGTATTAATACAGTTAAAATCGAAAATAATAGTTCAAAAAAAGAATATTTTAACAAAAAAGTTTATCATGTAATTCCGTCTTCAGACAGACCATTAAAGAAAATTACATTCTTAGCTTCAGAATTTAGTGTAACCGATAATGCTAAAGAAGTACGAGTTACGTCTGAAGGTGTATTTGCACTGTTAATGTCTAATGGCTGGATAACTCTTAATGATGGCATAGGAGTATATACTTTATAAATTTTATAGTAAATTAAAAGGTGATGATAATATGTTCCATTTTCAAAATAGTCAAAAATTTTCTGTGTATTATAAAGTTATTCCCATAAGACAGGACTTTTATTGGGAAAATAAATTATTTACATTGCTTAATATGTATTATTTTGAAGAAGGATTAGCTTTTGAATTTATCGGCATAGTAGATGAGCCTTTAATTAAACTTTATGCCGAGCGAAAGAGCTTTGATACAAACTTGGAAATTGAAAAAGCATTTGAATACATAGCACCATATAATCTATTTAATCCTAAAAAAATTTATATTAACAATATACTTTTCGAAACTTTTGTTTCAAATTCAGGTTTTTATATTCCTGAATTAGGTTATACAACCGATAATGACGCAAAAGAAATACTCGAAAGTAATGGATTTTTAAATTTAAAAAGCTCTTTTTTCTATAAAAGAATTTATATAAAAGGACGCTTTCTTACTGAATTTGACGTAAGCAGATTAGTTTTGTGTGCTGATGAAAAATTATTCGATGGATTCAATAAAAGTATTAATATACATATACCACAACAAAATTATTTTGAAAATTCTAACTTTAAAGTTTATTTTAATGATAACAGCATTAAAATTTTTACAAAAAAATCATTGACTGAAAATACAGCTATGGTAATTAAAATATTAATTGACAATAAAGTTTATGGATACAAAATTATTAAAGAGCAGACAGAAATAACAATAGAAACAACCATAGTGCCATTTTGGGTTACACTACTTTACGGTGATTTTTTAGAAATGAAGGACAGACAGATATGCCTTAGACTATTTACAGAAACGTGCTGATAGTAAAAATCATAAAAGCACATCAAAACCAAAATTGTTTTGATGTGCTTTTTAGAAATATAAAAGTTTTACTCGATTTTATTTTTATACTAACTTAACGTGGTGGAAAACTTTTTTGCCTTTCTGTATTTTTATTTTTCCGTCTTTAATATCGTTTGATGTTACAATATAATCAAAAGCCGTAACTTTTTCATCGTTAAGTTTAAGACCGTTCTGCTGAACAAGACGTCTGCCTTCGCTCTTTGATGCAATGAGACCACATTCTGAAAGAAGTGTAAGTATATCTATTCCGTCACCGAACTTAGATGCAGGAATTTCGGTTGTAGGTATTGAACCGCCTTCCGCACCGCCTGCAAACAATGCTCTTGCTGCGTCCTGTGCTTTTTTTGCTTCTTCTTCGCCATGAATAATCTTTGTAACCTCAAAAGCAAGAATTTCTTTAGCTTTGTTTATTTCACTGCCTTCCAAAGCACCGAGACGACGTACTTCGTCCATAGGAAGGAAAGTAAGAAGGGCAAGGCATTTTTCAACGTCCTTGTCACCTACGTTTCTCCAGTACTGGTAGAACTCGTAAGGTGTTGTCTTTTCAGGGTCAAGCCATACAGCACCGCCTTCGGTCTTGCCCATTTTTTTGCCTTCGCTTGTAGTAAGAAGCTTAAATGTCATACCGAAAGCAGGTTTTCTTTCCATACGTCTTATAAGGTCAACACCGCCAAGGATATTTGCCCACTGGTCACTTCCGCCAAGCTGCATAACACAGCCGTATCTTCTGTTAAGCTCAAGGAAGTCATTTGCCTGCATAGGCATATAGTTGAATTCAAGGAAGGAAAGACCTTTTTCAAGTCTTGTTTTGTAACATTCGGCAGTAAGCATCTGGTTTACTGAAAAATGAACGCCTATAGTACGAAGAAAATCAATATAGTTAAGGCTTCTTATCCAGTCGGCATTGTTTACGATAAGTGCTTTTCCGTCAGAAAAATCAATAAGCTTTGAAAGCTGTTTTTTGAAACATTCAACATTGTGGTCTATGTCTTCTACAGTAAGCATTTTTCTCATGTCTGTTTTGCCTGTAGGGTCACCGATCATGCCTGTGCCGCCGCCCATAAGAGCAATAGGTCTGTGACCGGCTCTCTGCATATGTGCCATAGCCATTATTGTAAGAAAGTGTCCTACATGAAGGCTGTCTGCCGTAGGGTCAAAACCGATATAAAAAGTTATTTTTTCTTTTCCGAGAAGTTCTCTTGTTTCTTCCTCATGTGTAAGCTGTTCAATAAAGCCTCTTTCTTCCAATACGTCTAATACGTTTTCCATTTTACTACCTCCTAAAATATAAATGATTAAGTACGGGCGGCAACAAAAAAGGTCTTTCAGTCCTGAAAAGGACGGAAAGACCGTGGTACCACCTTAATTATTCCAAATAATCGGAACATCTCTTTTTCTGCTGTAACGTGCAGAAAACGCCGAAGCTTACTGTCAGTTCTTCTCCGGAGCTCATGAGGCGTAATTTACGACTAAACCGTTCTGCAATGCTTTCACCGCCCGCACTGCTCTCTGCTGTTGTAACCGGTGCCGCCCATATAACTCAATCACAGCTTTTAAAAATTTGTAAATACGTAAATAATATATATCATATTAAATTTAATCTGTCAAGGGATAAAAATAAATTGAATTAATGGGTGAGTTTCTTGCAGTTGATAAAATATTAATGTCCCTTATGTTTTTCTTTTTTCTTTTGTTGTTTAATATTAAATATACGTAAAAGTTTTTCGTCTTCCTTTTCTTTGCTGTTTTTCTTTCGAGCCAGTTTGTTTTGTTCATGCTGCAATTTTAATGCCTGCTGTGATTTTGTGCCAATACCTGTGGATTGAGTTTGTTTTTTTACATCTCGCTGTATCCTTTTAGGATTTTTCTTTATTTCATTTTTTAAATCAGTTATAGCAGGACTAAAACAAAGGTTATAGTATTGTTTTAGAACATATTCTTTTACTTCGTAATCCTTAGGTTCAGAACCGAAGATTATTTTTGATACAGAAAGTTTGTTATTTTCAGTAAATTCAAATATACCTACATAGAAAGGTTTTTCAAAAAATACAGTCATGCAGACGCATACTTTGCTCATAATACTCCCTCCTGAAAAATATCAATGAACAAAGAACGGACGACCCGGAGGGGAGGGTTACTTACCCTATTAAAAATAGGACGGTCGGGCTACCTACCGACTCTGGTACAATTAGTGTACGTTGCGTTTTTATCTTTGTTTTATTAAAATTTGATTTTTGTTTTGCCTAAAAACTATTCACCCATTAAAATCATTTTATTTACATACTATCATATTTTAAAACCAGCTTCAATAATAGGTATAAACAAACTGTTGACAGGTAAACAAATGTTTACTAAAATATAAGTAGACAATCGTTTACCGAGGAGTGATGTCAATGAGTGATACAAAAAATAATATATTAAAGGAGTCTTTGAAGCTTTTTGCACAGAGCGGATACGAAGCGGTTTCCGTAAGCAATATTGCCGAAAAGCTGGGACTTACAAAAGGAGCATTATATAAACATTATAAAAACAAACAGGATATTTTTGACAGCATAATAAGACGCATGGAAGAAAACGATGCGGAAAATGCCGAAAGATATACTTTGCCAAAGGAAGAAAAAATTGTTTCGGAAGAAGGATATAACAATGCTAAGCTTGATGATTTAATAAACTACAGCCGTTATCAGTTTAGGTACTGGGTTGAAGATGAATTTGCATCAGATTTCAGAAAAATGCTTATGCTTGAGCAATACAAAAGCGAAAAAATGATGAACCTTTTTCAGCAATATCTTGTAAGTGGGCCTATAGGTTATGTAACGGATTTATTCGAGAGCTTAGGCATTGAAAATCCAAGAAATTCGGCACTGGAATTTTATTCGCCTATGTATACACTTTACAGTGTTTATGACGGAGCGGAAAATAAAAAAGAAATTTTTGATTTGCTTGACGGCCATTTTGAAACATTCGTAAAAAGATTGGAGGAAAATTAAATGAAGTATGTTTTGAGCGAAAAATATAATACAAAAGAATTGCAAAGCAAAATTATGGGGCCAAATCCCGTTAAATTGGCAGAAGAACTGCTTTCCGACTGTAAAATAAATAAGAATTCCGTTGTATGTGACTTAGGCAGCGGACAAGGTCTTACATCTGTATTTATTGCGAAGGAATACGGTTTTAAGGTATATGCCGCCGATTTATGGAGCGAACCTGAAGAAAACAGAAAGTTTTTTGAAAAAATGGGATTAAGTGAAGAAAACATAGTATCCGTAAAAGCAGATGCACTTAATATGCCTTTTGAAAAGGAATTTTTTGACGGAATGATAAGCATAGATTCATATAATTATTTCGGAAGGGACAAAAAATTTCTGGACGAAAAATTACTGCCATATGTGAAAAAAGGTGGGTATTTATATATTGCAATACCGGGAATGAAGAAGGATTTACATAAAAACCTGCCTAAAGAATTATTGCTTTCATGGACGCCCGAACAAATGGAATATATGCACGACTGCGATTATTGGCGTGATATTGTGGGTGCGAGCAGTGCCGAGGTAATATGTGTTAAAGAAATGGAAAGTAATGAGGAAGTATGGAATGACTGGCTCAGACAGGAAAACGAATATGCCGTAGGTGACCGAAAAAGTATGCAGGCAGGTGCCGGAAAGTATCTTAATTTTATAAAAATTGTTTTGAAAAAATAAAACAAAGAAATAAAAAAATATATGCTGCCGTAATATTATTTTTTAATGAAAATAAATATATTTTCATTGTGTAGAAAAGGCGGAAAAACTGTGATATAATAAAAAAGCAGTTATTGTATACAAAATCGAGAGGGAGGAGTTTTTATGTCTGACAGACTTGATCCTAACAGTCTTAATATGAAAGGATACAGCATAGACGAACTTTATATCGGCAAGAAGGAGAGTTTTACAAAAACCATAACAGAGCATGATGTTTATACTTTTGCAGGGCTTTGCTGTGATTTTAACCCACTTCATGTAAATGCCGAATATGCAGCAAAATCCCGTTTTGGCGAAAGAATTGCTCATGGTATGCTTACGGCATCATTATATTCAACAATAATCGGAATGTGCATACCGGGAGCAGATGCAATATTTCTTGGTCAAAGCTGCCGGTTTGTACGTCCTGTTAAATTTAATGATACCGTTACAATAACAGGTGAGGTGGTTGATATTAAAAAAGAAAAAAGAATAGTTACACTTAAAATGACTATTGTTAACCAGAAGGGTGAGGTTGTAATAGAAGGCGATGCGACTGCAATGGCTAACAAAGGCATGGAACAGGTGTGAGAGGAGAAAAGACCAAATGAAATTATTGGCAGAAGAAACAGCGGCTCTTGTAATAGATTATCAGGAAAAATTGATTCCGGTTATAAACAATAATGAAGAAATAGTCAGAAAAACATCTATACTTATCAAAGGTTTGAAAGAACTTGAGATACCGATTATAGTTTCTCAGCAGTATACAAAAGGACTGGGAAACACAATAGCACCTATAGCTGAGGCATTGGGAGAATTCACTCCTTTTGACAAAAAGAGTTTTAGCCTTATGGGTGATGAAAACATAAAAAGAGCAATTAAGCTTACAGGAAAGAAAAATATTGTTATATGCGGTGTTGAGGCACATATATGTGTGTTGCAGACACTTCTTGACCTTATAGATGAAGGCTTTAATGTTGTTCTTGTAGAAGATTGCATAGGCTCAAGAAAAGAAAATGACAGGATTATTGCCTGCAAGAGAGCTGAAGAAGAAGGCGGACTTCTTGCTACATACGAGTCAATACTTTACGAACTTACAGGCGGAGCATACAGCGAACATTTCAAAGCAATATCAAAACTTACGAAATAAAAAACATAAAATATATTTATTTATAAAATAAAAAAGGATTATACCGAAATTTTTCGGCATAATCCTTTTTTATTGGAATTTTTATTTTGTTTTTTCAAAAAATCAAGGTATTTTTTGTCTTTATTTTGAATACGATTACTAAAGGAAGGCTGTATTGGGAAAAGAATTTAATATTTATGGAATAAAATAAAAATCGTAATTAGGAGGAAATTTAATGGGTGTGAGTTTTAAAACATCAAAAAACAGTCTTATAGTTGAGATAACAGGCGAAATAGATCATCATTTTGCTGATGAAGTTAAAAAATCAATAGATATACAGGCAATTACAGAGGGAAAGAGAAATATTATATTTAACCTGAAAGACGTTGATTTTATGGACAGTGCAGGGATAGGAATGATAATAGGAAGATATAAACTGACAACAAAAAACGGTGGAATAACATCTGTTGCCTGCCTTAGTGAAAACTTAAAAAGAATAATGATGATTTCGGGACTATACAGAATAATAAAAATATACAATACAGTAGAAGAAGCCGAACAGTCAGTTTAAGGAGGAACATAAATGGATTACGACAATGAGATGACTCTTAGTTTTAGAGCAGTAAGTAATAATGAAAAATTTGCACGCCTTGCCGTATCGGCTTTTGCTTTACAGCTTGATCCTGCCGTTTCTGAGCTGACGGAAATAAAAACAGCAGTGTCGGAGGCTGTTACAAATGCCATTATCCATGCATATGATAACAGAGAGGGAATAGTAAATGTATGGTGCGGTCTGAAAGAAAATTTCATTTACATAGAAATTTCCGATAACGGAAAAGGCATAGAAAATATCGAAACGGCAGTCCAGCCGCTTTTTACCACAAAACCGGACGAGGAAAGAAGCGGTCTGGGCTTTACCATAATGCAAAGCTTTATGGATAATATGAAGGTAGAATCGGTTGTAGGAAAAGGTACTAAGGTTGCAATGGAGAAGAAAATAGGGATTTTGGAAAACAAAGGGTGAGCAGTATGACAGAAAATGCTGAACTGCTTATAAAAAAAGCACAGAATGGGGACATAGAAGCAAAATCGCAGCTTATACAGGAAAATTCAGGGCTGATATGGAGTGTTGTACGAAAATTCTCAGGCAGAGGCAACGATGCTGAGGATTTGTTTCAGATAGGTGCCATAGGGCTTATAAAGAGTATAAATAAGTTTGATTTTTCGTATAATGTGGAATTTTCCACATATGCCGTACCTATGATAATAGGAGAGATAAAAAGATTTTTAAGAGATGACAATATAATAAAGGTAAGCCGTGCTGTTAAAAGTCTTGCTTTTA
Organism: uncultured Eubacteriales bacterium; assembly: GCA_934256695.1. Classification (GTDB taxonomy): domain Bacteria; phylum Bacillota; class Clostridia; order Lachnospirales; family Anaerotignaceae; genus Neoanaerotignum_A. The sequence goes on from CAKQPE010000022.1 coordinate 23,205, forward strand.
AGGCACGGCTTTTAAGTCAGGCATATTATGCCAAAAACGGTGTTGTGCCAACCATAAAAGAAATGAGTGAAGAACTTGATGTAAGTGAGGAAGAACTGATTATTGCAATGGAGTCTTTGGCAGATGTGGAATCACTTTATAAAACCATAACCAACAATGAGTCGGGAAAGGAAAGTTTTTTGATTGATAAATTTAATGGCTGCGGCAGAGACGAAGAAGAACTTATTATACTGAGAAGTGCTGTAAATTCACTGAACAATGAGGAAAGAACTATAATACGAATGAGATATTTTGATGACAGAACCCAAAGCGAAATCGGGAATATGCTTAATATGTCTCAGGTGCAGGTATCAAGACTTGAAAAGAAGATTTTATGCAAAATAAAAGAAAAACTTGTATAAAAAATACTGTTTAAAAGGATTTTTATATGCTATAATCTGTTTTAGTATGTAAACTGCTCTCTTTATGCCTATAAAAGAGGGTGTGGTTTTATAAGTGACAGGAAATAGTTTTGGAAAGGAATGTTTTTAATGGCATATAAAAATATGGTTTCTGTAAAAGTTTGCGGAAAAACAATGACTCTTACAGGCAACGAATCGGTAGAATACATAACAAAAGTGGCGAATTATATAGAAGACAAATCTGCTATGATAAGAGGCAGTGAAAATTCGAAAAATCTCAGTCCGACTATGGTTTCGGTGCTTACATCAATAAATATAGCTGATGACTATTTTAAGGCACTTGATGAGATAGAAAAATTAAAGGGTCAGCTTCCGGCTCAGACAAGCGGAAAAGACGGAGGCTATGTTACTAAGGCTACAGTAGACGAAATTAATTCCCTCAAAGCGGAAAATGAAAAAATTAAGGCAGAAAATGCGTCATTAAAGACAGAAGGCGAAAAAGTTAAAGCAGAAAATGAAGCGGTAAAAGCAGAAAACGAAAAGCTTAAAGCAGAAAACGATACGGTAAAGACAGAAAACAGTTCAGCCAAAGAAAGCTCTGAAAAAGACAGAAAAGAACTTGAAATAAAAACAGCTGAGCTTGAAAGTGCTTCAAAAGAAAAAACCGAAGCTTTTGAGGAAAGAGACAATATTTTAAAAGAGCTTGAAGAACTTAAAAGCAAATATGAAGAGCTTGAAAAAAAGACTAAGGCAACAGAAGAAGACAATATTAAAAAAATTGCACAGATAAACCATCTTAAATCAATGGAAAGCAGATTCCTTGAGTACGAAAAGAAAATGGAAGCAGAGAGAAAACTTGAAGAAAGCAAAACAGAAGAAAGTTCCGAAGAAACTTCCCCTGCAAAAGAAACACAGAAAGCAAAAACTAACGGCAGTTACTACAAACGTATATAATCTGAAAGGGGAATAAGAATGAGTATTTCGGCTAAGCCTGAGCTTCTGTCTCCGGCCGGAAATTTTGAATGTGTAAGAGCGGCTGTAAACAACGGTGCAGACGCTGTTTATATAGGCGGAAAAAATTTCAGTGCAAGGCAGTTTGCAGGCAACTTTGACATAGAAGAAATTGAAAAAACCTGTGATTACTGTCATTTAAGAAACGTAAAGGTTTATGTGGCAGTAAACACGATATATAAAGAAACGGAGCTTAAAGGTCTTTTAAGCTATGTTTCAAGCCTTGAAAGAATAGGCGTTGACGCACTTATTATGCAGGACTTGGGTGCGGCAAAACTTATAAAAGAAAGATTCAGTATACCTATAAACGCAAGTACACAGCTTACAACAAACTCGGCAGAAGAAGCACAGGCTCTTATTGATTACGGATTTTCAAGAGTAATACTGAGCCGTGAGCTTTCCGTTGGAGAAATTAAAGACATTGTATCAAAATGCACCGCAGAGGTAGAAACATTTGTCCACGGTGCTCTTTGTGTGTCATATTCCGGTCAGTGCATAATGAGCAGTATGCTCGGCGGACGAAGCGGAAACAGAGGCCGCTGTGCCCAGACCTGCCGACTTCCTTATACATTATATGACGGATATGACAAAATAACAGAAGGTTATCTTTTAAGTACAAAGGATATACAGGCTCTTACTATTCTTCCTCAGCTTATAGAGGCAGGGATACAGTCGTTTAAGATAGAAGGAAGAATGAAAACACCGGAGTATGTTGCCGGTGTAACGGGAATATACAGAAAATATATAGATATGTATTTTGAAAACCCCGATAACTTTGAGGTTGACCAAAAAGATTTTAAAGTGCTTTTGCAGCTTTTTAACCGTGGCGGATTTTCGACGGGATATTACAATACCCATTCGGGAAACACCATGATGAGTGTGGAAAGACCGAAAAGCTGGGGTGTTAAGACAGGTATTGTAGACAGATACGATAAAAAACGCCAGAGAGTATTTATCCGTACAAGAGAACCGCTTGTTCCCGGTGACGGTATAGAAATATGGACTCAGCAGGAGCCGCACTGCGGAAGCAATATTAACAAAGCTTCAAGGGCAGGAGAGGTTATTGATGTTTCCGTAAAGGGAGATATTAACAAAAACGATGTTGTTTACAAAACAAGGGACAAGCATCTTGAGGACGAGCTTAAAAAGACATTTGAAAAAGACACAAGAACAAAAGATATTTATGCACAGGCTGTCCTTAAAGAAGGAAAAGAAGCAAGCCTTAAATTATACGACAACGAAGGAAATTCGGCTTTTGCAAAGGGCGATATTGTTATGAAAGCCGAAAAACAGCCTTTAAGCGAAGAAAAGGTAATTCAGCAGCTTGAAAAAACAGGCGGAACACCTTTTAAAATATCCGATATGAACCTTGATATGTCAAAGGATATTTATATCGGTATATCTTCTCTTAATAAGTTAAGGAGAGAGGCTGTTGATGAGCTTGAAAAGAAGATTGTTTCCTCGGCAAAAAGAAAGCCACATGATTTTGAATCTCTGGGACTGCCTGTAAGAAAGTCGTTTGTAAAGAACAAAAATCTCAATGTTCAGATAATGAATATTCTTCAGTTTGAGGCAGCCGTTACATTTGAGGAAATAAACATAATTTATTTTGAGCTTGGGAAAGATTTATACGAAAACCTCGATTACTGTATAGATAAATGCCATTCGGCAGGAATAAAGCTTTATGCCGTACTTCCGAGAGTATTTAGGGAGTATTCGAGAAAAATATTTGAAAAACCTCTTAAAGCCGTTCTTGAAAGCAGTATAGACGGACTTCTTGTCCGCTCCTACGGACAGTTTATTGAATTTAAAGACTGCGGAAAAGAAATTGCCGTAGATTACAGTACAAACGTGTTTAACGGTGCAGACCTTGCTTTCTGGAAGGAAGCCGGAGCGAAAAAGGTTTGTCTTTCACCTGAGCTTAACATTCAGGAAATAAACGCTTTTGCGGATAATACAACGGAAATGCTTGTTTACGGTCATTTGCCGCTTATGACAACACACCAGTGTCCTATAGGTAATTTTGACGGAAACAAAGAGGACAAAATGTTCTGCGAAAAGAGAAACAACAGCGGAAAATATTACCTTAAAGACAGAAAAGGCGAGGAATTTCCGCTTATGCCGGACTGCTCACAGTGTGTATGCTATGTGCTTAACGGAAAGCCGCTTTTCCTGCTTAAATTTTATGATGAAATATTAAACACACCGACTGCCGATGTAAGACTTATATTTACAAATGAAGACGCCGCGGAAGTAAATAATGTTGTAGGTGCTTATGCCGATATGACTGCTGACTGTGAAAATATTTCCGGCAGGGCAAGAAGGCTTATGGCACATATGGCGGAAAACGGAAGCACAAGAGGGCATTATTTCAGAGGTATAGAATAAGAATAGAAGTGAAAATATGTTTGATTTACTGATAATTATAAGCCGTTATCTTTTTATAATATATATTGTATTGTTCTTGTATAACGGT
>CAKQPE010000023.1 GCA_934256695.1 uncultured Eubacteriales bacterium
AAAACTTTTATCAAAACGCAATTACATTGCGTTTTTCGGAACAAAATTATAAGTTATGTTATTAAGATTTTGATTTTTCAAAGCTTTATCGAATAAAATCTTTATTGCATTGATTTTAAAACGTAAATCCTGTATCTGTTGTCCTAAAGATTGCAGAGCCTATTTCCGGAGGCACATGGAATGTGCGGTCTTAAAGAGATTTTTGAAGGTGCAGGGAACTTTTTCGATAAAAAAGTTCCTGCAAATCCCACTTTTCCATTGGGAAAAAATTAAATTTAATCCGTTTTATCATAACTTTGCTTAAAGAATTTAACCCTCATCCGTTTCGCTTCGCTCAATACCTTCTCCACAAGGGAGAAGTCTTCAAAACCCTTCCGTCAAGCTACGCTTGCCACCTTCCCTTTCAGGGACGGCTTTCGAGTTGGCTTTCAGTCCGATAAATTTATATTTAACAAAACTCCCATAACATCAGTCATGGGAGTTGATAATTTGATTTTTTACGGCTTTGTTATTGATATTCCTTTATCTGTTGTTTCTATAATGCAGTTTGCCATAGAACAAATTGTGTTTAAATTAAACATATTCTTTCCATCATATTTATATGCGGTGGTCTTTACCTTATTTTTGTTAAGGCACAGAATGACCTCTCTTTCTTTATTCTGCTGTTTTCCCGCATTTTCCATTATAATCTTATTAAGGTCATCATCTGTTACGGTGCAGGTTTTATCCAAAGCTACAGCAAAACCGTTGCCGTTTGTATTTGTTGTATCCGTCGTAATTCCCACTTCTTTAAGGAAATACAAAATTTCGGACATTGATGCATAATATGATCCGTCTTTTTCCAGCACATCTGCCACAAAAAGCACTCCTCCGGAATATACCTTCAATCGTTTTGGCTGAAACATTGCCAGCTCCTGTTCTGTTGCCGTTTTCACCGAAGGCTGCTTGATTAAATTATTTTTATAATACTCATTCCAAGGATTTTCAACATCAGGGTCTGTAGGGTCCCAGTTTCTTTTTACTGTATCAGAAATATCTATTTTTATCGGATCCGGTTTCTTTAAAGGCAGTTTTACCGTATCCGAAATCATACGAACTCTTGTGCCGGAAGGACAGTTATCATATATCCATTTTGAATCTGCAACACTTAATCTTATACAGCCGAGAGAAGCCTTTGTGCCAAGCTTATTATATTCTTCATATTCCAATGTTGATTTATCCTGTTTAAAATATGGCACCGAATGGAAAAGTATAGGCCCCGTTATTCGTGTTGCATACTGACCGTAAACATTGCCTACAAGAAGTCTCCATTCGTATTTATCAGACGTATAGTATGTTCCGCTTGTAGGTGTATCCCTTCCTGTTGAACATACAAAGGTTTTGTACGGAACAGTATAGTTTCCGTTGCTGTCCTTAGAGTACACAATAACCTGATTGTCTTTTATGCTTACGTCAATGCTGTACTTATAGTCTGTCTTTTTCTGCCCCTGCTGGGCTGCCATAGCACTGACAGAAGAAAAAAGCATAATAACCGTAACCAAAAATGCAGTTATTTTTTTCATAATTTACCACCCCTTTTATTTTCTAAGTTTCTCAAGTATTTCTTTAACAGAGTCAAAAACTTCATCGGGCTTATAATCGCTGTGTGATATTTCTTCCGTATCCGTTTCCCCCGTAAGTACGGCTATGGTATCAACACCGCTTTTTATTCCGGAAAGAATATCCGTATACAATCGGTCACCTATTATTACCGTTTCATGCTTAGATATACCTGTTGTTTCAAGACACATATCTATTATAAGGCTTTCCGGTTTGCCTATATAAAACGGCTTTCTCTTTACGGCATTGGAAATCATTTGGCATATTGAGCCGCAGTCGGGGATAAACCCAAACGGTGCGGGACAGACCAAATCCGGATTGGTTGCAACAAAATCGGCTTTTTGTTCCGAAAGTATTCGACAGGCTGTTTCTATTTTCCCATAGTTAAGCTCATTGTCAAAACCTATAAGAACACAGTCAACATCAGAACCATAGGTTTCAACTGCATTTATTTTATTTTTGATAAGCTCCTTAACAAATGATTTTGTTCCCACAACAAATATTTTTTTATTTTTATAAACCTGTTTAATATACCTTACTGCTGCTGTGGCAGCCGTAACAAAATTTTCGGGCTTTGTTTCAAGCCCCATTTTTCTGAACTTTTCTATATAGCTTTCGGTACTTTTAGTAGAATTATTTGTTATAAAAATATATTCACGTCCGGAGGATTTTATAAACCGCAAAAGTTCTTTTCCTCCCGGAATAAATTTTTCACCGATTGAAACCGTACCATCTATATCGAAAAGAAAAAGCTTTTTATTCTTTATATCCATTGTTTTTCCTCCCAAGAAATGCAAGGCACTTCTTTTTCAGTATAACACAAAAAATCAAAATAACATCAAAAGTAATAAAAACTTAATAAATTTTAAAATATATACCAAAAACGTCAAAAAGCCAAAAAAATAAAACAAAGGCTGTCGCTTAATCATCGATTTTCGATGATTTTTGCAACAGCCGTTTTTTATCCTTCGTTATGATATTTGCCGAGAAAGGCTCTTGTTCTTTCGTTATTTGAATTAAACATCTTATCAGGTGTTGTTTCCTCAACTATAACGCCTTTTTCCATAAATATGATTTTGTTTGAAACTTCTTTTGCAAAGTTCATCTCATGGGTAACTATTACCATTGTCATATGTTCCTTTGCAAGGTCTCTTATAACTTTGAGTATTTCCAATGTAAGCTCAGGGTCAAGAGCCGATGTAGGCTCATCAAAGAAAAGTATCTTCGGATTCATACATAACGCCCTTGCTATTGAAACCCTCTGCTGCTGTCCGCCCGAAAGCTGACACGGATAATAGTCCGCCTTATCGGAAAGGCCCATTTTTTCAAGCAACTCCTCTGCCTGCTTAAACACTTCTTCTTTATTTCTTTTCTGCACATGGATAGGTGCATCTGTTATGTTTTTCATAACCGAATAGTGTGGAAAAAGGTTAAAGTTCTGGAAAACAAGACCGAAGTTTGAATTTATTTTTCTTGCCTGTTCTCCTTTTGCATATACAACATTTCCGTTTTTGTCAGTATATGCCGCTTTTTCACCCATATATATAATTTCGCCGCCCGTTATTGTTTCAAGCATGGTTGCACATCTTAAAATAGTAGACTTTCCTGAGCCTGAAGGACCTATTATGGAAAGTATTTCGCCTTCCTCAACAGACAGGGATATATCTTTTATAACCTCTAAATCACCAAAGCTTTTCTTTATATTTTTCATTTCAAGCAGTTTCAAAGTATTTCCCCTCCTTTATTTATAATAGCTCATGCGTTTTTCTATATTCTCCATTACTGCCGCAACTACAAAGTTAAATACATAATAAAATACCGCCGCAACTATGAAAGGAACGAATGTGGAATCCTTTGCAACTATCTGCTTTGCAATAGTGAACATTTCCATATATGCAAGAGAGAAAGCAAGAGATGTATCCTTAACAAGTGTTATTACCTCGTTTGTAACAGCCGGAAGTATTCTTTTTATTACCTGCGGAAGTATAATTTTCATAAAAGTCTGGCTTTTGCTGTAGCCGAGAAGCTGTGCCGCCTCGTACTGACCTACAGGCATTGATTCTATACCGGAACGGAAAATCTCCGCAAAATATGCCGCATAGTTTATTGTAAAACCTATTATTATTGCCGGAAATCTAAATGTTCTTATGTTCATACCGAAAAGAAGAAATGGTGAATAATAAACTATCATAAGCTGAAGCATGAGAGGTGTTCCTCTCATTACGGATATATAAATTTTAACAATATTACGTATTACCGAGTTTTTTGACATTCTGCCGAATGAGACAAAAAGTCCGAGGGGAAGGGATAAAACAACAGTCCAGAAGAATATACCCATTGATTTGAGCATACCGGCTCCCAGCTGTGCAAGCATTGTGGAAAAAGTCATCAGTTTCGCTCCTTTGTAAATTTAAAAAACCGCCGTACATTAAAAGCACGGCGGACAGAAAACAACCTAAATGCCTTTTTATTTATTATTCTGCTTTAAGGCAAACGAGGTCTGAGATTTCATATTTTTCTGCAAGTTTTGCTACTGTACCGTCTTCAGTAAGCTGTTCAAGGTCTTTGTTTACTGTATCACAAAGCTCTGTGTTGCCTTTCTTGAATCCTACAGCATACTGCTCCGTGTTAAGAGGCTCACTTAAAATCTTATATCCTTCGCCTCTTGTTTTGATTTGATAGTTTGCAACGCCTATATCCATAGCTACCGCATCTATAGAGCCTGCCTGAAGCTCTACAAAAGCACTGTTATAGTCAGGAAATTCTTTTAATTCCGCAAATGTATCTGCAAGTTCTTTCTGACCGCCTTCATCTTCGCTTTCAAGAAGTGTAAGAGCGGCAGAAGCAGCCTGAACGCCTACTACCTTGCCTGATAAATCGGAAAGTGATTCGATTCCCGCATCATCGGCAACAACCATAACCTGACTGTTGTCTACATAAGGAACTGAGAATGTATAATCATCTTCACGGCCATTCATTGTAAAACCATTCCAGATACAATCAATAGAACCGGAGTTAAGTTCCATATCCTTAGAGTCCCAGTTTATAGGTGTTTTTACAAGTTCCCAGCCTTCAATATCACATACAGCCTGTGCAAGCTCAAGGTCAAAGCCTGTATACTCGCCGTTATCGTCCATATAACCATAAGGTGGGTATTCTGCATCAAAACCTACTGTAAATGTTTTTCCGTCACCTTCTGTTGAAGTTGAAGCCGAAGCTGATGCAGAAGCTGAGCCGGAACCGGAAGCTGAAGCTGATGATGTTGTTGCTGAGCTGCCGCAGGCACTTACGCTGAAAGCAAGGCAAACTGCTGCAAGCAATGCTGCATATTTTTTCATAATTAATAATCCCCCTCTTTATAAACGGCACTTTGTCATAATAATGCTGTGCCAAACTAAAGTATAGAAGGATAATACCATAAAATATATGCTTCGTCAAGACAGGCACATACAAAGCATAATTAAAAATACACAAAATCTATTTAAACTTTAATTAATATATCTTATAATTATGTAAAGTAAAAAAACAAATGGAGGTACTTTAAAATGATAATAGCCATTTCAGCAGACAAAAACAGTTTAACGGCTGATTTTGAAAATACATACAAAATAATATTTTTTGAAACAGAAAATTCTTTAATAATATCGGAAACAGAATTTATACCGAAAAATCTCGATACAGATTATATTTCTTCGGAGTTTAAATCAAAATCCGCAGAAGTATATATCTGCCAAGGTATAAAAGACGAAACAAAAGAAATATTTTTAAATCTCGGAACAGAGGTTGTTTATAATGTATCTATACCGGCAAGGGACGCAGCAGTAACATATCTTTGCGGCAAAAAGCTGGGTATTTCCGAAATGAGGTAAAAGACCTTAAAGACCGTGGACTCCGTCCACACCTGCGATTAAGGAACCGCAAAGATAAATGCGGCGAGCGAAGCTCGTTTGCGAAGCAAATTCCTGACCATGAAAAAAATCGAGTAAAACTTTCAATAAAATACCATGGCTTTGCCATGGTATTTTGGGAATAATTTATTATATCAATACGAAAAACGCAATGTAATTGCGTTTTGATAAAAGTTTCGGTCAAGCCTTTAGAAAACCGCAAAGTATGCACCCCGAAGAAAACGGGGCGGTCGCAGACCGTTTTCAGAGCAAACCGCCAGAATGTACGGCGGCAGCGAAGCTGTTCACGAAGTGAATTTGTGAACTTGCTACAAAGCGAAAATGCTTTGACCATGATGCGGCGGTCAGAGAACCCAAAGAAACAGGGCGACGAAGTCGTTTTTGCGAAGCAAATTTCCTGACCAAGAAGGCTTGCAGTGTGTGGGACAGAGTTTCACGGTCTTATTATTCTCTGCACATAACCTTTTCTTCGGCTTCTTTCTTTTCTTCCTCACGCTTTGAGTTAAGGATTTCAAAGCCCGTATAATTTTTGTAAATGCACTTGTTTTTAAGTACTGCCATATATTTCTTTATCATCTTAACCGGATAATATGATTCCTTAGCCTTTCTGAGGCCTTCCAGACCCATATCCTCCTCACGGTTAATATATAACGTATTCTGGAAATTTTCTGCCGCAAAGCACTGGTTTATGGCAGGATACAATCCGTCAATACCGTTTAATGCCTTTTCTATATGGATATGTCCCATATAGTCTGTTACAAAGCCGCCTACGGTAAAGGCTTTCATTTCTCCGTCTATAAATATTGCTCCGCCCTTTAAATTAAGTTTTGTAAGGTTTTTCAAAGCACGGTCAACAGACTCTCTTTCGTCATACTGGTCTATGTCTTTACCAATATGCTCCTCATGCCATTTGTCATACAAATCCATGCACTGCTGATAATCGTCCTCTGTAACAGCTCTGTACTGAAAATCAGGGTGATTTAATTTAAGTCGGTTTATAAAATTACGCTTGCTGTGGTACTTCTTTCCTTTAAGTGTTATAAGGTTCTGGCTGTCATATACATAGTCCCAGCCTTCTCTTAATTCCACAAGATTAAACTCAGGGCAGGTTTTTTCAAACATCTCTATAAAAGGCTCACATATGGAATAAAAAATAACATTGTCACCCTTATTTTCAAGGTATTGTTTGCCAAGCATTACCGCCGCTCTGTAATCTACGCTTTCATCTATAGGTATAGGCGGAAGCAAAAGTGCCGGCTCGTGGGCATATCTGAGTTTAATGTAAAGACAGTCCATAGCCTCCGCAAGCTGAACAAAGCCATGAGCTCCCCATATATACATATGCTCAAAAGTCATTTCGGCATTTTCTATCTGCCAGTGTTTTTTATATTTATCGAATATTTCTCTGTCATTAATATCTATATTTCTAAACTGAAGCTGCATAAATACTTCCTCTCTTTTTAATACTCATCTATTATATGGCAGTTTAGTTTATGGAAAAGTTTATTAAGCTCATCAAAAGCTTTTTCGTCAAATATTTCTATATCTTCGCCTTTTCGTATTTCCTCCAGTGATTTATACCCGAAAATCCACTGGGCAAAACGATATACAGGCATTGAAAGCTGAGGTTTTTTATCTGTTTCGTTTCCCGAAAAATCAAAAACCCCGTTATTGCCCTTAACTGCCTCATCTTTTATTTCTATTGTATAACCGAGACCTTTTCCCACTGCCTTTAACAAAGCCGATACATTGGCTATTCCGCACACATTCCTTGGTGCAACGCTTTTAATTCCATTATTATACTCTGATTTTGTATTCGGTGGAAGTTTAACCGTTACTTTTCTGCATTTTCCCTCATTAAAAAGGAAATTTATGATTTTCTGTTCGGATAATTCGTCTAAAGACATAATTTCCTCACCGTAAATCATATCTTTCTCGTCAAAATATATAGCATATGCCATTACTTTATTGTCTTTTAAAACACAGGCACACTTTGCGGAGCATACGGCATAATCGGCACACTTTAATTTAAAGTCTGCATAAGAGCGGTAAGCTATACCGGAAAATTTTGACGCCGCAATATTGTAACACTCAAAAATATCGCCTAAATTTCCTTTAAGGTCTTTTATTACTATATCTCCGCTTACTTGAGCACCTTCTGAAAAATCCGTTTTTATAAAAGCCGTATCACTTACAGGATAATGGCCTACATAAAAATAAGTTTTTAATACTGCCGGTGTATGAGGGCAAAGTACAATGCCCATTTCACGCACCATATTCATATAGTATGTGTAAAGTTCCTTCATATATCCACGTCTTTTAAAATCAGGGTGTGTACAGGCACCTATCATTATTGCCGAAGGAATAAGTGCGTCACGTACCCTCAAACAAATCGGCAAGGACTGCACCTCTGAAGAAATAAAGCCGTTGTCCTCCTCTATAACGGCACTGTATTGCGGCACAAATCGTGTATCAAAGAGCCAGTCGCTAAATTCCTTTGTATCATTAAAGCTTATATCCCAAAGGTTTCTGAACTGCTGTTTATCGGCTGTAACTGCCTGTCTTAAAGTTTTCATCAAAACACCTCTTTTTTATTTAAAGACCGTGGGGTTTCACCCCACTGCCCTGACCAACTTTTGAAAAAGTTGGATCAAAACTTTCGTTAAAATGCAATTTCATTGCATTTTTGGAAAATATAAAATCCTGATTTAAAGTTTTCCCCTCGGTGGGGAAGATGTCACGCAAGTGACAGATGAGGGGAAAACAGCCTAAAATCCCCCTCATCCGCTTCGCCTACGGCTCAGCACCTTCTCCACAAGGGAGAAGGCTTAAACCCTTCCGTCAAACCTACGGTTTGCCACCTTCCCTTTCAGGGACGGCTTATTAACAGCAAATTTATAGTTCTTCCGAAAAACGCAATGTAATTGCATTTTGATAAAGTTTAGGTCAAGCCTTTAAGGAACCGCAAAGATAAATGCGGTGCGCGAAGCTCATTTTCGCCTTGCGAAAATTCCTGACCATGAGGCTTGTGGGGTATTGGGGCAAAACCCCAAGGTCTTGTCTTTATATCTTCTGGGCTTTTTCGGCTTTTTCAAACTGGTAAACAGCCTTTTTCAGCTGTGCCAATGTTATGGTGCAAAGGTGCTGCTTTTCCTCCTCCGTTACCGGTTTATACATATCCATGTCACCTTCTGCCCATGACATAAAGTCAAGTGCCGCCGCACCAATTGCCTGTTCCAAAAGCCGTCTTGCGTCTCTGCCGTTACCGAAATTAGGACTGCTTATCCGTTCTTCAAAAAACGGTGTAAGAATATCTCTCCAGCCGTCCTCCGGCTTAAAATCACAGTTATTGGCAAGCAGTTCAAATATATTAAGCATTTCCTCTGTATTATATGAAGAAAACTTAACGGTAAATGTTATTCTGCTTGATATGCCAGGGTTCTCGTTAAAGAACTGCTTCATCTTATTGTTTCTGTCGTCTATGTCTCCGCCATATCCGGCAAATATTATGAGCTTATCGTCACTGTGTTCCTCTACCTCGGTACAAAGCTGTGCCAAAGCCTCCTGAGAGAAGTTATCGGTCTTTTCTGCCTCATTGTAGTTTACAAGAGAATATGCTTCATCAATTATTATTATATCATTTTTCACAAAAAGCTCATGCACTCTTTCCGCTGTCTGGCCTACATACTTAGCCTTTAACTGAGAACCTGTAACATAAGCCATATTTGAGCCGTTTAAAACACCCATTTCTTTCATAAGGCTTGCAAAATACACCGATGCTGTTGTTTTTGCCGTTCCCGGCGGGCCTACAAAAGCAAAAACCTTATGTATAGGCATTTTTTTCAGATTATATGCTTCACGTCTTTTGTTATACTGAAATACCGCTCCCAAACGACAAAGCGACTCCTTCATTTCGTTCTGTCCTATTATAACCGAACAAAGTTTTTTGTATGAATCCGTATTCTTTGGATTAATCATAATATTTTTAATTTTTCCGCTTTTTATAAGGTGTCTGCCATAAACAAGGTATTCCTTAAAAAATGTATATTCCTTTGCATCCATTTCAAGGGAATATACGTTAAGGGGATTTCCCACATCAGCATTTGCGGCAAGTGACATATAGCTGTGCTTTTTATTCTTAAACAGTTCATCAAAATCCGCACCAGTTTTCTGCTCTATCATTGAATTTCCGGTATTTTGTGCAAAATAAATGGAATATATCTTATCTATATATCTGTCGGCATCTTCCTTTGTACTGCCTGTTGCAAAGACAGCATTTTTATATGCTCGTCTTTCTATATCTTCCAATTCATTAGTATTCATACAAATCCCCGACCTTTATTATTGATAATCATTATTATCTGATACTCTTTATAATATATACTCATATGGGAAAATAATCAAGGGAAAAATAATATAAAATTATATGGAAAATATCCCCTCATCCGCTTCGCTACGCTCAGCACCTTCTCCACCGGGGATAAGGCTTTAAATCCTTCCGTCAAGCTACGCTTGCCACCTTCCCTTTCAAAGACGGCTTATTAACGATAAACTTATCTTTTAACTCAAAAATCCCATGACAAAGTCATGGGATTTTATTAAAAGTTTTATTCGGTTTTAATATTTTTTATCCGAGAACATCTACAACCTTTGCATAAACCTTGTCGCAGATAACAGAACCTTCTGCCACAAGTTTAGCCATACGGTTGCTTACTTCCTTAACATATTCCTCATCGTTAATTGAGTTAAGGTTTACCGTTACGTTAAGGTTTGCACTGTAGAGAGCGGCTTTAAGGAACTGTACTCCACAGCCTACGTCGCTTATTATTATCTTTGTTGAAATATCAACAAGTTCTTCCTGAAGCTTGATAGCCTCGTAAATATATTCAACCATTTTTATAGGGCCGCCTGCGGCAACTTTAAGACAGCTCTGGAGAACTTTCTCCTTTTCCGCTGCCTGTTCAGGTGTATCCTTAGGCATTCCGTATGCTTTTGAAAGTGGTTCAAAGTTTTCTGCGTCCTCGTCTATAAGCTCAAGAAGCTTATTCATAAGGTCACAGCTTTTATCAATTATTTCCTGATGTTTAGCTTCCATTCCGAGGAATTTTTTCTTGCCTATGGAATAGTTGCCTACCATTGAACCGAGAGCCGCTCCGAGAGAGCCTACAAGAGCAGCAACACCGCCGCCGCCTGGAACAGGTTCTTTTGACGCAAGTTTCTGAGCAAATTCTTCACAAGTAATTTTACTGAGTTTCATTTTGCATACTCCTTTTAAAATGTCATGTCCGATTTTATTTCTTGTTGTGTTTTATACAGTCCTTTAAAATATGTACCGGGGAATATCTGTAAACACTCCTATACATTTCTTCTTCCGTATATTGTTTTATCTGCGGCAAATTTATATCAAAACCGTCTCTCTTAATAAGATATTTAAGCATTGATTTCATACAAAACCCGTAAATTAACGGAATAATTATACACATACATAAATTAACCGCAAGATAAGCAAACATATTCTTTGCAATGCACGAATATATATAATCCGCATGATGTAAAAATTCCGAAAGCATGGCTATTTCTCCTCTTTCTTCAATAGTTCTTTTATGTCATTTCTGATTTTAGACTCATATCTGTAAATCAACACGAAAGTACCTATGCAAACCGATATTGCCAATAAAACAAACCATGAAAAAAGCCATACCAAAAAAGGACTGTCCGATAATATCATCATATATTTTTAATTTTAGAATGCTCCACTTTTAATTCTTACAGTTTCAACTGTTTTGCATACAAGATATAAAAGTGCTGTGTTTACAGGGAAACAAGCAACAGCCTTTATCATTCTTGCTGTAGAAATAAGAGCTGAGCCATACATCATATTAAGCCACATTGGTGTAAGGATAAAGCTGAATAAAATTGTATTGCATATTGATGCAGCAAGCACTCTCTTGAACGTAATTTTCTTTTTGTAGAAAAACAGTCCAAACATAAAGCCCGAGAGAAAAGCATTTAATGTAAATCCTGGGAAGAAAAATCCGTTAGGGCTTACAAAAAATCCTATAATATCTGCCACTGCCGCCATTATACCTGCCATTACAGGGCCATAAAGCATACCCGAAACAGCAACTGCCAAGAATGCAAATGAAATTTCCATAAATGAGCTTATAACTATTCTTGTGTAGTTAAGTATTAAGTCAAGAGCAATAAGCATTGCTCCGCCTGTAAGTGATCTTACGTTTTTAATTTCTCTTGCTGATTCTCTTATATCAGCCATAAAGTTATTCATTTGATATTGCCTCCTAATTTGTTTTAATTGTTTTTCGCCAACTTATCAACAAATGCCCAACGGCAAACGCAATATACTATCTAATGGACCTTACAAATATTTCTCACTGCAACCACTTTTATGTTTGTCCGTCAACACTAAAAGTTCAAGTCACTCAGGCTGTTGAAATGCCCTAAGGTCTAAAGACGAGAAGCTTCGGGATTTGACATTACCGGCTCACTTCCCTCCTCAAGAGAAAGTGTATTCAATTTTTGCATTACAATTATTACAAAATATTCAATAGATCCTCCACCATAGTAAATTAAACTTACGTAAACCATTTGCACTTTTTAAAAAGTGCATAAAAGCATAAATCTTATGCCCGAAAACACAGGCATAAGTTTATTTTAAAGCGGAAAGCAGAGGTTTGGCCCGCTCTCCGCCAAAAAACCTAAAATTACTGAATGTTGTTTATCTGCTTGCAAGCCTTTACTACGTGCTTTGCAAGAACTGATGTTGTAACAGAGCCTACGCCTGCCGGAACAGGAGTAATCATAGATGCCTTGTCAACACATTCGTCAAACTTAACGTCACCGCAAAGTTTGCCTTCTGCATTTACGTTAATACCTACGTCTATTACAACAGCACCTTCGGAGATAAAATCGCCTGTTACCATTTCGGCTCTGCCTACTGCGGCTATAACAACCTCTGCCTGACGGCATACGCCCGGAAGGTCGTTTGTACGGCTGTGGCAGATAGTAACTGTAGCGTTTTTGTCAAGAAGGAGCATAGCAAGAGGTTTGCCTACTACCATGCTTCTGCCTATAACCGCTGCTCTCTTGCCCTTCATGTCAATGCCGTAGTGGTCAAGTATTTCAACACATGCCTGGCTTGTGCATGGAGGATAGCCTGTCTTGTCACCCTCAAAAATCTTTTCTGCATTAAGAGGATTCATACAGTCAATATCCTTAACAGGGTCTACAACAAATTTGATTTCTTCCATATCAAGCTGTTTAGGAAGCGGTCTGAAAAGAAGTATTCCGTGTACGGAAGGATCATCATTTACAGCCTTTAATTCCTTAACGAAATCTGCCTGACATATATCAACAGGAAGTTCAAGGACTTCTGCTTTAATTCCGCATTTTTCCATTCTTGAAAGAGCGCCTCTCTCGTAAGCGAGGTCATCTTCTCTTGCACCTACTCTTACTATTTTAAGTTTAGGCTCAATACCTTTTGATTTTAATACTTCAACATCTTTTACAAGTTCTGCTGTAATAGCGTCTGCTACCGGCTTACCTTTTATAATCTGTCCCATTGTTGGCACCTCTTATCTTATATTATTTTTTCAAATTCTCTTTTCACAAACACAGCGAAGCAGGAACTTCCCCGCTTCGCTGCCTGAATTAAATGTCAAATATATAAGCTGTATGGATTAGAATAATCCTGAGATTGTACCGTTGATATCAACGTCAATCTTTTCAGCAGCAGGAACCTTAGGAAGACCAGGCATTTTCATGATTGTACCTGTCATAGCTACGATAAATCCTGCACCTACAGAAACTGTAAGGTCTCTTATTGTAATTTTGAAACCTGTAGGTCTGCCGAGCTTTGTCTGGTCATCAGTAAATGAATACTGTGTCTTAGCCATACAGATAGGAAGGTTGCCCCAGCCGTTCTTTTCAAACTCTGCAATAGCCTTGTTTGCAGCAGGTGAATAATCTACGCCGTCTGCACCATAAACCTTTGTTGCAATAGCATTGATTTTTTCTTTGATTGACATATCAAGGTCATAAACATATGTATGTTCTTTGTTAAGTTCAATAAGGTTAAGAACTTCTTTAGCAAGAGCGATACCGCCTTCGCCGCCCTTAGCCCATACTTCTGAAAGAGCTACGTTAACGCCGAGTTCATTGCATTTCTTTTCTACAAGGTCAAGCTCAGCCTGTGTATCTGTAGGGAATGCGTTGATAGCAACTACGCAAGGAAGTCCGTAAACCTTTGTTACGTTTTCTACGTGTTTAAGAAGGTTAGGGATACCTTTTTCAAGTGCTTCAAGGTTTTCGTTGTTAAGGTCAGCCTTAGCTACGCCACCGTTATATTTGAGTGCTCTAACTGTAGCAACAAGTACAACTGCCTTTGGTTTAAGACCACTCTGACGGCATTTGATGTCGATGAATTTTTCAGCACCAAGGTCAGCACCGAAGCCTGCCTCTGTAACTACATAATCAGCGATTTTTGAAGCCATCTTTGTAGCTATAACGCTGTTGCAGCCGTGAGCGATGTTAGCGAAAGGACCGCCGTGAATGAAAGCTGCTGTTCCTTCAAGTGTCTGAACGATGTTTGGTTTAAGAGCATCTTTAAGAAGAGCTGCCATAGCACCCTGTGCATTGAGCTGTCCGCAAGTTACAGGCTCGCCTTTTCTGTTGTAAGCAACAACCATCTTAGCAAGTTTTTCTTTAAGGTCGATTATGTCGTTTGAAAGACAGAAAGCAGCCATAACTTCTGAAGCAACTGTAATATCAAAACCGTCCTGTCTTGTTGTACCGTCGCCTTTGCCGCCAAGACCGTTAATGATATTTCTGAGGTTTCTGTCGTTCATGTCAACGGCTCTTCTCCAAACAACTTTCTTTAAATCAATGTCAAGAGCATTGCCCTGATGGATATGGTTATCAAGCATGGCAGCAAGAAGGTTGTTAGCTGCACCGATAGCGTGGAAATCGCCTGTGAAGTGAAGGTTGATGTCTTCCATAGGAACAACCTGAGCATATCCGCCGCCTGCGGCACCGCCTTTAACACCGAATACAGGTCCTAAAGAAGGTTCTCTTACAGCAATAATTGTCTTTTTGCCAAGCTTGTTAAGAGCATCGCCAAGACCGATTGTTGTAGTTGTTTTACCTTCACCTGCAGGAGTAGGGTTAATAGCTGTTACAAGTATAAGGTTTCCGTCTTCATTGTCTTTTAATTCGTTCTGTAAATATCTGTAGTCTACTTTAGCTTTGTATTTGCCGTAGTTTTCTACGTATTTATCAGGGATACCTATTTTTTCTGTAATTGTATTGATAACCTGCATCTCAGCTTCCTGTGCAATCTGGATGTCTGTCTTAAATTCTGCCATTTTTAAAAAATCCTCCTAATGAAAAGTATATTTACTTAAATCTTAAAACCACAACCGATTAAAATAATCGGCAAATACTAACAGTAAGTTTTAAAAACCCCTGTTTTTAAACCACATTTTTAATCTTTTTTCCCGTTTTATATACCCTTAGTTTTTATTTAAGATTTTCAATTCCCTCTATAACCGCATTATACTGTGTATCGTGGTCAGGGAATGTTCTCTCGTTTGATTCTTTTACATATTCGTTGTATGCATCGATTATAATTGTATGAAGGTCAGCAAACTTCTTTGCAAATTTAGGAACCCACTCATTCATGCCGAGCATATCCTGAGCAACAAGAACCTGCATATCACAGCCTGCACCTGCACCGATACCCATTGTAGGTATGCCGATCTTCTGTGTGATAACATCTGCAAGCATTTTTGGAATACCCTCCAAAACTACCATAAATGCACCTGCTTCTTCAACGGCTCTTGCTGAGTCAAGAAGTTCCTGAGCAGCCTGAAGGCTCTTGCCCTGAACTTTAAATCCGCCCATCATGGCAGCTGACTGAGGTGTAAGACCGATATGTGCACATACAGGGATACCTGCTTTAACGATAGCTTTGATTACAGGAGCCATGTCTGAACCGCCTTCAAGCTTAACACAGTCACAGCCTGTTTCCATAAAAAGTCTGTTTGCATTTCTTACAGCTTCCTCAAGACTTACGTTGTATGAACCGAAAGGCATATCGCCGATAACAAATGTGTTAGGAGCACCTTTAACAACGTGGCTTGTGTGATAAATCATATCCTCAAGAGTAACGCCGACTGTGCCTTTGTAACCAAGCATTGTCATACCGAGAGAATCTCCTACAAGAATCATATCAACATTGCTTTCGTCTACAAGTTTGGCATTAGTATAGTCATAGCTTGTAACCATTGTTATTACTTTGTCGCCGCCTTTTGATGCTCTGATTTCAGGTACTGTAATTTTCTTCTTCATTTTAAAGCTCCTCCTCACATAAAAACCTTTCAAATTCAAAAAAACATTTAAAAACCATAAAAATTTAAATATCGAAAGTAACCAGCTTCCGACAAATTTGAAAAACTTATTAAAATAAATTAACAAGTGTTTTCATACATATATATTAGCAAACCGTATGCCAAAAATAAAGCATTTAAATAAGAACACTTAAATTATGATAGTTTTGCACAAAATATTCTTTATTTTTCAATTCTGTAATCGAAAAACCATATGAATTTTTGGTTAAATTGCCAATGCAAAGATTTTACAGATTATCTTACCAACAGGTAAGATATGTTTTATTTTGTTCGGCTAAAAATTATGTTTAAACATATTTAAACATTGCTATTTATATTTTTAATTTTTATTAACGCTTTTATCAATTTAAAAATCAAAACTCCTGCCGAAAACCATTCTTAAATGAACGGCTTACTGACATTACATTTGCACCAAACAAAAAATACCGTGACACCGTCACGGTATTTGAAGGTGTCGATAAAGTCGACGCCTAAGTCGAAATCAGGATTTCGACTTGTTCAAACAGAAGAACAAACAGACGGGTTCCATCGGCTTAAAAGCCTTGAAACCCGCTGTTTTCCTCGTCGGAAATGAATTCCGACTGCGGATTCCATTCGGGAAACTCATTCGTTTCCCGAACCCTTCCGTATCATAAAATAACTTTATCTACAATCCGAAATACCGTGACACTGTCACGGTATTTCATTAAAAGTTTTATTTGATTTTTGTATGCACCGCCAAGAAAAGGCGGCGGTCATAGACCGTTTTTGCAAAGCAAAAAATGCTTTGACCATGAAAATCGTGGGGTATCGTGGCAACGCCACAAAGTCTTATCAACCCATTAATATTTCAACAGCCTCACGAAGTGTAGTTACCTCACCTACATTGCCAGGGAATATTACATAAGGCATATTAGGGAATTTGCTTTCTTCGCCTGTCATCCATACCGGTATTCCCGGTTTAATCTGTCCCATAACTGTTGCCTTCTTTACTCGGAGAGCTTTTGTTCCCACATCGCTTGATGTGATACCACCCTTTGCAACTATAAACGAAGGCTTAATATTAAGGTCTCCTATTACTCTTACAACAGCATTGGAAATATCAACGGAAATCTGAAGTATCTTGTCCTTGTCGTCTGTGTCAAGCTTTACAAGCTCACGGCTTGTATATACAACAACTGACTGTCCTTTTGATATAAACTCCTCTGCTTTTGATATTACTTCCTTAACTTCTTTGTCAAGACCGCCTTCTTCAAGGACTCTTGCCGCATGGAATTCTATAAACTCAAGAGGCTTCTTACAGTTTTTAAGTTCTTCAAACTGCATAGTTGTCTTTTTAACGTGAGAACCTATAAGCACTATACCGCCGTTTTTGTTGTCGGCTGATACAAGCTCATCTTTTGTAAGAAGGTCTTTGTCCGCTACTCCGCCAAGAACCTTTGTTATGGCAGCGGCACTTCTGAATATAAATTCTTTTCCTGCCGCTACAGCCTTGCAGAAAGCTATGGCAAAAATCTTAACATCAACATAATCAACGGCATTTACCATTACCTTGTTGAAATCCTTAACTGCCATAAGCTGTTCTGTTATTTTGTCTATATTAAGGTTTCTTATATCCTCAAGTGCTATGCAGGTAACATCTTCTGCTTTAAACTCGCCTTTTGTCTTTTCTTCAACATATTCACGAATATCAGATGATTTATAGCCGAATGACTTATCTTTTGCAAACTCTGTCATTCCGGCAGGAGTAAGCTGTTCACCTTCTTTTACGTAATGAACATTGTTTATTGTAAATCTTCCGCCTTCTTTAAAGAAAGGAAGAAGTATTTCACCATCTATTTTTTTGCCTGTAAGGCTTTCAACATCTGCCTTTAAAAGGCTTGTTTCAAGAGGATAGTGTCCTCTTAAAGTTGAATCGCTTCTGCTTATTATAATAAAATCTTTGCCAAGCTTTTTGGCTACGGCAGCTATGTTTTCCGCCATTTCATGATGTGCCTTTGTAGTCTGCTCTACTGTAAGACCACGGGAATTTGTAAGCACAAAAGAAATGCTTTTTCCGTCATTAAAAGCCTGTTCAAGTGTAGGCACTGACCAGTCGGTATATACATACACGTTGTTAACTGTCTGAACTCCGGTAGGGTCATCGTCAAGTGCTATTATCTTTTTATTAAGACCTTTAAGGGCCTCTTTAAGCATCTCGTCAACCTTTTTTTCATCAACAGGTTTAACCTCGGCAAGTACACTGACATTTAACGGTTTTACTTCTGACATAAAAAACTCTCCTTAATATATATAAAAACTAAATAAATTTAAAATCAGTCAACTCTCTTGACTTCAACACCTGCAAGTCTTTCAAAATATTTAACATATCCGCAGTGGTCGTCCATAAATCCTCCCGCAACCTTGCATGACTGCTGAATTTCAAAAAGCTGTGCTGTAAGAGGCATAGGAACATCAATCTGGTGTGCTGTATCAAGAACATTCTTTACGTCCTTGTGATTTACCTTTATTGTTCCGCCTGGCTTAAAGTTTCTGTCAAGTATCATAGGCACTTTATCGTGAAGAACCTGGCTTCCCGCAAGTCCACCCTTGATAGCGTCATAAACCTTCTGTGGATCAACACCTGCTTTTGCGGCAAATGTAAATGCTTCGCCTACAACTGCAATATTAAGGTTTACTATTGCCTGATTTACAAGTTTTGTTACAGAGCCGCTGCCTGTACCGCCTATAAGCACAGAAGAACCGCCTAAAATATCAAAATAAGGCTTTACTTTGTTAAACACTTCTTCTTCTCCGCCTACCATTATAGAAAGTGTACCATTTACAGCACCGGGTTCTCCGCCGGAAACAGGTGCATCAAGGAACTTAACACCGTATTTTGCAAGCTTTTCGGCATGGTCTTTGCTCTGTGCTGCCGTTTCTGAGCTGAAGTCAACAAAAACAGAGCCTTCCTTCATTGTAAGAGCAACACCGCCTTCGCCGAAAAGAACACTGTCTACTATATCGGCTGTAGGAAGGATACACATAACAACATCACATTCTCTGCCCATTGTTTCCTTGTCCGCAAATTTTACAAGACCGTTTGATTCTTTTTCCAACTGATGTGCAATTTCCTCGTTCACATCGTTTACAATAACTTCTTTTCCTGCCTTGTAAAGATTAGTTACCATTGGTTTTCCCATAATTCCAAGACCGATAAATCCAACTTTTGACATAATCATAATCCCCCTTAATATTGATTAAAACGGTTTAAACCGTATAAAATTGCTGATTTACGTTGTTGAGGTTTCCCTCATCTGTCTCTGTGAGACACCTTCTCCCCAAGGAGAAGGCTTAATTTCCATGTTCCAAAATTTTATACTCTTGCAAAAAGCCTTATATATTTTTCAACTATTTCGGAAACTATATCCTCCTGCATAAGAGTAAGTTTTGAAAGATGAGTATTCGGGTCTTCTTTTATTATTTCTGCCAGCTTCTTTACTGTGTACTGAGAAATTTCGGTATTTACGTTTATTTTGTTAATACCGTTTTCTATGCACTCTATTATTTTTTCCTCCGGTGTACCGCTGCCGCCGTGAAGAACAAGCGGAATAGAAACTCTGTCGTTTATTTTCTTTAATATATCAACTCTTATGTTAGGCTCTGCCTTATACATTCCGTGAACAGTACCGATTGAAACGGCAAGAGCGTCAACACCTGTCATGTTTACAAAATCAGCGGCATTTTCCGGATTTGTATAAGCCTGTCCATGGTCAATATCTGTTTCGTTGGAATGTTCTCCGAGAGCAAGGCTTCCAAGCTCCGCCTCTACGGAAACACCCTTTGCATGAGCCATGTTCGCAACTGCACGGCTGTTCTTTACGTTTTCCTCAAAAGGCAGTGCGGAACCGTCATACATTACCGATGTAAAGCCTGCTTCTATGGCAGCTTTTATTATTTCAATATCCTTACAGTGGTCAAGGTGGAGTGCCACATCGGCCGGAAGGTCTTTAGACGCTTCTTCTGTAATATATTTAACGGTTTCAAGGCTCATATTTTTAAGATATGATGCACCGAATGAAATTATGGCAGGCATTTTTGTTTTTTCAACTGCCTTGCACACGCCTTTTATTGTTTCATAGCTGTAAATATTAAAAGAACCTACAGCCTGTTTTTCTTTTCCCGAAAGTATTGTTTTCAGATTAATAAGCAATACAAACAACTCCGTTTCGTTATATTAAATTTTATCTTTTTCTTCTGTCTTTTTCTTCATTTCCTCAAGTGCCTTGTCAGAAGCCTCTATAGCCTTTACTATATTTCTGCTTGCATCTGTGTCACCGAGACGTGTGGAATATGCAACAACAAGTATATCCATAATTACAAGCTGAACAAGTCGGCTTACCATAGCCTCTGTATAATATGCCGCATCGTTTGTCGATGAGAATATACACAAATCAGCCATTTTTGCAAGGTCAGAATTCATATAGCTTGTAAGACCGATAACCTTTGCTCCGGAAGACTGGGCAATTCTTGCACATTCAAGAACCTCCTTGCTTTCACCCTCATGGGATATAAGCACAAGAACATCTTTTTTGGTAAGATGTGCCGCATGTATAAGTGCAAGATGGGTGTTGCTTTCGTGTATTACGTTTTTGCCGCATTTAAGGAATTTATGATAAACGTCCATGGCTATAACGCCACTGCCGCCGGCACCGAAAAACATAACCCTTTCCGCATTTTCAATCAGCTCTATTACGGAAGTAAGCTTTCGGTTATCAACAAGCTTGGATATATCGTTTATAGCCGAAGCGGCATTTCTTATAACCTTTCGTTTAACCTCGCTTATGCTGTCTCCCGGCTTAATATCATAATCTTCTTCTTCCATGGTACCGCCGTCTTTAATTATGTCCTGTGCCATGTCCAACCTAAAAGCCTGATAAGATGTATAATCAAGTTTATTGATAAATCTTATTATGGTCGTTTCGCTAAGGTTACATTCCCTTCCAAGTTCGCTCAACGTCATTCTTACGCATTTTTTGCTGTTTTTAAGAATGTAGTTGGCTACTGTTTTCTGGTTTTTGGAAAGTGTATTATATTTAACTCTTATTTCCGTAAAGACATTCTTTTCCAAAACCGCTTCCCCCTAAAAATTAGTATGTCTCAATAAAAAAATATATTAATAAAATCCAACATTTGTGTATTAAAAAACATGCATTCAGTATAACATACTTCCACATATAAATACAGTATTTTTTTTACTGTTTTTTTAATTTAAATCCAAATTGGTTAAATTTTACAATTAACAAGCTGTAAATTTACGTTGTTTTATTACGATAAATTTTATAAACAGTAGTTTTTTGACTTTTTGTAGTTGATTTTTCATATATTTCATACCAAAATATACATTTTAAATGAATTAATACTACTAATTTTTAAAAAACAGCAAAAATTATACGATATAGCCGAACAGTTATATTTTTTCTTATTGGTCTGACCTTTTACATATGGTACCAAAATCAAAGCACATATTTTTCATAATAACTATTCTTTTAAAATTTAAACCGATTAAAATATATACCGCAAAATATTGCAAAAATTTATTAATAACCGGCATATTATTTTACTATGAAAATTTGGTTTTAAAAATATCTTTTAATGCATTTGATTTAATGTTACAATATCTTTGAGGTGATAAAAATGAAACCATTGGTAGGCATTATAATGGGCAGCGATTCCGACCTTCCCGTAATGAGCGAGGCGGCAAAACTGCTTGATAAACTGGAAATACCTTATGAACTTACAGTTATTTCCGCACACAGAACACCTGACAGAATGTACGAGTATGCACATAAGGCACACGAAAACGGCATAAAAGTAATTATAGCCGGTGCCGGCGGAGCAGCACATCTTCCCGGCATGACGGCAGCAATGACAAGCATACCCGTTATAGGTGTACCCGTAAAGACATCTACTTTAAGCGGTGTAGACTCACTATATTCTATCTGCCAGATGCCGCCGGGAATACCTGTTGCAACCGTTGCCATAAACGGCGCACAGAATGCAGGCATACTTGCGGCACAGATACTCGGTTCTTTTGACGAAGAAATTTACAAAAAGGTTCAGGACTTTAAAAAAGGTCTTGAAGAAACGGTTCTTAAAAAAGCAGAAAAATTAGAAGATATAAAATATTCCGCTTACCTTGAAAGCATGAAAAAATGAAATTATTAAACCCATGGACTACGTTCATGGGTTTTAGTTGTTTTATATATTAAGTTTTGCCATTTTCCGCTTTAAGCCTTCTCCCGGGAGAAGGTGCTGAGCCGTAGGCGAAGCGGATGAGGGCTAATCAGAATAATTTTCAAAAAAACATATGTTATAATTAATACAATATCCCTCATCCGTCACTATCGTGACACCTTACCCCAAGGGAAGGCGAAAAGACCGCCGTTTTTCTTTATTACTCAATCATTTTACCAAAAGTCAAATCATAACTATTCTAAAATCTGCAAAAATCCTTCTCACTTGCCGCTTCATGCCTTCCCCCAAGGGAAGGCTTTATTACTACACTTTCCACCATAAAAAAGGGACCCCTTTCGGAGTCCCTAATTTAATAGCGGATTATTGTGTTACTGTATTCAAACTATTATTAGATTATAATTAGTTTAATGTAGCTGTCTTTGTAGCGTCATCCCATTTGATCTTGTCATCGTTAAGACCAAGAGCGTAGCCCATGTCTCTGAGAGGAATGAATGCTCTGCTGTCAGTGATTTCGCACTTAGCCTGCATTGCTACGTTAACGCCGTTGATTACCATTACGTTAGAACCAACTGTCATGTTGATTACACGGCTACCAAATGTGATTGTAACTGTCTTTGTAGCGTCGTCCCATCTTACGATAGCTGAGCCGGAAAGAGCTTCTGTTACGGCACGAACTGGAAGCATTGTGTAACCGTTAGAGATGTAAGCAGGAACGTCAAGAGCGATAGCCTTGTCGTTAGCGTACATTTCGTTGCCACCGATTGTAACTTTAAGTGTTGTTGTGAATGTAGAATCATCCTGGTCACGGCCTGCTGTTACTACGTTTACGTAATCTTTAACTACTGTTACGTTTCTTGAATCGAAGAATGGTGTCTTATCATAATCGTCACCATCTTTGATGCTGTTCTGGAAGATAGCATCTGACTTATCATCGCCATCTACATCAAAGCTGTCACCATCCCATACAGCTGTATCTACAGTCTTGTCATCTTTCTTCTGAGAATCTGACCATGTATCTGTAGCTGTTAATTTAAGTGCATAAGAACCTGCTGGAATTGTTCTGTCCATAAGAAGTTCGCAGTTTGTGATCTTGATAACTGCAGGAGTCTTAGCTGATTCGCTCTTAATCTTGATCTTGATTACGCCGCCGTCAACTTTAACTGTATCAATCTTAAGGTCGCCTGATACAACTTCTACTGTTGGGTCATCATCGAATTCAAGGTTTTCAACTTTAACACCAAGTGTCTTGTCTTTGCCAAGTACACCTGCTTCAGCTTCTGTGATTGTGATATCACCGATAGCTGTGTGTCTGTAGTCGATGATAGCGTCTGTTGAAACAGCTTCAACTGTTACAGGAGCAACTGCTGTACCGATAACTGCTGTGATGTCTTCATCTACGCCTTTACCTGTGATAGTAGCTGTGATGTCGCCTGTGAATGATGGAGCGATTGAAAGCTGGAATTTGAATTTAACTTTTGCTGTATCTGTTCCCTTTGTCTGCCAATCTTTGAATGTAAGTTCATTGCCATCATTGTTGATTTCGAACTTACCTGTCTGAGCCTTAACACCACTATTAGTCTCACCGCTGAACTGACCGTTAGCATCGCTGATTTCTACACCAAGAACTCTAACGCCTTCTGGGAATACGATCTTTGATTTTCTGTTTGTTAACCAAGAAGCTGTTACTGATTCTTCCATTGTTACCTGGAGTGAATCCTGATCTGGATCCATAGAACCTGAGTAGAATACTGGAAGAGTCTTGTCTTCAGCTTCCCATGTTACGCCGTATGTTACAGCTGTAGCAACTTCAAGAGTTGTCTTGTCAACGCCTGCACCAGAAACTGTCATTTCGCAGATATCGCCAGCGTCTACTTCATCTTCATCATATTTTACTTCAGGTGTGATTGTGATTGTCTTAGCAGCTGATGTCTTTACATCTGTGATTTCAATTTCAGCATCTTCATCTTTAAGTGTGATGTCACCGATAGTAACAGAACCTTCTGGATATACAGAAATGTTATCTTTTGTTAAGCTCTTGTATGACCAGTCGCTTGAAAGTTTAAGTTTAAGTGTACCTTTTTCAATAGCACCAGCAGAAGCTTCTTTGATTACAATGCTCTTAAGCTGAGCACCATTTTCAGGAACGTCTTTCTTCTTTTCTACTGTAACTGTAGCAGAGCTGTCAGCTACTGTAGCGAATTTGTAAGTACCTGCTGAAACTACAGAATCCATAGGATCGATTGTTACTGTAGCATCGCCGTTTGTTTTAAGCTTTGTAAGCATTGGTACAGAGATATATGCATCATCAGTACCCTTAGCTGGTTCAACTCCACCCTCAACGATAATGCTCTTTGATGAAAGCTTTGTAATCTTAATGTCTTTCATGCCTTTGATGCCGCTTTTAAGAGCACCAGTAATAGCATCATCTGTCCATTCAGCGTTTGTTAAGTCAAGCTGGAAAGCCTGTTTTGATGTAGCATCTTCTTTTGCTATATCATTTAAATCTTTTTCATACATTTTGAGTACAGGTACGCTTGATGTAATTTTTGCAACTTCTTTATCTTCTTCACCTGTAACAACGTTTGACATACGGTTTGTTGTAGAAGCAAATGCTGACATAGGGATCATACCTACAGTCATAACACCTGCTAACAATAAAGCAACTTTCTTCTTCATGTTGTTTGTGTCCTCCCTTTAAAAAATAAAAATTTGTTTTTTCAATCTGTTTGTGAAAGCCCGCTATCACTTTCAACTTACAAACTGAATTATAGCATTGCAAAAAAGCAACGTCAATAATTTAGCCCAAAGTGTAATCTTACTGTAATATTCGTAATATTCGTAACAAAGAAACCTCCGCCAGTCCACATCACGCATACAAAAGCACACCCCGAACAAACATCGACTTACTCTTAGGCAAAGCCTAATATATTATATACCAAAACACCCCATATTTCAATAAAAATGTTGCCGGTTTCTTCCTTAACCATTTGCCGCCTTAAAGCCTTCTCCTGGGAGAAGGTGTCCCGAAGGGACGGATGAGGGCTTATTTTCTCAAACCCTGCTTTACCTTTCCCATTTGCCGCTCTAAGCCTTCTCTTGGGAGAAGGTGCTGAGTCGTAGGCGAGCCGGATGAGGGCTAATCAGAATAATTCCCAAAAAAACATATGTTATAATTAATACAATATCCCTCATCTGTCA
>CAKQPE010000024.1 GCA_934256695.1 uncultured Eubacteriales bacterium
ACTCGATTTTTTTCAAAAAATCGTGGGGTATTGGGGCAACGCCCCAAGGTCTTTCAGTCCGATAAATTTATATTTAACCACAAAAAACCGCTTAAATAATATCTAAGCGGTTTTTTACTGCTATACATTTTTATGCACCCTACAGGATTCGAACCTGCGGCCTTTCGGTCCGGAGCCGAACGCTCTATCCCCTGAGCTAAAGGTGCCTGTTTTCTAATTTTAACTGTTTTTACTTTGCCTGTCAATCAGAATACACCTTTACCCCAAGAACAACCTGTTTTTGCTATCTTCTTGCCTGTGCAAGACTTTTTTCAACAGCATCTATTATAAGCCTTCCCGTTACCGATGTGTATTCATCGGGAACAAAACTAAGCTCCTGTTCTTTTTTTATGTGCTTTTCCACATCCTGTGCCGTTTTTTCAAAAAGCGGATAAAAGACCGGCACATCGTCTGTGGAATTTATAAGCCGAACCGATTTTATTTTCGTTTTTCCAACCTTAACCTCTACCGTTACGGTACCGTTTTCAAGAACAATATTGGAAGAATATGTACCGGGATTATATACCTGCCTTTTTCCTTCTCCCACAGAAAAAATAAAATATACCGCACCCAAAATTATTACAATCCCCATTACAGCAAAAACCGCCGTCTTTAAAATGTCTTTGAATTTAAATACCATAAACCTGCTTCCGGTCATAATAAGCCTCCTAAAGCTTTATATGTATATATTTATTTTTATTTCTTGTTTTTTATTACAGTTGTTATTAAAATTAGTAGTATAAATTTTCACTTTCAGGAAATCACTTAAAATTGCCATTAATAAACCTCATATGAAATTCAAATGTTTTAAGCCTTCTCCCTTGTGGAGAAGGTGTCACGTCAGTGACAGATGATGGGCAATACCGGAAGTTTAACGATTAAGTATAAATTTGTCACCAATAATCCGTCCCCGAAAGGGAAGGTGGCAGGTTTGACGGAAGGGTTTTAATATTTTTCCAAAAAATCTCAGGGTGTGGGCATAGCCCACGGTTTTAAATAGGTGGTGTAATATGAGTCTGCATTTTATCTGCGGCAGAACAGGCAGCGGAAAATCACGTTTCTGCCTTAAATCAGCCGCACAAAACAATTCTTCATCGGATATATTTTATATAGTTCCCGAACAGTATACCCTTCAGGCTGAAAGGGATATTATGTCTTTTACGGAAAACAAATCAATTATGAAAGTTCAGGTTCTCAGTTTTAACCGACTTTCCCATAATATTTTTTCAAGAACAGGAGGTCTTAACAATACCCCTCTTGATGAAATAGGCAAAGCCCTTATTATACGAAAAATCGTTTCCGACCTCAAAGACAGTTTTCTTTATTTCGGCAGCTGCTGTATGCGTTCAGGTTTTATAGAACAATTAAGCGATGAAATAACCGAGTTTTATAAGTATAACGTAACTCCTGAACAGCTTTTAACCTCTGCCGAAAATACAGATGATACTGTTCTTAAATATAAGCTTACAGACCTATCGGCAGTATATTCCGCTTTCATAAGCTATATGAACTCAGGCTACGTTTCGCCCGAAACCTCTCTTGATATGCTTTATGAAAAAATAGATGGTACAGATTTTATAAAAGGCAGTGAAATATTTATAGACGGCTTTTTCAGCTTTACACCTCAGGAACTTAAAGTAATAGAAAAACTTATTCTTCTTGCAAAAGATGTGTATATAACCGTAACCATAAGCAAACAAGCACTTAAAGCAAGCCATTTAAGTCCCGTTTCACTCTTTTACCAGTCAAAGGATACTTATAATAAACTAAAAGAAATTGCCCAAATACATCAAATAAAAACCGAAATCCTGTTTTGTGATACTATTTACCGTTTCAGAAATCCTTCTCTTTCGGCTTTGGAAAAGGGCTTTTCTTTCTTTCCTCCGGCACAGAGCGAAACCTGTGACGGAATAAACATCTATACTGCACAAAACCGTTTTGATGAAGCAGAGCATATTGCCTGCCACATACTTAGGCTTGTAAGAGAAAACCATCTTAAATTTAAAGATATTGCAGTTTTAACAGGTGATTTGGAAAATTCAATCAATACAATAAAGAATGTTTTTGCCGAAAACAATATACCGTTTTTTGCCGATGTAAAACGTCCTCTTTCAGGTTTTCCTCTTATAAATCTGATAATGTCACTTTTTAATTCGGTTCTTACTTCTCTTAACTATGAAAGCATATTTTCAATGCTTAAAACAGGCCTTATGCCTTTTTCATCAGATGAAACCGAACTGTTGGAAAACTATGTACTTTACCACGGTATAAAGGGCTATAAATGGAAATCGGAATTTAACTATTATGACCCTCATAATGCCGAAGAAGGGTTTAGTGAAAAAATAAATGGCCTTAGGGAAAGGCTTATATCCGAAATATGTATTTTTTCAGATAAAGTGGATAAAAACAATAAATATACAGCAGGCTTTATAAGCAAAACTGTTTTTGAATTTCTTGAACTTTCAGGCGTTTTAGAAAATTTTCTTTCCTCTGTTGCTGAATTTGAAGAAAACGGCATACTCGAAAAAGCATACGAAAACCGCCAATGCTTAAATGCCCTCTGCTCAATATTGGATACCCTTTATACGGTAATACCGGAAGAAACCCTTACTTTAAGAGAATACAGGGATATGTTTGAAAGTGCCGTTGAGGCTAAAAAAATAGGTATTATACCTCCGCAGTCGGACTGTGTAATAATAGGCGATACCCAAAGAAGCCGTCTGCCTGCAATTTCCGTATTATTTATAATAAATGCCAATGACGGAATTTTCCCTAAAACAGCACCTTCGGCAGGTGTTTTTTCCGATACGGAGCGAAATATACTGTCCTCTAATGGCATAACGCTTTCTGCCGATTCAAAGGAAAACGCTTTTTTACAGCAGTTTACGTCGTATATGGCCCTTACTGTGCCAAGGGATATGCTTTTTATAAGCTGCCTCAAAAACGACTTTTCCGGAAAACAGCTTTCACCTTCTCCTGTAATAGACAGAATAAAAAAAATATTCCCATCTGTTGCTATAACAGACCGTGACTCAGCCGAAAATAAACTGCTTGTTTTAAACAGCGTCAGCTCAGCTTTTCATTCTTTGGGAAACGGTCTTAAAACAAACAGAGGCTTTTATTCGGAAATATACGAAAAATTCAAAACCTCTGCCCATTGGGAAAATAAGACATATGCTCTTTCAAAGGCTCTTGAACAGAAAAAAGAAACGGAATATCTTTCAAAATCTTCTGCCGAAAGCTTTTTTGCAGATACACTTTATTCAAGCATATCCCGTCTGGAAAGATTTTCTTCCTGCCCGTATATGTACTTTATGTCCTATACGATTAACGCCAAGGAAAGACCTCTTTACCAGCTTAACACTCCCGATTTGGGAATAATATTCCATGCCGTAATAGAGGATTTTTCAAAATATTTGCAGGAAAATAACATTTCGTGGGAAAATGCCGATGAAAAAATTATAGAAGAAATAACCCAAGTTTCAGTGGAAAACGAAATTTCACGCTTCACAAGCGATGTTTTTCTTTCCTCAAACACTATGAAATACCTTGTAAAACGACTTAAAACCATATCACAAAAAACCATAGGCACTCTTATAAACCATGTCAAAAAAGGTGCTTTTACTCCATATGCCTTTGAAATGACTTTCGGCGGCAGCGGTCTTTCGCCTATTGTTGTGGATTTGGGAAACGGCAGAAAAATGTTCCTTACGGGGAAGGTAGACAGAGTTGATATTCTGGACAGTGACGGAAATGTATATGTGAAAATAATAGACTATAAATCGGGAAGCCGCTCCTTTAATTTGCAGGATATTTTCTACGGCTTGCAGCTACAGCTTATGATTTATCTCGATGCAGTAATTAAAAGCGGATTATTCCAGGAAAAAACAGTTCTTCCCGGCGGGGTATTTTATTTTAAAATAAAAAATCCTATTGTAAAATCAATAAACCGTCTTACATCTGAGGATATTAAAAACTTAATAGAAAAAGAGCTTAAAATGTCCGGCCTTGTACTTATGGACGAAAAGGTAATTCATGCCCTTGACTCGGAATTTACAAAAACATCAAATGTTATTCCAATATCATTTAAAACTGACGGAAGTCTTACACAGACATCATCTGCCGCCGATGAAAAGACATTCTCCGCCATTATGGATTACTGCTTAAAAACAGCATCTCTTTTGGGAAACGAAATAATAAAAGGCAGAGTTGCCCCTGCTCCTTACTCAAGCGGTTCAAAAACACCGTGTAACTACTGCATTTACAAAAGCGTCTGCTCTTTTGACAGTGATACGGACAGTCCACGATATTTAAAAGCACTTAAAAAAGACGAAATAATAGAAATAATAGAAAAATCCGAGGAATAAAGACCTTGGGGCTTCACCCCAACACCCCACGATTTTTTGAAAAAAATCGAGTAAAACTTTTAATAAAATACCGTGATAAAATCACGGTATTTTGAGCTTAACTATAAAATTGTCGTTAATAGCCGTCCCTGAAAGGGAAGGTGGCACAGCTTGCTGTGACGGAAGGGTTTGCCTTCTCCCTCGTGGAGAAGGTGTCGAGCAAAGCGAGACGGATGAGGGGCTAATAAAAAACAATCAGCCGCATTAATGTAAATTTGCCGTTAATAAGCCGTCCCTGAAAGGGAAGGTGGCACAGCTTGCTGTGACGGAAGGGTTTGGCCTTCTCCCTTGTGGAGAAGGTGTCGAGCAAAGCAAGACGGATGAGGGGTATTTAAGTGGTCAGTAATTTCCGATAACCTAAAACTGACTTCTAACCACTGTTTTTTATTAATTTCTATTTTGAATGCCATATCATTACATATTCCTTTTCACCTGTAGCTTCATCTGTACCTTCACACTGAATTTCAAAGCCTTCTCTTTGGTAAAAACAAATTGCCCGTATATTCTTCTGATACACATTTAATAACAGTTCAGACTTTCTATTCTTTATATAATTTAACAGAAGTTTACCTATCCCTTGGGATTGTACTCTGTCACAAACAAAAATACCCTCAATATATCCACCGTTTAATCCTATAAATCCTTGTATTTTCCGATCATCTTCGTATACATAAACTTCTGCCTGCAACAGCATTTCTTTCACTGATTCAAAATTATCTTTCCAATATTGTGCCGAAATAAAATAATGGGCTTTTAGGTTTGTATTTAGCCATATATTGGCAACTCTGTTTATATCCGCTTTTTGTAATTTTCTAATCATAGCATGGGTTCTCCTAAAAATCCCGTGGTTTGGGGCATAGTCTCAAGGTCTTATCTTTACAGACTCTTTAAAAACTCCAACGATTTAAGCTCAATTCCCAAGTGTACCTTAACGTATAGCTCCATTATGCTCTCAAGCTGTTTAAGCACTTCTTCCGAAAGCCCAAAGCCGAATATTCTTTTTCCCTCATTCTTTATAACATGGATAATGGCTTTTCGTACACCTTCACCTATAGGATAGCTTCCTCTTGTCTTTGTTCCGCATTTTTCGCATACTACTCCGCCCATGCGTACATTAAAAAAGCTCTGTCCTTCGCCTGTCTTTGTACCGCATACAACACAGCTTTCTCCGCCTGAAATAAATCCGAGTATGCTTAAAAGCTTTATCTCGAATATAACCGCCGCAAGTCTCGGGCTAAAATCCGTCTGTGCTATAACCGCAAATGTAATAAGCATAAGATGAAGTACTGCATTATTTTCCATGTCTTCGGGAATAGCTTTTTCCGTCAGCTCACATATAAAAGACCCATATGCAAACTTATCCATATCACTTCTTACGGCATAAAAGGACTCTATTATCTCTCCCGAAACCATGTTGTAGAAATTTCGGTTTTTGAACGACACAAAATAACTGTAGGAAAAAAGCTGTGTGGGTGCGGAAAGCCTGCTTTTTGCACTTTTTGCACCCTTTGCCGAAACGGTAATCTTCCCCAGATCCTTTGCAAGAACAACAAGCCTTTTTCCGTTTTCGCCAAAGGGACTTTCCTTCAGTACAACTGCGTCAAATCTTTCTTCTGCCATAAGAAAATCACCTTATATCTTCTTTGCATCATAACCGAAGTTTTTAAGCAGGAAATCGCTGTCTCTCCAGTCTTTCTTTACCTTTACCCATACCTGTAAGTTTACCTCACTGCCAAGAAGTGCCGATATATCGTGTCTTGCCGTTGAGCCTATTTTTTTGAGCATTACTCCGCCCTTGCCTATTATAATGCCCTTGTGGGACTCTCTTTCGCAGTATATTACTGCCTGTATATCCACAAGGTTTTTGTCCTGTCTTTTTTTCATGGAATTTATCTCAACAGCTATACCGTGAGGTATTTCGTCCCTTAAAAGTCTCAGTGCCTTTTCTCTTATTATCTCGGAAACAATCTGTCTTTCCGGCTGGTCTGTCACCATATCCTCCGGAAAATACTGTGGGCCTTCCGGAAGATATTTTTTAATTACCTTCATCAGCTCGTCTGTGTTTTTTCCGTTCATTGCCGATACGGGAACTATTTCCGCAAAATTATATGCCTTGCTGAAAATTTCCGTTGTTTTAAGTACCTTTTCTTCATCGAAACCGTCGATTTTGTTTATTACCAATATAACGGGAGTCTTTACGTTTTTAAGTCTTTCCATTACGTTTTCGTCCTCAGGCAAAATTTTGCCCAAAGGCTCAACAAGCATAAGTATTGCGTCTACCTCGCCGAAGGTTGTTTCGGCGGCTTTTACCATATAGTCATCAAGCTTAAACTTAGGCTTGTGTATTCCCGGTGTGTCCACAAATACAACCTGAAAATCGTCCCTTGTAAGTATTGACTGTATTTTATTTCGTGTTGTCTGCGGTTTAGGTGATATTATGGCTATCTTCTCACCTATAAGGTGGTTCATAAGCGTTGATTTTCCCACATTCGGTCTGCCTACCAGTGATACAAAGCCCGAGTAAAATTTTCCTTTTTTAATCAATATTTTTCTCTCCTCTTACTTCCATAAGTTTTTGTCTTATGCTTTTCATGTCCTCCCACGCCGGTCTCTTTTTTGACATATCTCTCAAAACCGCCGATGGGTGGAATGTTGCCGTCATGTATATTCCTTTTCGTTCAATCCATATTCCACGTTCTTTTGTTATTTTAAAATCAGGATTAATAAGTGCCTTTGCCGCTATTCTTCCAAGGCAGACTATTATTTTCGGCCGTACCATAAGAAACTGACGTCTTAAATAATTTATACAGGCCGCCTGTTCGTTTTCCTGTGGGTCTCTGTTATATGGCGGACGGCATTTTACCACGTTTGCAATATAATAGTCCTTTTCGTCCAACCCTGCCGCCGTCAGCATTTTGTCCAAAAGCTGCCCTGCCGCACCTACAAAAGGCTGTCCTGTCAGGTCCTCCTGTTCGCCTGGGCCTTCGCCCACAAACATTATATCTGCCGTTTTACTGCCTCTGCCTATTACCACATTATGCCTTGTCTCACATAACGGACATTTTTGGCAGTTAAGGCACATATTCTCAAATTCTTCCCAGTTTAAATCCACTTTTAATTACCTCTCTGTAATCTGAAAGCCTCCGGCAAAAGGTCTTTTACCTTAAACTCACTTATTCCGTCCTTCTCGGAAAAAAGCACAACTGTTTTGTCATACATAAACTCACTTAATACCTGTCTGCATATTCCGCATGGGAAAGTAAAATTTCCCGATGAGGAAACTATGGCTATCTTTTCAAACTCTCTTTCTCCCTCGGAAACAGCCTTGAATATTGCCGTTCTTTCGGCACAGTTGCTTGCTCCGTAGGAGCTGTTTTCTATATTACAGCCTGTGTATACCTTTTTGTCACTGCATAAAAGGGCCGCTCCCACCTTAAAACCGGAATAAGGTGCGTAGGCGTTTTCCATAGCCTTTAATGCCATATCAATAAGAGCTTTGTTGTCCATATAATCACCTGCTTAGACAGAATATACTTAAAATTTTAAATATTCTTGGAAGTGCTTTTCTATCGTAAAACCACTTCCAAACCTTTTCAAAATACTCTTTAGTCATAAAAGACCGTGGGCTCTGCCCACACCCGCAATTTTTTGAAAAAAATTGAGTAAAACTTTTAACATTAAAACCATTAAGACTTATTCTCTTGTTATACCAAGGTTATTAAGTATATCGTCCTGTTTTTTGAACATTTCCTTCTGTTCTTCCTCCTCCATATGGTCGTAACCCATAAGGTGGAGCATACTGTGTGCCGTAAGGAAGGCAAGCTCACGTCTTAAACCATGACCGTATTCCTCTGCCTGTGCCTTTGCCTTATCTATTGATATTATTATGTCACCAAGCATTATTTCGTTGTTTTCGTTTACGTCTGCCTGTTCTCCCTCCTCAAAAGTAAGCAAAGGGAAACTTAAAACATCTGTAGGTGCGTCTATTTCTCTGAACTGTTTGTTTATCTCCTGTATTTCGTCATTGCTTACTATGGATAAACTTACTTCGCATTCCGGGTCAAATTCTTCATATCTCAAACTTTCTTTTACAACATCGTTAAAAAGCTTTTCAAATTCTTCCGTTATTTCAAAATCCGTTCTGTTATCTATCAGCAGTGTCATTTTCTTCTTCCTCTCTCTTTTCTTCTTCATATTCCTTTATGGCTTCGGCTTCTTTCTGTCTTGTTGCCTCTATTTCTTCTTCCTTAGGATAAGAAACTCTGTGGTGATACATACCGTTAAACATTTTAAGAAATGAATTTTTTACAATCTCTATTTCTTTTAAGTCAAGACGGCAGTCATTAAGCTGTCCGTCATTAAGCTTGTCCTTAAAAAGCGAATCAACAAGGTTTTCTATACCGCTTGGGTCATTTCCGCCGGAAACAAAACTTCTTACGGCAGCCTCAACCGTATCGGCAAGCATTACAACGGCAGCTTCCTTACTCTGCGGAATAGGGCCGGGATAACGGAAATCCTTTTCGTATACAATTTCACCTGTTGCCTCTTTTTCCTTGGCACATTTTACATAGAAATATTTTACAAGTGTTGTGCCGTGGTGCTGGGCTATAATATCTTTTATTACCTTTGGCAGACCGACCTTGTCTGCAAGCTCTATTCCGTCCATTACGTGCTTTATTATCATCTGGGCACTTATATACGGGTCTAACTTATCGTGTATATTTCCCCCGAACTGGTTTTCACTGAAATACTGCGGATTGGAAAGCTTTCCTATATCGTGGAACAACGCTCCTACCTTGGCAAGAGTTTCATTTGCATATATTTCATATGCGGCAGTTTCCGCAAGGTTTGCAACCACAAGGCTGTGATGATACGTTCCCGGAGTTTCTATAATAAGCCTTCTCATAAGCTCATTGTTAGGGTTTGCCAGCTCTGCAAGAGTAAACTTTGTGTTCATTCCGAATATTCCTTCCCACAAAGGCAGACTTCCCACAACCATTACTATGGATACTATTCCGGTAATTCCGGCATAACAGCTTTGTATCAATATTAACTTTGAATAACCCGATGCAAATATACCTATACCGAAAAACGCAAGCATATTTACTATTCCAACTGCAGCAGAAACAATAAGCACCATTGTCCTTTTTTGCGTATACTGTACCAAAACAGCAGAAAAGCACCCTGTTATAAGGAAATATATAATACAATATATGTCTCCGTTAAATATAAAAGAGCCTATTATGCATACAAATATATTAAGCACCAGTGCTATTTTCGGCTTTATAAGTATTGATGTAAGCATAGCAAAAACACTGAGCGGGACAAAAACAAAGTTGTCAAACTTTTCCGTTACAAACAAAATCATAAGTGACAGAGCATATATGAAAAAAAGCAGTGTTGTCGAATTGTCCTTTGCCATTGCCCTTTTCTGTAATGTATACATATACATTACCGCAGAAACGAAACAGAGAATTACTATAATTATACTTCCAGCAACATGAACGGCATTTCCGTCTGTGCCGTTATTTATAAGATTAAGTTCTGTAAGTATGGCAAAGGCTTCTGCCGTTATTACCTCACCGCTGTCTACTATTTTCTGGTCTTTAAGAACCATTACAGGCTCTACTTGTGATGCCTTTTGTGCCTTTGCCGCATTTATGGCATCTACATCAAGTATAAGGTTTGGTACAATAACTCCGTCAGCCGTTAAACTTGCCATTGATTTCAAAGTATCGTTCCAGTCATAGGCTTCTATTATGCCGTTTACGCTTTCCATTGTATTCTGCCTTATTTCCTCGGTTATTCCCTGTTCAAAGGCATAGTTTACGGCATAAATTATGTCATCTTCAAACTTTTCTTTTTGATCCTTTTGAAGGTTATCATACTCCTCATACTGTGCCGCCGAAAAATGCACAGGCACATTAAGAGCTATTTTAAGAGAATAGTCATATTTCGGCTCTATAGGCTTATAGTTTTCGCTGTCTGCACCTATTCTGTTAAGTGTGTTCTGTTTTGCCGCATCTTCCTGAGACTTTATTTTCATATCATTAAGCCCATTGTCTATAGCCGAAAACATATCTCTTATCTGTTTTTCGGCATTGTATACAACATTAGGATCATGCTTATACAGGTTTCCGACGCTGTTTTCCGCTTTTTGCCTAAGCCGCTGTGTTTCTACCGTGTTTTCAACACTTCTGGTTGCAATATACCTCTTAGGTGAAATATCGCCTATGCTTATTTTTCCGGAAGATGTAGAAAACGAACCCGAAAATACTACCATTACAGTAAAAACAAAAGCAAGCACAGTAAGCAGTATATTTATTTTTTTGCCGTTTAAATAAATAAACGGTGTAAATTTATTTTTCATATATTATCACTTTCGCCTTCCAAAAGCAGAGCTTTTCTTTTCCCTTTCTTCACGTTTAAGAGCCTCTTTTTTATCATGCTTTTCATAAGCAAGTATTATTTTCTGCACCAGTGGGTGACGTACCACATCTCTGTTTGTAAGTGTTATTATATCTATTCCCTCTATGCCGCTTAATATCTTCGATGCTTCGCTTAAACCGCTTTTCTTCCCCTCGGAAAGGTCAATCTGGGTAATATCGCCTGTTATAACAGCCTTTGAGCCGTAGCCTATACGGGTAAGGAACATTTTCATCTGTTCCGGCGTTGTGTTCTGTGCCTCGTCAAGCACAATAAAGGCATTGTCCAGTGTACGTCCTCTCATATAGGCAAGAGGTGCAACCTCTATAAGACCTTTTTCCATGTTTTTAAGGAAATTATCCGCACCCATTATCTCATAAAGAGCATCATAAAGGGGTCTTAAATACGGATCAACCTTCTGCTGTAAATCGCCGGGAAGGAACCCAAGCTTTTCACCTGCCTCTATAGCCGGTCTTGTAAGTATAATACGATTTACCTCATTGTTTTTAAAAGCATTTATGGCAAGTGCCATTGCAAGATATGTTTTTCCCGTTCCTGCAGGGCCTATACCGAACACTATTGTGTTTTTTCTTATGGAGTCTGCATAGTTCTTCTGTCCTACTGTCTTTGCTCTTACAGGTCTGCCGTTTACGGTAACGCATATTAAGTCTCCGTTTACGCTTTGTGCATCGTCCTCATGGTGTTCTTTAACCGAATCTATTGTGTAGTTAAGTGACTGTTCTGTTATTTCCACATTGTTTTTAACGGCTTTCAAAAGACACTCTATTGTTTTTGCCGCCTCTTTTGATCTTTCACCGCTTATTTTTATATAATCTCCGCGGTTTACTATACTTACGTTAAATTCTTTTTCTATCTTTTTTACATTACAGTCAAACTGACCGAAAACAGCCGCAGCCTCATTTCCTTCTACTGAAAATACTTCTTCTTTTTCCACTAATTAAGTTCACCCCGTATATTTAAATTTTCTTCAGGAACAAAATCCTTTTCAATACCTGCCTGCTCTGATACTGTAAGACATACATCATACAGCACAAAATCCTTTTCTTTTGTTATATTCTTGGTTTCTTTTATTATATAATCCCCTATTGACAAATCTTCATCTGCCAAAGAAGCTGTAAATTTTTCTGCCTTGTTTTCAATTTCCTCAAAAGAAAGCATTCTTTCTTTTGTTATATATTCTTTAACTCTGTATATATCAAACCCAAACGGAAGTGCATAACTGCCTATTATCGGTCTGAAAGAATATTCTTTTACCGAATCACTGCTTTTAAAATCGTTCGGAAAAGCCAAATATTTTTCTTTGTTTAATAAATTTATATATATTCCTTTACTTTCTCTTGATGTATACTCCTTTTGTGTTTCACTTCGGCTTACTTTAAACTTAATTTTCTTCAGAGAAACAGCTCTTATATATGCCTCGGCTCTTACGTATTTATGTGCTTTTATTTCGTCACCGTCTTTTATTTCCAGTGTTCCCGAAACAAGTATATCTCCCTTTTTAACTACATCTCCTGTCCGTACAAAAGGCGTTCCGCTTATAACCGTAATACTTTCTATTACTCCGTCAACGTCAGAAACTATATCACATACATTTTCGTTGTCGATTACACTGCCTTGGTCTACGGTTTCCGAAACCGTTATAAATATATTTGTTCCCTTTTTGTTTACTGCCGACCATGCTATGTCATCAAAATATGCCGTTATTTTATTGGCTGATTTCAATGTATCTATGCTTTTTATGGGAACTCCTTCGCAAATTCCGTTTTCTGCACAAAATTTCTTCAAATCCTCGGTACTTACTCTGTAATTTCCCTCAAAATTTATATTCCATACAAATGATGAAAGAAAATAAACAACCGCCGCAAACATAACCGCACCTGCAACATATGCCTTATGGTGCAAAATGTTTTCATATAAAACCGGCATACCGCATTTTTTTATTATCTCTGTACGACATCCGCTTTTTCTTGATATTTCCTTCAGTTCATCGGCATTTCGTATATCGGCCTTCATAAAATAATCTCTGCCGTCGTTTCTTATATCCCACAGCTCTATTCCGTAAAAAGCCGACAGATTAATAAACTTTCCTGCCGAAAGACCTGACGCCTTTATAATAACATATCCTTTCAAATAATTCCATACAGGCAACATCATATTATGTAAAAGCCTCCCAAAACAGCGGTTATAACCGAAATAATACTAAAAATCCACGCAAATAAATTATCCGTTATAATATAAATTTATCAAACAGTTAAGACCTTGAGGCTTTGCCCCAACGCCCCACGATTTTTTGAAAAAAACCGAGTAAAACTTTTAGTAAAATGCAATTTCATTGCATTTTTGGTGACAAAATTATAAGTTACAATATAAAATCTTATTTTTCTCAAATTTTGTCGAATAAAATCAACTTTGTAATGCTTTTAGCCTTCCATTTCTTGGAAGGCGTCAATGTCCCGTTCCGACATAATAATCACAAGTCCTATATCCGTTGCCATAAACCTTGTAAGGCTTTATTTCCAAAGGCACATGGAATGTGCGGTC
Source organism: uncultured Eubacteriales bacterium (assembly GCA_934256695.1). Lineage (GTDB taxonomy): Bacteria > Bacillota > Clostridia > Lachnospirales > Anaerotignaceae > Neoanaerotignum_A. The sequence goes on from CAKQPE010000024.1 coordinate 13,434, forward strand.
TTAAAGAGATTTTTGAAGGTGCAGGGAACTTTTTCGATAAAAAAGTTCTTTGCAAATCACACTTTCCCATTTTGGAAAATTAAATCTAATCCGTTTTATTAAAACTTTGTATAAAAATCTTTTCAAATGTTTGCATAGTTTGAGACAGAGTCTCAAGGTTTTAGAATTATTATTTTTCCTTTCCGTTGTCAAAAAATCCAATGCTTCCTATTTTTCCGTCTACTGTCATGCACTTTGTATTCATATATTTTATATCAAGTCTCTTTCCCTCTATTTTCATAAATCCGTTTAAAACACCAAGAACTATTTTTTCATCCGAAAACTCTATTATTCCACCGTAATTTTCTATTATTATATTTATGTTTCCGGTAACAGTTATTACAGGCATATTGCTTGCCGCCTCTGTGGGCAGTTCAAAAATATCGGTAAAAGTCTTTCTTATTTTCTTTGCCATATAAAATCCACAACCTTTTATAAAATTGCTTATAACACCTTCTCTTTTTGCAAAGAAGGTGTTATAACTTATTTTGATACATAATAGATTTTCTCTCACAGCAAATTTTCTTTTACTTAAAATTTATGCCAAACACCGCATATACATTCATAAAGACGATTTTGTTCGGCTTTAAACCATATTGAAAAGGCTTTATTTTTTAAGTATAATTTTTTTGTCGATATTTTCTTTGATTTTAAAAGGAGCATACTTATGGAAAAAAATATTCCTCTTGATTTATACAGAATTTTCTGTGCCGTTGTGCGTACAGGCAATATGTCCGCAGCCGCAAAGGAGCTCTTTATATCCCAGCCGGCAGTCAGTATGTCCATACACCAGCTTGAAGAACGAATGGGAGCTCCTTTGCTTATACGTACTTCAAAAGGAGTACGTACCACTCCCGAGGGAAATATGCTTTTTGAATACCTTGAACAGGCACTTATGCTTATAAGCACTGCCGAAAACAAATTTATGGAAATGGTAAACCTTAAAACAGGCGAAATACGAATAGGTGCAAGCGATACGGTAATACAAAACTTCCTTATGCCGTATCTTGAAAAATTCAATATAAAAAACCCAAACATAAATATTAAGGTTACAAATAAAACCACCTATGAGTCCCTTCGCCTTTTAAAAGGCGGTGCTGTTGACGTATGTTTTATAAATCTGCCTATAGAAGAAGATAATGACCTTGAAATAACTCCGTGTATAACCATTCAGGATTGTCTTATAGGCGGAAAAAAATTCAAAGACATTGCCGAAACAGGTATTAAACTGAAAAATATAAACCAATACCCTCTTTTGCTTTTGGAGGACATGAGCAATTCCAGAAGATATATCGACTCATATGCACAAAAAAACGGTGTACTGCTTCACCCTATAATAGAGCTTGCCAGCAGTGACCTGCTTATTGAATTTGCCAAAATTAATCTTGGGCTTTCTTTTGTAATAAAAGACTTTGAAATACGCCATATTGATAACGAAAATATATTTGAAATACCTATTTATCCGCCTATACCGAAACGAAACATAGGTCTGGTTAAGTTAAAGAATGTACCTTTGTCCCATGCGGCAATGGGGTTTGTAAATCTTTTTATGGAAACCAGCGAAAATTAAAAATCCACTGCTCCCATTTTTATCAAAGCTGTAAATTCTTTAAAACTTTTTTGTAGACAAAAACTCATATTTTCTGGTATCCTTGTTTATATGTTGGGCGGATTGGGTTTATAAAGGTAGACTTTTTTATATCTGCCTTTTCAGACAAAAAGAAAGAGGTAATTTTTTTAATGGAATTTAAAGATTTAAACATAAATGAAAATATATGTGAGGCACTAAAAAAACAGGATATAACAAATCCTACCGAAATACAGGCAAAACTTATTCCTTCAATGCTTGAAGGAAAAGATATAATTGCAAAATCTCAGACCGGTTCAGGAAAGACTCTTTCTTATCTTATACCGATTTTTATGAAAATAGACACCTCTGTAAGAGGCACTCAGGCAATAATATTAACCCCTACCCATGAGCTTGCAAGTCAGGTTCACCGTCAGGCTGAGCTGTTAAACAAAAATGCCGGTACGGATATAAAAAGTGTCCTCATAATAGGCGGAGCGAATATTGTACGCCAGATTGAAAAATTAAAGGAAAAACCACAGATAGTAATAGGCTCTGCCGGAAGAATACTGGACTTAATAAAGAAAAGAAAAATACAGGCACATCTTGTTAAAACAATAATAATAGATGAGGCCGACAGAATGTTGGACAGGCTTAACATTGACGGAGTAAACGATGTTATAAAAACCACTCTAAAAAACAGCCGCCAGACAGTAATTCTCTCCGCTTCAATGAACAAAGCCACATTTAAAGCGGCAGAATCAATAATGAATGAGCCTGTAATAATAAAAGGCAAAGAAGAAGTTCCGGAAAAAATAAAGCATTACTATATCACCTGTGAAAAACGTGATAAAATAGTATTGGTAAGAAAAATAATGGCAGGTCTTAAACCCGAAAAAGTAATGCTGTTTATAAACGATACCTTTGCTATAGAAGAAATGGTTGAAAAGCTTAACTACCACGGTCTTAAAGCCACAGGAATATACGGTGCAGCCAAAAAAAGAGAACGTCTTAAAGCCATTGATGATTTCAGAGAAGGCAGATGCAATATTCTTGTTTCATCAGACATTACCTCAAGAGGAATGGATTTTGAAAATGTGGATATAGTTATAAATATAGATATTCCGGAAGAGCCTGTTTTTTATCAGCACAGAGCCGGCAGAACAGGCAGAGGAAACAAAAGCGGTACCGTAATATCTCTTATATCCGCAACAGAAAAAAAGTGGATTAATAAATATGAAAATACCTTTGGTATAAAGTTCGAACAAAAGGAAATGTCATACGGAAAATTACAGAACCCGACAAAAAAACATATTCCGGAAATAAAATCCGCACCAAAAACAAAAAAAATATCGAAATAATACAAATTACCTATATACAAACAGCAGTATTTTTTGTTATATTACATTTAAGCCCAATAAACATTCAAAGGCAAAAATATTAATTTTTAAGGAGACCTGACCATGAGCGAAGAAAACAAATGCAGCTGCGGATGCGAACATGACCACGAACACGAAATGGAAGAAATGGAAACAATGACTCTTACACTTGATGATGATACAGAACTTAACTGTGGCATTATAGGTGTATTTGAAGTTGACGGCATTGAATACATTGCACTTCTTCCTGAAGATGATGACACAGTTCTTATTTATCAGTACAACGAGGACGGAGAAGAAGTTGAACTCTCACTCATAGAAGATGATGATACATTTGAGAAAGTATCACAGGCTTTTGATGAGCTTTGGGAAGACGAGGACGAGGAATAATTCCCGTATACGAAATAGGTTTAAAAATAAAAAATATATATCTATCTAAAAACATAACGCAGAAAATGAGCCTTTTGGCTCATTTTTTGTTTGGTTAAAAACCGTGGAACTCTGTCCCACTCACTGCAAACCTTCTTTGTCAGGAAATTTGCTTCGCAAATCAGGCTTCGCCTGCCGCATCATGGTCAAAGCATTTTCGCTTTGTAGCAAGTTCACAAATTCACTTTGTGAACAGCTTCGCTGCCGCCGTACATTCTGGCGGTTTGCTCTGAAAACGGTCTGCGACCGCCCCGTTTTCTTCGGGGTGCATACTTTGCGGTTCCCTAAAGGCTTGAACTAAACTTTTATCAAAACGCAATGTAATTGCGTTTGAGGGTGTCGACAAAGCCGACACCTAAGTCGAAATCAGGATTTCGACTTGTTCAAACAGAAGAATAAACAGACAGGTTCCATCGGCTTAAAAGCCTTGAAACCTGCTGTTTTTCTCATCGGAAATGAATTCCGACTGCGGATTCCATTCGGGAAACTCATTCGTTTCCCGAACCCTTCCGCTTTATAAAATAGCTTTGTCTACAGTCTGAAATACCGTGACAAGTCACGGTATTTTAATAAAAGTTTTACTCAATTTTTTTCAAAAAATTGTGGGGTATTGGGGCAAAGCACCAAGGTCTTTACTTCTGTTCTTCCTTTGTAACCTTCCATATGCCTATAAGTATAAGCAAAGAACCCAAAAACGACATAACCGTAATAGGTTCTTTAAGGAATATTACCCCGGAGAACATACTCCATACCGTTGTAAGTGTTCCGAATGTAGAAAGTTTTGCAACAGATATTTCTCCTGCTGCATAATTTACCAGCATACATGCCGTAACGGAGCAGAATACACTTAATATCAAAACAGGAACAATAAAATCCATGTTAAACACAGGCTTTATATATGTACTAAAATTCCAACCTGTTTGACGCAGTGCCGAAACCGTAAACACAATGCTTGATACAACAAGAACTATGTATGTTCTTTCAAATGCAGAGTATTCCTCTGCCGATTTACGGTTAATAACCCTATATAAGGCTGTGGTTATACAGGTGCAAAAAAGCAGGAATATCCCAAAAGGCTTTGCAATACCCAACGAACTTGAGGATATTGTAATTATAATTACGCCTATGATTGGGAGAAAGCAGTAGAAGGTCTGCCGTTTTGTGGGATATTCCTTTAATAACAATACTGCCAGGAGTATTGATACTACCGGAACTACAGCTATTATAACGCCTGCAAGGGTGGCGTTTGTATATAGTATTCCGTAGCTTTCAAAATAAAAATTTAACGGCTCCATTATTCCCAGAAGTATAAGGGATTTTAATTTTTTACCTTTAAGGGACACTTTATATTTTCCCGTAAAAAGCATAAATGTCATAATAATGGTTGCTATTATAAACCTTACGGAAAGGAGCTGGTCCGGAGAAGCATAGTTCATTGCCGTTTTTGTAAAAAGATAACTGAAGCCCCATATAGTCTGACCTATGCAGACAGCTATAATAGGCATTGCCTTGTGTACGTCTACAGTAATTTTTTTCGGCACTGATGAACTTTCAACTACAGAACTGACTTTTGATATATTCATATTTGCTCCCCTCCCTTGAATAAACATTATTTTAACACTGTAAAAAAACATTGTAAAATACAATAATTTAATATATAATATTGAATTAATTCAATATATTTTACCGAACCGAGGCGTATTTAACACATGACAAATGCAGAAATCGAAGCTTTTATTGCTGTCTGTGAACAAAAAAGCATATCAAAAGCTGCCGAAAAACTATTTATAAGCCAGTCATCTTTAAGCACAAAAATAAAAACTCTGGAAAAAGAAATAGGTTGTCCCCTTATTATCCGTGCAAAAGGTCAAAGGACAGTTTCTCTTACAGAGTATGGACAGAAATTTCTTGAGCTTTCCGTTAAATATCGTGAAATAGTATCAGATATGCTTTCTTTAAGCGGAAAACATAAATCCGTAACCCTTAGGGTTTCTTCTTTTAACAGTCTCGGCACATATATATTTGCACCTGTATACGAAAAATTTATGTCTGAAATGCCCGATGCAATACTTGAGGTACAGGATATGGATACTTTTCCCGCATACAGAAGCATTTCCGAAGGGCTTACTGATATGGCATTTACCGTAAGCGAACAAAAGGCGGAAAAAATATTGTCTTGTCCCGCTTTTTCGGAATCAATGGTTTTTGTCTGCTCCAAACAATCACCTTTCCCCGATATAGTCGATATATCAATGCTTGATTTAAAAAACGAAATATTCATTGACTGGTGTTTTGAATTTTCAGACTGGCATAAAGATATTTTCGGTGAAAGAGCCATGCCGCAGATTAAGCTTGAAATTATGAGTCAGCTTGAATTTTTTATAAGCAAAAAAAATTACTGGGCAATAGTTCCCTCCAGTGTTGCACATAACCTAAAACAAACAACAGACATTAAAATATGCCATATGTCATTTGATGTACCGAAAAGAATCAATTTTTGTGTATATATTCAGGATAAAACAAAACAGCCGCTTATAAACTGTTTTATAAAATGTCTCAAAGAAGTTTTGACCAATATGCAAAACCGTGGCATAGGAATAGAAATACATATGTAAAATATAAATTTAGCAAACTGAAAGACCTTGGGGCGTTGCCCCAATACCCCACAAGCCTTTGAAAAGGCTTGACCTAAACTTTTAGTAAAATACCGTGACAAAGTCACGGTATTTTTATGTTAACTATAAAATTGCCAATAATAAGCCTTCTCCTCGGGGAGAAGTTGCTGAGCGTAGCGAAGCGGATGAGGGGTAATCTTGATTATTTTTACGTTGTTTTCCCCTCATCTGTCACTTCGTGACATCTTCCCCACCGAGGGGAAGACTTTAAAAATATCACAAATGGATTTACAAAAAACGCAATATAATTGCGTTTTGATAAAAGTTTTACTCGATTTTTTTCAAAAAATCGCAGGTGTGGACGGAGTCCACGGTTTTAATCAGTTCGATAAATTTAAATTTATCGAATTTAATATTAATTTCCGCCAAAAGCCTTACTCAACTCTATTTGTTATTTTTCCGATATTTTCAATCTCACACTCAACCACATCTCCGGCTTTAAGGAATTTAGGCGGTGTAAAGCCCATTCCTACTCCGGCAGGAGTACCTGTAGCTATTATAGTACCGGCTTTAAGAGTCATTCCCTGAGAAAGCTCGTTTATAACATATGCTATATCATGTATAAACATATCCGTTCTTCCGTTTTGTCTCGGCTCACCGTTTACAAATGATTTTATTGTAAGCACAGGAGGTGCGGCTATTTCATCGGCTGTAACGATCCATGGTCCCATAGGCGTAAATCCGTCAAGACCTTTGCCGAATGTCCACTGTTTGTGTCTTGTCTGAAGTTCCCTTGCTGTAACATCATTTATTACTGTATATCCGAAAACATACTTATATGCATCTTCTTTGGCTACGTTCTTTGCGTCTTTGCCTATTATAACGGCAAGCTCCGCTTCATAGTCAAGAGTTGATATTATATCGCTGTGGCTCGGTATTACATCACCGTCAGCAGAAGCTCTGTTTACTCTTTTTGAAAAATATACAGGGAACTTTCTGTCACCGTCGAAGGCTTCTTTCTTATATCTTACCGATTCTTCCGCATGAGCCCAATAGTTTATGCCAAGACATATAATATCCTGTTTAGGCTCAGGTATAGGTGCTTCTTTTTTTACCGATTCAATATCAAGCACACCTTCTGCATTTTCAGCCCTTGAAAGGACTTCTATTTTCTTTTTGTCTTCATTAGTCATTCTGTCTATAAGGTCATTCATATCCTTATAATCAAAACCGTTTTTGTCAAGTGGCACAACCTTTTTGCCGCATGGCGTAAGAACACCTACTTTTTCTTTTCCTTCTGCCGAATATGTAAGAAGTTTCATTAAAAAACACCTCCGAAAGATAGTATAAAATATACTTTTAATTTTATCATACAGTAATTTAAAAATCCATTATTTTTGTCTTGCTCTTACCAGTTCAATAGCTTCTTTGCCTGTCATTTTTTCAATATCAAGGCATATAATGCCTACATTATCTATTAACTTATCAATCTCCTCCTGAGAATATTTTACAAAATCAGGAGAATATTTTTTCACAAGCATATTGAGAACATCTATTTTTTCTGCTTTATTTTCTATAATTTTTATTGTGCCGAAAACAACAACACTTCTGAAATATGTTGTATATTCCTTAGGAACTATCATATCTTTTTCAACTACGGCAAAGGACACCTTATTGTGGTTTTTAATTGCATCTGTTTTCAAGCCCTCTTTTGCACCGTGGAAATATATTTTTCCGTCATTATACACATAGCTTAACGGCACTGCGTATGTATAGCCTTCATCAGTCAAAAGAGCCAATGTACCGTTTGTGCATTTATTCAGTATTTCAACTGTCTCATCATTAGACAGCTCTTGGTTTTTCCTCCGCATTTGTCTGAACATAAATTTCTCCTTTCTCTAAGTACCTTTTAAAACCGTGGGCTCTGCCCACACCAGCAAGCCTTTAAAAAGGCTTGACCTAAATTTTTAGTAAAATACCGTGATAAAATCACGGTATTTTTGGATTAAGTATAAATTGATGTTAAAGCTGTCCCTAAAATGTAAGGTGGCAGGCGTAAGCCTGACAGAAGGGTTATGCCTCTGTTACCGTACCGTCGGCTTTAAGCATAAGCTGTGCCGGTTTTCTCAGTGATGCAAACTCCATAGGCGTAATAACTGCCGCATAGCTTCCCGCATTTGTAATAACCACTACATCACCTATATCCAGCTTTTTAAGTTCTATATCTTCTTCTATTATGTCTGTTGATGTACATAATCCGCCACAGAGAGTCACTTTTTCCGTATCGGTATTTTCCGTTAAAGGCACGTACTGAAAAGCACCCTTGCAGGTATAAAACGGCTCACATTCGGCAGGGAATTCATCAACGGCATATTTTTCAAACATATGTGCATATGCAGGTCTTGCAAAGCCTGTCAAAGTTGCCGCAAGAACAACGAATGTTTTGCCGTAAGATGTCTTTTTATCCACAACCTTAGCCGCATATACTCCGGCTTTACCCACAGAATAACGGCCTGTTTCCACATAAATATGTGTATTACTGTGTTTTTCTTTATATCTGCCGACTAAAGCCCTCAGTTTTTCACCCAAAAGCTCTACATTTACTTCTTTCTCTCTTTCCGCATAAGGTATGCCTATTCCCGAACCGAGGTTTATAAACTTAAACTCAACGCCCATTTTTTCTTCTGCTCTTTCGGCAAGGTCAAACATATTTTCATAATACTTTTCTATGTATTGGGCATCAAGCTCCTGACTGTGCAAATGTACATGGATACCTATTACCTTGATGTGTTTCATATTTTTTATTTTTTCCGCATTTTCAAAAAGCTGTTTTTCCTCTATGCCGAACTTAGATGCTGTACCTTTTCCGCCATAGAACGAAAAATCCGGATTAATTCGCACTCCTATTTCAGCTGTTATTCCTTTGCTTTGGGCTGTTTTTTCTATAAGGTCTATTTCATTAAGGCTGTCTGCCGTTATAATTGATTTTTCAACGGCACCTTCTATGTCAAACGGAGTTTTTCCCGGTGCCGAATAATATATTTCGTCTTTTTTAAGTCCGCATTTTTCAGCCAACAGAACCTCGTTAAAACTTGCGGCATCTGCACCGAAACCTTTTGAAAACACTGTTTTTACAACATTTACATAAGGGTTTGTCTTTATGGAGTACAAAAGACCAATTCCTTCAAAAGCTTTTTTCAGTCTCTCGGCTCTTTCAAGTATCACCTTTTCATCATAAAGATAAAAACTGTCGTGTTCTTTCGCCTGTTCCAAAACCGCATTTGTGTTAAAATACATAAAACCAGCCTCCTTTTTTTCTTCCGTATTGATATTTTAATTTTTAATTGTATCCTCAATAACCGCTTTAAGTTCAATACATTTTTTCTCTATATCCTCTGCCGAGAACACAGCTGAAACAAGTGCCGTTCCGTCTATGCCACTGCCTTTCAGCAACGGAATATTGTTTTCGTTAATACCGCCTATGGCAACAACAGGTATACTTACAGCAGAACAAATATCCTTTAAAGTATCATAGCTCATAGCCGACACATTTGTTTTGGTTGACGTACCGAAAACCGCTCCGGCACCGATATAGTCAGCACCGTTTTTTTCTGCTGTCAAAGCTTCTTTTACGTTGTGTGCCGATACGCCCAAAATCATATCATCGCCTATTTTTTTGCGTACATCTCCCGCCTGCATATCGTCCTGACCCACATGAACACCGTCAGCACCGCTTTTAATTGCTATTTCCACGTTATCGTTTACAATAAAAGGGACTTTGTATTTTTTGCAAAGTTTATTAATTTCAACGGCTTCCGCCAAAAATCCCTCATAGTCCAGATTTTTTTCCCTAAGCTGAACACAGGTGGCACCGCCTTTTAAGGCACTTTCTACCTGCTTGGCAAGGCTCTGTCTGCCTGTCCACTTTCTGTCCGTAACGGCATACAAAATCATTGCTTTTTTATCTAATTTCATATCTTGCCTCTCTTTCCAAATCTGTCTGAGATATATTTTCAATTTCGTCTATTAAATACCTTCTGAAACTTCCGCTGCCCTCGTCATTTAAAAGACGTTTTCTTGCTCTTTCACCGCATATTCCCATTGTGCATACAGCTGCTGCCGCCGAATTAAGAATATTATTTCCGTTTGCGGAAACAAAAGCCGCCATCATTGCCGAAAGCATACAGCCGCTTCCTGTTATGGAACTCATCATTTTATCGCCGTTATATATACAAAAGGCTGTTTTTCCGTCTGTTACAATATCTATACTGCCTGTTATTGCAACAACCGCACCTGTTTTTAACGAAAAATTTCCGGCAAACTCCACCGATCTTGCCAGATTTTTTCCCGTTACCTTATCGTCTACATTTGCATCTACGCCCATTGTTTTTCCACTGCCTGTTATAAGTGTTTTTATCTCCGATATATTTCCCCTAATAACGGAAAACTTAACTTCATTCATAAGCCTTACTGCCGTATCTGTACGTATTTTTGACGCACCTACGCCTACAGGGTCAAGAAGAAGCGGTTTTTTAAAGTTGTTTGCCATAACTCCCACCTGTACCATAACCTCAAGCTTATGTCTGTCCGGAGTACCCATATTTATATTTACACCGTCACAAATTCCAATTAATTCTTCTTCGCAGTCAGAAAGCACTTTTATTCTTCCGCCGCAGGCAGTTGTTACGGCGGCACAGTCGGCTACAGTTACGATATTTGCCATATTACAGACAAGAGGAGATTTTTGTCTTACGTTTTCAATTATTCCCGAAAAAATTACTACCACCTCTTTTTTAAACCGTGGGACTCTGTCCCACACCCTGCGATTTTTTGAAAAAAATCGAGTAAAACT
>CAKQPE010000025.1 GCA_934256695.1 uncultured Eubacteriales bacterium
TACTCGATTTTTTTCAAAAAATCGTGGGGTATTGGGGCAACGCCCCAAGGTCTTTCAGTCCGATAAATTTATATTTAATGAGCAAACCATTTCCTATATTAAAAACCCCATTCAAAGAAAAATACTCTGAACGGGGTTTTAATTTTACCAAAATCTTTAATTATTTATACATCTATTTCCATGTATTTAACTATATCTTTTACGTCGTATGTTACGGCTCCCTCCATACCCGGAATAAGCTCGTCCGCTCTTTCTATTATTTCTTCCGGAGTAAGTCTTTCCAAGTCTTTCTCCATCCATTCCTTAGTAAAGCCTATGCTGTCAAGCTCCTCGTATGCCGCAGGTGCGATATTATCATAGTTTATTTCCGTACCAAGGTGCTTTGCTATTGTAAGAACAGACGGTGCCGGTGCCATATTTTCAGCCGGAATACCGCCGGAAAGGATACAACGTATTATATTTTTTGCCAAAGTCTGCTTTGTGCATGTAAGGCAAGGAACATCTTCTTTAAGAGTCTTTGTTCTCTTTCCGCATGAATGGGCACTTTCACCTATCTTAAACTGTCTTGTAGGAAACATTCTGCCGGAAAGCTCCGGTACTGTAAGCCCTACACCTACGGAAACTATTCCGCCTGTGTAGCCTACCATTACCTTGCCGTCATTTATAATTTCCTGCTGACCGAGAACAGGAAGCATTACTTCTTCCATCGTAATCATGTTAGCCATTTCCGTTGAGCAGTTCTGGTTACAGGCACGGCCCGTTACGCAGGCATTGTGAACAGGTATAACCTTCTTTGACTCATCAGGGCCTCTGAACATTCTTCTGCCGGGAAAGTTTTTCTGCCACTGGAAAAGATGTTTTTCTTCCTTAACCAGTTCTTCGGAATACGGCATTTCCATTGCCTCAAGGAAACCGAAATCAGGATTAAATATTCCTCTGTCAGCCGCAGCCATATGTGTTACCGTACCTTCTACCATAACACCGTCGCTTGTTGTGCCTACAGTTTCCGTATCGAATATATTAAGCCCCATAGGTGCATCGCTTGTCTTTGCTATTGCCTCGAAAGCCTGTCTCGGTGTAAGACCTGCCGCATCTACATCGCTTCTTTTTATGTAAACTATATCAATAGGTATATGTATATCTCCCAGCATTCCCTCCGGAAGAACCTTGTATCTTAATTTTGCCATTTAAAATCTCCCCTTTAATTTTAAAACACTGTCTTTTGGTCCCCACCTACTTAGTGTTTTCCTATGCCGGGTCTTCTGTCATCTATATCCTTACAGTCCTCAAGGAGAGCTTCCTCGGTAGGATGCATGATATTAATGATTTCAAGCACCGCACTTTTAACTTTTCCTTCTTCGTCAAGTCCTCTCACGACAACCGTGTGCATTGTCTCCGGAATTCTTGGTATGACTGTTAGGTCGACCTTAGCTACGCCTTTCTTCATTGTCATTTCTTCTACTGCATTTTCAAGTCGTCCTGTTCTTAAAGCCTGCATTTTAGCTGATGTAAGATTTTCAAGCCCTCTTATATCAATATGCTTAGGATACGGACTTTCTTCTGCTGCCATATGTATTTTTTCTAAAAATTCTGGCAGTGTAGTATGCATTAATTTCATTTTCCCCACCTCGTTCTATTATTTATTGTACTAAAATATATACATTAATAAAGTATATAACAGTGATATTACCAAAGTTGAATATATGTGTCAATAACAAAATTTGACCACTAAATATAGTGTTTATCTATTAAATTGTATATAAAAATATACAATTTATATGTAAATATTCATTTTAGTTTAAAATTAAATATTTATATCAAAAAAAATACCGATAATTGGTTATTTTATCCAAATCATCGGCATTAAAATTAATTCAAAACAACTGTATTTATTTAATCAAAAATTTATAAAATTTTGTCGGAAGCACTGAAAAATAAGGGATAAATCATCATTAAAACCCTCACGTTACAGCTACGCTTTTCCATCTTCCGTTTCAGGTACTGCATATTAACGATAAATATAAATTTAGCAAAGACCTTGAGACTCTGTCTCAAACTCTGTGAGCCTTCTTGGTCAGGAAATTTGCTTCGCAAATCAGGCTTCGCCTGCCGCATTTATCTTTGCGGTTCCCTAAAGGCTCAAGCGAAACTTTTATCAAAATGCAATTTCATTGCATTTTTCGGAACAAAATTATAAGTTATGTTATTAAGATTTGTCTTTTTTAAAATTTGCCGAATAAAATCTCCATTGTATTGATTTTAAAACGTAAATCCTGTATCTGTTGCCGTAAACATTGCATAGCCTATTTCCGGAGGCACATGGAATGTGCGGTCTTAAAGAGATTTTTGAAGGTGCAGGGAACTTTTTCGATAAAAAAGTTCCTGCAAATCCCCCTTTTCCATTTGGAAAAAATTAAATTTAATCCGTTTCGCTTCGCTCAACACCTTCCCTTTCAGGGACGGCTTTAAATCTGTCCACCGCCCACTGCCCACTGACTGCTAAATTTATATTTAATCTAAAACTTTTCAAAGTTTTTTAGTCTTGGATTTTGTTCCCCATATATTATTTTCTGAACCTCTTAAAGAACATTTTCATCATGTCTCGGCACTCATCTTCCATTATGCCGCTTACTACCTCACAGCGGTGGTTAAGCTTTTCCATCTGCAAAAGATTGATTATTGAACCTCCGCAGCCTGCCTTTGCATTATGTGTGCCAAATACTACCTTAGGTATCCTTGCCTGTACAATAGCACCGGAACACATAGGACACGGCTCTACGGTTACATACATGGTACAGTCCTCTATTCTCCAATCGCCTATTACCTTTGCCGCTTCGTTTATTGCTATTATCTCGGCGTGCATAAGCGGATTTTTCTCTGTATTGCGTCTGTTATAGCCTCTGCCTATTATCTCACCTTTATGTTCTATAACAGCACCTATAGGAACTTCATCAATATCAAACGCCTTCTGTGCCTCTTTAAGTGCCTCTGTCATAAAATATTCGTCATTCATAATTTACTTCCTCATATAAAGAGTATTGTTTTCGCCATCAAAGAAAATATAATCATCTCTGCCGTCATTATCAAAATCTCCGGCATAAATTCTCTGACTGTAGGCTATGTCTTCGTTTCTTGATATAAGCCCGTCTTTTCCTATTACATACCGTATGATTGTTCCCGTACTGTCACATATATAAATTTCATCTGTGCCGTCATCATTTAAGTCGCCTGTGTAAATATATCCATAATAGCAATCCGCCGATACATTTGTACGCCATATGCAGCTTACACTCTTATCATTTATCCTGTATATGTAAAGATCTTTTCCGTCAGTTATTATATACTCATTTACACCGTCTTTATCAATATCGGCTTCCTTAAAATCGGTTGCCTGTATATTTGTATAATAGCTTGCCGTTTTTATATAGTTTCCATTGTCGTTCTCATAAAACTCCGTTGTCTTGTCATTTATAAGAACAAGCCTGTCACCTGCTGTTGAAACACAGGAATAGCTTCCGTTTGAAAGATCTATGCTGTAATTCTGTTTTGAAAAACTATTGTTAAAAAACAGAACTTTCTCCGAGAAAATTCTTTCGGTTTCCATCTCATCATTACCTTCTGTAGCAGTTCCCACTATAACAGCAACACCACCGTCAGGTGTAAAAGAAACACTTATAGGTCTTAAGCTTTCCAGCTGAGAAGATGACAAAACAGCATATTTTTTTATATTTCCTCTGCTGTAACGGTATATATTTACACTTGTTGATGTAATCTCCGCAAATAAGCTTCCGTTTTCGGTTTTATACTGTGATGAAAAGCCTTCCGAAAGCACATTAAGCTTTTTACCGCTATAATTATCAGACAAATATTCCTTATCGCTTTCATTCTTTTTTATACCGGCATAAGATGTAAAAACATTTCGTATATTAAGCCCAACATATTTTGAAGGATATGCTGCCGGTGAATAAAAAAGTCCCACAATACTGTTTCTTACAAAATAAAAATACACCAGACCGGCATTTTCGGAATTAATATGGGTAAGGTTTGCCGTATAACAAACCGCATTTTTTCCGGCATATGATTTCATATTAAATCCGCTTTCTTCACTTGCTTTAAACAACTGTGCATTATCATCTGTATCATCAGGCACTTTTGCTTCATAATAAGCAAGACTTGAGCTGTCATAGTGCCAATAAAAACTGTTAAGCTCATCTTCTATAATGCCGGCATACTTTTCCTGTTGGGACTTGGAAAGCGAAAACGTATCTTCTTCGTCATTGGCACCGCCACAGCCCGAAAGCAATAAAGATGCCGCCAAAAACATACAAACAAATCTTTTAAGCATATACAAAAACTCCCAAAAAAACAAAATTTTGTAATCTTAAACTGCTTTTTTCATTATATACCACCACATATAATTTTTCAAACCCTAAATAAAGACAGTAACTAAGACCTTGGGGCTTTGCCCCAATACCCCACAATTTTTTGAAAAAAATTGAGTAAAACTTTTAATAAAAACCAATATGACAATAGTCATATTGGTTTTCGAGATTTAAGAAAAAATTGTAGCTAAAAAGCCTTCTCCCCAGTGGAAAAGGCAACCCCCTCTGTCACCGACCGTTACAGTTTCCCTTTCATTGTATCCTAAAATCTTCCAATGTTTTTCTGACCACTGCTAACTGCTTTTTACTACACAGAAAAAGGACTTTTGAACATAGCCCAAAAGTCCTTCCTCCGTGTGTGTGTGTGTTTGTGTGTGGTTTTATGGTTGGTAAATTACTTCACGTAGTCATAGCCTGCTTCGAGAGCCTTGATGTTAGCTTCTACGAGAGCCGGTTTCATTTTCATCTTGATAACTGCTCTTGCGTCATCAAGTGTTATTATATCAAGTGTTTTTACAACTGCACCAAGAGCAACCATGTTTGCTGACTTAGGAGTAGCAACTTCTGTAGCTATTTCTGTAAAAGGAATTTCTACAACTTTGATGTCTGTTCTTGTAGCCTTTGTATCAATCATAGAGCTGTTGATAATAAGTGTTCCGCCAGGTTTTACTTTGCTTTCGTAATCCTTGAGTGATTTTTCATCCATAACAAGAATTGTATCGGCTGCTGAAATCATCATAGAACCCATTTCTTCTGAGATTACAACCTGACAGCTTGCACGTCCGCCTCTTTTTTCCTGACCATAAGCAGGTGAAAGAGTTACATTATATCCTTTTTTTGCTGCGGCTGTACAGGCCATTTTTCCCATAAGGATAGTACCCTGTCCGCCGATGCCTGAAAATATAAGTTCACTTTTCATAATTATTTCTCCTCCTGACCGCGATCCTTGAATACACCAAGTGGGAACTGCTTTGTAATTTCTTCATCAATGTGCTTAATAGCCTGAACAGGTTTCATCTTCCAGCCTGTAGGACATGGTGAGAGGATTTCTACAAATGAAAGTCCCTTGCCTTCCATCTGATATTTGAAAGCTTTCTTGATAGCTGCTTTTGTCTTTCTGATATTTGCAGGGCTGTTTACTGTAACACGTTCGCTGTAGTAGCATTCCGGAAGGTTACCGATAATTTCAGCCATGTTTACAGGATTACCTGTATTTTCTTCCTGACGGCCGTAAGGTGTTGTTGTTGTAACCTGATCCATAAGTGTTGTAGGAGCCATCTGACCGCCTGTCATACCATAGATAGAGTTGTTTACGAAAACAACTGTGAATTTTTCGCCTCTGATGCCGGCATGCATAATTTCTGCCATACCTTCGGAAACCATATCGCCGTCGCCCTGATATACAATAACAAGGTCTTCCGGACATGATCTCTTAACACCTGTACCCATAGCAGGAGCACGTCCGTGAAGGGCACAAACTGAGTCAGCCTTGAAATATTTGTCAGCATAAACCGAACAACCGATAGGCCAGATAAGAACTGTCTTTTCTACAAGGTTTTCCTCTTCAATTATTTCACCGATAAGTTTATTTATAATACCGTGACCGCAACCGCCGCAGTATTTCATATATTCGTCTGTAAAGACCTCAGGTCTCTTGTATACTATACTCATTGTACTGTCCTCCCTGATTATTTGTAAAGTTCACAAATCTTGTTGTAGATTTCTACAGGTGTAGGAATCTGTCCGCCAAGTCTGCCGTAGAATTCTACAGAAGCATTGTCGTTTACAACAAGCTTAACATCATTTACCATCTGACCTGCATTAAGTTCTACTACAAAGAACTTCTTGCCTTTGTTTATGTAGTTTGCAAATGCTTTTTCAGGGAATGGCCAGATTGTGATAGGTCTGATCATACCTACTTTAATTCCGTCTGCTCTTGCAAGCTTAATAGCATCAAGGCAAACTCTTGCTGTTGTACCAAATGAAACTATGATAATATCAGCATCTTCTGTTTCGATTTCTTCCCATCTCTGCTCGTTTTCTCTGATTTTAGCGAACTTAGCCTGAAGATCAAGGTTGAATTTTTCCCACTGGTCAGGACCGTCACCGCAAGTTGTGATGTCGTTGTGGTGTCCTCTGCCGTTGATACCGTCAACAGCCCAGTCCCATCTCTTGTTTACTTCTATTTTTTCAGGAAGCTCAACGTTTTCCATCATCTTAGCGATAGTACCGTCACTTGCAACTACTACAGGGTTTCTGTATTTTTCTGCAAGGTCAAATGCAAGAGGAGCAAAGTCTGCATATTCCTGAACTGAATAAGGAGCAAGAACTATTGTGTTGTAGTCACCGTGTCCGCCGCCTTTTGTAAGCTGGTTGTAGTCACCCTGTGAACCAAGGATTTCACCGTCGGCAGGACCAGGACGCATACAGTCAACAATAACGCTTGGAAGGCTTGCTGCTGACATATAGCTCATAGCTTCGCAGCCAAGAGAAAAACCAGGGCCTGCTGTAGCTGTCATGCCTCTTTTACCTGTAGCTGCAACACCTGCAACCATATTGAAAGCTGAAACTTCTGTTTCTGCCTGAACAAATGTAAGTCCCTCTGAAGGAGCTTTCTTTGCATAATATTCCGGAATTTCACTTGATGGTGTTATAGGATAACCAAAGAAATATTTACAACCTGAACGGATAGCCGCTTCAGCGAAGGCTTCGTTACCCTGCATAAAAACTTTATCTGCCATTACTTAAACCCTCCCTTAAACGTCTTTTTCTACCATTATAGCGCCTTCTGGACAAACAGTTGCACAGATACCGCAAGCAACACAGTCTGTCATATCGACAGCTTCAACAGCATAATATCCCATTTTGTTAACAGTTTCACTTTTTTTAAGTATTGTCTTTTTTGGACAGAAATGCATACAATATTCACATTCCTTACACATTTCCCGATTTACAGTAACTCGGTTCATATCAAAACTCCTCTCCACCTGTTAGCTTCCGACCCTGTCGGATATAATGATATAAAGCACTCTGCACCGAATGCTAATAATACAAGGCTTAGTTTGTTCCAAATATCAGAACGCCTTTCTGATTTCTTACAACAATCATTATAATTATGCATTGCCATAATGTCAATGCTAACTTTCAATAAAAACGTAACATATTTTCTTTACTTTTTTAATATAAATCTATATAATAGTTATATCATTCTATTATTCAGAACAACATTAAATATAAATTAAAATGCATACAATGCACTTTTTTTTATACAATACACACATACGGAGGAGAATTTATGAGCGATTTCAAGCATATACCTAAATATCCCGTTCAAACATTGGGAAAAGCACTTGATATTCTGAACTATATTAAAGATAACCCTTCCAGCGAAGGAATATCTCTTACAGAAATAAGCTCTGCCCTTAAAATCGGCAAAAGCGGCGTTCACCGTCTGCTTGATACTCTTATGGCATATGACTTTGTGGAAAAAATAAACGGCATATCTCCTGCCTACCGTCTGGGCTGGGGACTTTTCAATGCCGGTAATGCTGTACCTAAACAGCATACTCTTAACGGTGCAAACTATGTTCCAGTTATAGAAAAGCTCTGTAATACTTTCCTTGAAACAACAAACTTAGGCATATTAAATAATTACGAGGCTATAATCATATGCAAAATGGAACCGGCAGCACGAATGCTGCGTACAAATACTCAGGTAGGTGAACGTGAGCCTATGTATGCTACAGCCTTGGGAAAACTTTTTATGAGTGATCTGCCTGAAAATGAGTTTGAAAACTATTTTGAAAGAACTACTTTAACAAAACTTGCTTTCAATACTATGACAGAAAAAGACGAACTTAAAGAGGCAATAAAGAAAATACAAAAAAACGGTTATGCCGTTGACAACGAAGAATTCGTAGACGGAATGATATGTCTTGCCATGCCTATAAGGGACTTTACAGGGCATATCGTAGCCGGCATAAGCATAAGCGGCCCTGCAAAACGAATGACAAAAGAGCGAATAATAGAAATTTCTCCTGTTTTAAAGCAGGCGTGTCTTGGCATTTCCGAATTTCTCGGTTATACTAAGTAAAAACCTTGGGGCTTTGCCCCAATACTAATTCAAAACCGTGGACTCTGTCCACACCTGCAATCCTTTAAAAAGGATTGACCTAAACTTTAACAAAAATCCCATGACTAAGTCATGGGATTTGGTAAAAGTTTTGCTCAAGCTTTTTCAAAAGCTTGTCAGGGTTTGGGGTGAAACCCCAAGGTTTTTCCGGGAGACATGGAAATGAACGTAATAAGCGTAAGCTTTAAATCCGCCCCTCTTGCCGTAAGAGCCTTGTTTGCCTTCAGTAAAGAGGAACAGTCGGATTTTTTCAAAAAACTTTTTAACTCTATACCAGCTATAGCCCAGTGTGTTATAATAAGTACCTGCAACAGATGTGAATTTTATTTCGATTCCGACAGAGAAAATATCAAAAAAGCCGAGCATTTTATATGTAATTATAAAGGTATGGATATTGAAAAGGCAATTAAGTATTTTAATGTTTTTACAGGCGAAAATGCTATCGGCCACCTTCTTAAAGTAGCCTGCGGAATAGACTCAATGGTTCTTGGCGAAGATGAAATTCTACGCCAAGTAAAGGAAAGCTACTACTTTGCAATGGAAAATAACGCCGTTTCAACAGAATTTAATACTATATTTAAAATGGCAATTACCGCCGCAAAGGAAATTAAAACCGTAACGGGTCTTTCAAGTACACCTGTCTCAATAGGCACTCTTACTGCCAATGAGGTTTTCCATTTTAAAAAGGAAGAAAAACATATCCTTATTATAGGCATAACAGGAAAAATAGGCTCTATAACAGCCAAAAATATTGCGGATAAAGATAATACGGAAATAATAGGCACTTCCGGAAGGCACAGTGCAAACACCGTTCTTCCTTTCAGCGAAAATATAGTTATAACAGACTTTTCAAACAGATATAAATTTATGGACTGGGCAGATGTTGTAATCAGTGCCACATCAAGCCCCCACTATACAGTTACAAAAGACGAGCTTAAAGAAAATATTAAAACCAAAAAACCTCGTCTTTTTATAGACCTTGCAGTGCCTAACGATATAGACTCTGCCATAAAGGAAATGGAAAACTGCCGCCTTTTTGATATTGATTATTTCAATACACTTTCAAAAACAAATAACCGCATTAAAAAGACAAAAGCTCTTTCTGCCGCAGAATATGTTAAAAGTTGGACTGACGAGATTATAAAAGAACTGTGCTTTAGGGATATTATAAACAGCCTTCCCGACCTTGAAAAAATAGTGGAAAAACGCAGTTTAAAACACCTTATATATTCTCTGCGAAAACTTTCGGACAGAAACCAGACAGAATCTGTATCGGAATGGTTAAATGATTATATAAAAGAATGGAGCCGATAAATATGTCATATTTTCCTTTTTTTATTAATATCTCAGATAAAAACATTCTTATAGCCGGTGCAGGAAAAACCGCTTTCCGCAAGGCCGAAATACTTCTTTCCTTCGGTTGCAGGCTTACTGTTGTTTCGCCCGAAATAAAAGAAAATTTCAGTATTTTTGAAAAAACCTATCCTAATAGTGTAACCATAATAAACCGTCAGTTCAGGGACACCGACATTGACGGTGTTTTTGTTGTTATAGCGGCAACAGACAACCCGGATGTAAACAGCCGTATAAGTGCTTTGTGCAGTGAAAAGAATATTCCCGTAAATGTAGTTGATTGTCCCGACTTATGCACATTTATATTCCCTTCCATAGTTAAACAGGATGATTTGGTGTGCGGAATATCAAGCGGCGGAAAAAGTCCCGTTATAACCCAGTACATAAAAAACTTAATAAACAACAACATTCCTTCTTTTCTCGGCAGCATAAATAACCGTATGGGCAGTCTCCGTGAATACATAAAAGAGCATATCCAACCTAAAAAACGGAAGGATAAAATGAATGAGCTGTTCAAAATTCTTATGCTTAACCGAAACAATATAACCGATGAAGAACTGTTTGAAATTATAAATAACGAAAAGGATAAACAAGATGACTAAATTAAGAATAGGCACAAGGGGAAGTGCTTTGGCTCTTAAACAGGCGGAAATGATACAGTCGGAATTAAAAAAAGCCTTCCCTCTTTTAGAAACAGAGCTTGTAATATTAAAAACAAAAGGCGATAAAATAACAGACCGTCCACTTTATGCCATAGGCGGAAAAGGTCTTTTTATAACGGAATTTGAGGAAGCTTTAAAAAACAACGAAATAGATATTGCCGTACACAGCGGAAAAGACCTTCCTTCCGAAACCCATTTTCCTTTTACAATAGCCGCCGTTTTGGAAAGAGGAAATGTTTCGGATATTGTCATAACAAAAAAAGAAACCGACATAAAAGATATTAAAACAATAGGCACATCAAGTCCAAGACGTATTGCCATGGCAAAAAGGCTTTTTAATACAGACTTCGAAAATCTGAGAGGCAATGTTCCTACCAGACTGCAAAAGCTTAAAGACGGACTTTTTGACGGAATAATACTTGCCAAAGCAGGCATTGAAAGACTGGGCATAGACCTTGAAAATGAAGGCTTTAAATATTATGCTCCCCATACGGACAAATTCGTTCCCGCCTCCTGTCAGGCAATAATTGCCTGTGAATGTATAAAAGGAAGTGAAGCCGAAAAAATTCTTTCCTATATAAATCACAGTGATACGAAACTTATCTTTGATACGGAAAGAAAACTTATGCATCTCTTAGGTGCAGACTGCCATGATGCGGCAGGAGTCTATGCCGTAAAGGAAAACAAAAATATAAAAATAACGGCTTTTTATAAAAATTCAGATATAATAAGCAGAACCGTACCTATTATAGATATAGAAAAAACACTTACTGATATGGCAGGTGAACTGACACATGAATAAAAAACCATTTGTATATATTGCAGGGGCAGGCCCCGGAAACAAAAGCTATATAACAGTCAAAGTTCTTGAGCTTATAAAAAAATGTGACGTTGTAATATACGATAATCTTATAGACAATACAGTTCTTGATAACTGCAAAAAAGATTGTGTAAAAATATATGCCGGAAAATCATCGGGACATCATTCCATGAAACAGGAGGAAATAAATGCCCTTATTGTATCCGAAGCCGAAAAAGGCAATACCGTTCTCCGTTTAAAAGGCGGTGATCCTTTTGTTTTCGGCAGAGGTTCGGAAGAATGTATTGCCCTTAAAGAAGCAAATATCGGCTACGAAGTTATACCGGGAATTACTTCTGCAATTTCCGTACCTATGAACTGCGGAATACCCGTTACCCACAGAAAATTAAGCCGTTCTTTTACGGTAGTTACAGGTCATACGGCAGACGGCGAGATTGAAAACAGCATAAATTTCAAAGCCCTTTCACAGCTTGACGGAACAATAGTTTTTCTTATGGGACTTAAAAACATAGAAAAAATAACAGCCGAGCTTTTGAAAAACGGCATGGATAAAAACACTCCTTGTGCCGTTATTTCCAACGGAACAAGAAAAAATCAGCATATATGCCGCGGAACTTTAAAAGATATTTCCGAAAAAGCCACAGCCGATACCTTAATTGTATCCCCTGCCATAATAGTTGTGGGAAAATGTGCAGCTCTTAATATGCTCTCCGCCACCAATCTTCCTTTATCGAAAATTAAAACTGCCCTGTGCGGAACAAAGGATTTCTGCACAAAACTTTCAAAAAAAATAGAAAACTTAGGCGGTTATACACAGATTTTGGACTTTGTCCAGATAAATCCCGTTGATAAACCCGAACTCAAAAAAGCAATTCGGTGTATAAACGCTTTCACCGTTCTTGTATTTACAGGGCCTAATTCAATAAAAATATTTTTTGACACATTGAAAGAAACCGAAACGGATATACGTAAGCTAAGCCATCTGCGTTTTGCCGTAATAGGAAACGGAACTTACGAATATCTCAAAAAATTCGGTATTTATGCCGATATAGTTCCGACCGAATTTACATCGGACAGCCTTGCCCACTTACTTGTTGAAAAAACAGACAAAAGTGATAATATATTAATACCACGTGCTTTAAAAGGAAATAACGTGCTTTCCGAAATACTTTCGGAAAACAACCGTAAATTCAACGAAATTCCCGTTTATGACACTATATGTCAAAACATACCCCAGCCGGAAGAAGATATTGATTTTATTACCTTTGCAAGCTCTGCGGGAGTAAAAGGCTTTTTTGAAAGCGGAAAAACAATTCCGTACTCGGCAAAGACTGTCTGTATAGGAAAGTATACGGCAAAAACACTTGAAAAATACGGCGTAAATAACTATATAACCGCAAAAACAGCTTCTGCCGACTCCATGGCGGAAACAATATTAAACGAGGTGACAAATAAATGTTCAGATTCAGAAGACTGAGACAATCTCAGGCTTTAAGAGACATGGTATGCGAAACACAGCTTTATCCAAAGGATTTTATATATCCCCTTTTTGTTGTTGAAGGTGAAAACATAACCGAAGCTGTAGAGTCTATGCCTAATGTTTACAGATATTCCATAGATACTCTTGACCCTATACTTGAAAAAATAGATAAAAGCGGTATTTCGGGCATACTTCTTTTCGGTGTGCCGAAACACAAAGACGCTGTTGGTTCCGATGCCTATAATAAAGAAGGAATAGTCCAGAGAGCAATCAGATACATAAAATCAAAGTATCCAGAAATGATTGTAATTGCCGACATATGCCTTTGCGAATACACAGACCACGGTCACTGCGGACTTATACACGACCACGAAATACTTAATGACGAAACCCTTCCCCTTCTTGCAAAAATGGCACTTACCTGTGTTCAGGCAGGAGCGGATATGGTTGCACCTTCCGACATGATGGACGGAGACGTAGCCGCAATACGAAATATACTTGACGAAAACGGATTTATAAATACACCTATAATGGGCTACAGTGCAAAATATTCGTCTGCTTACTACTCTCCTTTCAGAGATGCGGCAGGTTCCGCACCGGGATTCGGTGACAGAAAGTCATACCAGATGGACTGCCGAAACGTAAAAGAAGGCTTGCGTGAGGTGGAAAACGATATTTTACAGGGTGCAGACATAGTAATGGTTAAACCTGCCCTTGCATATCTTGACGTAGTAAAAGCCGTTTCGGAAAAGTTCGACTATCCTCTTGCCGTATACAACGTAAGCGGAGAATACAGCATGGTAAAGGCTGCTGCCTTAAACGGTTGGATAGACGAGAAAAAGATAGTTACCGAAAACCTTACTGCAATGAAACGTGCCGGTGCAAAAATAATAATAACCTACCACGCCCTTGACATGGCAAAGTGGCTGAAGGAAAATTAAATCAAAACCTTGGGGCGTTGCCCCAACACCCCACAATTTTTTGAAATGGTCAGGAAATTTCCTTCGGAAATCAGGCTACG
Source organism: uncultured Eubacteriales bacterium (assembly GCA_934256695.1). Taxonomy (GTDB): domain Bacteria; phylum Bacillota; class Clostridia; order Lachnospirales; family Anaerotignaceae; genus Neoanaerotignum_A. The sequence continues at coordinate 13,851 of CAKQPE010000025.1, forward strand.
CCTGCCGCATTTATCTTTGCGGTTCCTTATTGAGTAAAACTTTCAATAAACTACCATAACTTTGTTATGGTAGTTTGGATTTAATTTATTATTTTTTCAAAAAAACGCAATGTAATTGCGTTTTGACAAAAGTTTCGCTCAAGCCTTTTCAAAGGCTTGCAGAGCAGTGGGACAGAGTCCCACGGTCTTTATTTTTTAAAGGAGAATGAAATGAAAACAGAAAATTCTGAAAAATTATATAAACAGGCTCTTGAGCTTATGCCCGGTGGCGTAAACTCACCTGTAAGAGCCTTCAATGCCGTTGGCAGAACACCGCTGTTCATTGACCATGCCAAGGGCGACAAAATATACGATGTTGACGGCAACGAATTTATAGACTATGTCTGCTCATGGGGCCCTGGAATACTGGGTCACGCCAGAGACGAGGTTATTTCCGCCGTGCAGAATGCCTGCAAATACGGTCTGACATACGGTGCACCTACCAAAAAAGAATCGGAGCTTGCAGAGCTTGTAATGTCTGCCATGCCTGCCGTTGAAATGCTCCGCCTTGTTTCCAGCGGAACAGAAGCCGTAATGAGTGCCGTAAGAGCCGCAAGAGGCTATACGGGCAGAGACCTTATAATTAAATTCACAGGCTGTTACCATGGTCATTCAGACGGACTTCTCGTCAAATCCGGTTCCGGACTTATTACAAACGCCGTTCCGGACAGTGCAGGAGTACCGAAGGCTTTTACGAACTGCACTCTTGTAGCGGAATACAACAATAAAGAGTCTGTTGAAAAGCTTTTTGAACAGTATCCGAACAAAATTGCCTGCCTTGTTGTAGAGCCCGTAGCGGCAAACATGGGTGTTGTACCACCTAAGGACGGCTTTTTGCAGTTCCTTCGTGACATAACCGAAAAGAACGGCACTGTGCTTATATTTGACGAGGTTATAACAGGCTTCCGTCTTTCTCTCGGTGGTGCCTGCCAATATTTCGGCATTAAGCCGGACATGGTAACAATGGGCAAAATAATAGGCGGCGGTATGCCTGTAGGTGCATACGGCGGACGAAAAGACATTATGAAAACCGTATCACCTGTAGGAAAGGTTTATCAGGCAGGAACTCTTTCCGGCAATCCTATAGCAGTTACAGCCGGAATAGAAACACTCAAAATACTGTTTAACAATACAGATATTTATAACCGTATAGATAAAAAAGGCAGTCGCATAGAAGAAGCCCTTAAATCCACAGGCAAAGTAACCGTAAACCGTGTAGGTTCACTTTTAAGTGCATTCTTTACACATTCTGCCGTAACAGACTACACATCTGCCATGACTGCCGACACAAAGGCATATGCCGAATATTTTTCACATATGCTCGAAAGCGGAATATACACCGCTCCTTCTCAGTTCGAAGCAATGTTTGTATCGGACGCACACACAGACATAGACATAGAAAAAACCTGTGATGCAATAAAAAGCTTTTAAGAACAAGACCGTGGGCTCTGCCCACACCCGCAATTTTCATGGTCAAAGCATTTTTGCTCTGCAAAAACGGTCTGCGACCGCCGCCTTTTCTTGGCGGTGCACACAAAAAATTGAGTAAAACTTTTATTTAAAACGCAATTTTATTGCGTTTTAAATAAAAATATAACAGTTTTAAATTTATTGCTAATTTTTTTAATACTTATAATTTTACTTTACAAAACCGCAATAATTGCGGTTTTGTATTAAAGTTTCCGTCCATACTTTTCAAAGGGTGGTCGGGGTTTGGGGTAAAACCCCAAAGGTCTTTTCAGGAGGAAAAATGAAGTATTCAAAAATAAAGAAAGCCGCTTTCGTTGACCGCCCAAACCGCTTTGTCGCCCACGTAACAGTTGACGGCAAAGAAGAAACCGTTCATGTAAAAAATACCGGCAGATGCAAAGAACTTCTTACTCCAAACGCAACGGTTATTCTTGAAGAAAGCAGCAATCCGAACAGAAAAACAAAATATTCACTTATTGCCGTTTATAAAGGCGATAAATTAATAAATATGGATTCCCAGTCACCTAATGCCGCCGCCTTTGAAGCTGTCGAAAGCGGTATTATAAAAGAAATCGGCAAATGCGACTATATAAAAAGAGAAGTAAAGTATTCAAACTCAAGATTTGATATTTATTACGAAAAAGGCGAAACAAAGGGATTTATTGAGGTTAAAGGCGTTACATTGGAACAGGACGGCATGACCTTCTTCCCGGACGCACCTACCGAAAGAGGCAGAAAGCATATATATGAGCTTATAAAAGCCAAAAATGAAGGCTACGAAGCAAATATACTTTTCGTAATACAGATGAAAGGTGTTAAAAGTTTTTCGCCTAATACCAAAACCGACCCGAAATTTGCCCAAGCTCTTACGGAAGCCAGAAACTGCGGCGTAAATATACTTGCCTATGACTGTATCGTAACCAAAAACGAAATGATTACAGACTCTCCCGTTGATGTAATATTATAAAATACAGACTCATAAATTGTATTGATAATCAATGTGGAGAGGATTTTTTTGCCTAAAAAATTAAGAGCAGTATTACTTATTCTAATCCTTATTTTCTCAATACATATAACCGTTTTTTCCGAAGAAGTACAAACAGGAGTTGATATTTCATCACAAAGCGCCATTCTTATGGAAAAATCCACCGGTCAAATACTGTACGAAAAAAACAGCCATGAGAAACTTCCGCCTGCAAGCATTACAAAAATAATGACTATACTACTTATTTACGAAAACCAGAAGAACGGAAAATTTTCATGGGACGATACCGTAACCGTAAGCGACCACGCCGCCTCTATGGGCGGAAGTCAGGTTTTTCTTGAGCCAAACGAACAGCAGACAGCCGCCGAACTTACAAAATGCATAGTCATAGCTTCTGCAAATGACGCCGCCGTTGCCATGGCGGAATTTATAGGCGGCAGTGAAGAAGGCTTTGTAAAAATGATGAACGAAAAAGCCACCCAGCTTAAAATGAACGATACAACTTTTGTAAACGCCTGTGGTCTTGATACAGACGGTCATGTATCCAGTGCCAACGATATTGCAATTATGAGTCGTTATCTTCTCTCAAACTTCCCCGAAGTATGCCAATATACAACCACATGGATGGATACAATAACACACAAAACAAGAAAGGGCGAAACCCAATTCGGTCTTACAAACACCAATAAACTGATAAAGTGGTACAGCGGTGCAACAGGCCTTAAAACAGGCTCAACAGGTCTTGCCAAATACTGTCTCAGTGCCTCTGCAAAGCGAAATGACATGGAGCTTATAGCTGTAATAATGGCAGCTCCCGACAATAAATCACGGTTTAAAGAAGCCATGAAACTTCTCGACTATGGTTTCGGTACATACGAAGTAAAAAAACTTTGCGACAAAAACTCACACTGCGGCGAAATATCGGTTGTTAAAGGAAGCACCGATACGGTAAATTTAAAAACAGCCTATGATGTTTTTGCACTGATGAAAAAAGGCAGTGATACGGAAATAACGGAACAAAAACAGATTTACGAAAGCCTTACCGCACCTTTTAACGCAGGAGAGAAAGCCGGCGAAATAATATACATAACCAAAGACGGAAAAACCGTAGGCAGAACCGATATAATAACCGAATACGGTGTCGAAAAAGCGACCGTTGCCGACAACCTACAGAAATTACTCAAAAAATGGATAGCATAGACCTAAACCGTGGACTCTGTCCACACCTGTGAACTTTTGAAAAAGTTCAATCAAAACTTTTAGTAAAATACCGTGACAAAGTCACGGTATTTTGGTGTTAATTATAAAATTTCCGTTAATGGATTTACAAAAAATGCAATGAAATTGCATTTTACCAAAAGTTTTACTAAATTTTTTTCAAAAAATTTTCAGGGTTTGGGGTGAAACCCCAAGGTCTTTCAGTCCGATAAATTTATATTTACACTAAAAAAGACTCCAAAATAATTTGGAGTCTTTTTATTAAAGTTAGGCTTTAATTAAATTACATCATGCCGCCCATTCCGCCGCCTGCCGGCATAGCAGGAGCATTCTTATCCGGGAAGTCTGCAACTACAGCTTCTGTTGTAAGGAATGTAGATGCAACTGATGTAGCATTCTGAAGGGCACTTCTTGTAACCTTTGCAGGGTCTACAATACCGCCTTCAACCATATCCATGTATTCTTCTGTAAGTGCGTTGTAACCGTAGTTTGCACCTTTTTCTTTAACATTGTTTACTATTACAGAGCCTTCAAGACCTGCATTTGCGGCAATCTGACGCATTGGAGCTTCAAGAGATTTAAGTACGATCTGAGCACCTGTCTTTTCGTCGCCTGTAAGAGAAGCAACAACCTTTTCAACTGCAGGTATAGCATGAATGTATGTTGTACCGCCGCCTGCTACGATACCTTCTTCAACAGCGGCTCTTGTAGCTGCCAAAGCGTCTTCCATACGAAGTTTCTTTTCTTTCATTTCTGTTTCTGTAGCGGCACCGACTTTGATTACGGCTACACCGCCTGCAAGTTTGGCAAGTCTTTCCTGAAGTTTTTCTCTGTCGAAATCAGATGTTGTTTCTTCGATAGCTGTCTTAATCTGTGCTACTCTGCCTTCGATAGCTGCCTTGTCTCCGGCACCTTCTGTAATGATTGTAAGTTCTTTTTCTACTCTTACTGTCTTAGCACGGCCAAGCATTTCAACCTTGGCATCTTTAAGTTCAACACCAAGTTCGCTTGAAATTACCTGTCCGCCTGTAAGGATAGCTATATCCTCAAGCATAGCCTTTCTTCTGTCACCGTAGCCAGGAGCTTTAACGGCTACACAAGTAAATGCACCTCTTAATTTGTTAAGTACAAGTGTTGCAAGTGCTTCGCCTTCAACGTCTTCGGCAATGATAAGAAGTTTTCCGCCCATCTGAACAATCTGTTCAAGAACAGGAAGGATTTCCTGAATGTTTGAAATTTTCTTGTCTGTAATAAGGATATATGGGTTTTCAAGTACAGCTACCATTTTTTCCATATCTGTTGACATATAGCTTGAAAGGTAGCCTTTATCAAACTGCATACCTTCTACAAGGTCAAGTTCTGTATGCATTGTCTTTGATTCTTCAACTGTGATTACACCGTCATTTGTTACTTTTTCCATAGCATCTGCAATCATAGCACCTACTGTTTCATCACCTGAAGAAATAGCTGCAACTCTTGCAATATGGTTCTTTGTTGAAACTGCTGTGCTCATAGCTTTAATCTGTTCAACAACTGCGTCTGTAGCTTTCTGCATACCTTTTCTGAGGATAATTGCATTGGCACCTGCTGCTACGTTTTTAAGACCTTCCTGAATCATAGCCTGTGCAAGTACAGTAGCTGTTGTTGTACCGTCACCTGCTACATCGTTTGTCTTTGTTGCAACTTCCTTAACAAGCTGAGCACCCATGTTCTCATATGGGTCTTCAAGTTCAATATCTTTTGCTATTGTAACACCGTCGTTTGTAATTAAAGGTGCTGTAAATTTTCTGTCAAGAACTACGTTTCTACCTTTTGGTCCAAGTGTAACTTTTACTGTATCTGCAAGCTTGTTAACACCTGCTTCCATTGCTTTTCTTGCTTCTGTTCCGTATAAAATCTGCTTAGGCATTTTTAAGTCCTCCTCAAATATCTGAATTTAATTTATTCGGTAATAATCAGTCTTCAACAATGGCAAGTATGTCGCCCTGTCTTATAACCATTAATTTGTCTCCGTCAAGTTTAACTTCTGTACCTGCATATTTTGAATATATAACCTTGTCACCTGGTTTAACCTGCATTTTGATTTCTTTTCCGTCAACCATTCCGCCAGGGCCTACAGCTATAACTTCTGCTTCCTGTGGTTTTTCCTGTGACTGTGATGTAAGGATAATTCCGCCTTTTGTTTTTTCTTCTGCGTCTAACTGTTTAATAACAACTTTATCTCCTAATGGTACAAGTTTCATTTAATATTACCTCCTAAAAATCAAAAATTTATATAAAATCCTAATTTCTTTATTTGTTAGCACTCACCATTTACGAGTGCTAATTAATCATTAACATTATATTATATTTACTTAGCCTTTTATGCAAACAAAAATATAATTAAATATTTTTGTTTATTTTAAAATATATATATTTAATATGTAAATTATTCATTTTTTCTTTTATTTACTCTTAATTTCTTTTGTTTTCTTAATTTTTAAAATTTTAATCAATATTTTTTTAATCTCATACACTGTCTTTACTGCGATAAAACTTGATGCAGGCAAATATTTTCATATATTTTTTACACCTGTTCCATTATTTATGCCTATGTGGTAAAATTAAGAAGTATTAATTTACTTTTTAAAATTTATTCATTATAAAGGAGGCTTTTATAAATGCTGGTTAGAAATAATGATGTAAAAATTGAAGAAAGAAAAAATTTTATGGGAGGAAAAAACAGTATTTTTGCAAGACACCTTCTTGAACTTCCACAGTTCACAGGTGCAGGCAGAGTATATTTTAAAATAACAATACCGCCTATGAGTTCTGTAGGTTATCACGTACATAAAAACGACAGTGAAGCTTACTATATACTCGAAGGTGAAGGACTTTACAACGATAACGGTACAGTAGTGCCTGTTAAGGAAGGCGACCTTACATTCACTCCCGACGGAAGCGGCCACGGTCTTGAAAACAACACTGACAAAAACCTTGTAATACTTGCCTGTGTTCTTTATAACTTTGAAAAGGACAAAGACCTTTCTACTTTAAGAAAGATTAAAAAAGCCGGTACTCTTACGGAAATCACTCTTGACCACCCATTTAACGGTGACGGTGTTTCCCATGCCATAAAAATGCTGGAAGATGACGAATTTACAGGTGCAGGCAGACTTTACAACATAGTTACTTTCCCTCCTCACTGTTCAATAGGCTATCACCAGCATATTAACGAGAGCGAAACATACTATATTCTTAAAGGAAAAGGTATCTTCAACGATGACGGTGTTGAAACGGAAGTAGGCGAAGGCGATGTTATGTATACAGGCCCAGGTCACAGCCACGGTCTTGCCAATGCCGGAAACGAGGATCTTGTAATATCCGCTCTTGTTATTTTTGACAAAGAAAACAACTGATACCGGAACAAACGGAGGTAGGAAAAATGGATTTATCATTTGAAGGAAAGACAGCCGTTGTAACAGGTGCTTCCGAAGGAATAGGCTTTGCCACAGCAGAACTTTTCGGAAAACTCGGTGCAAAGGTTGCCATATGTGCAAGAAACAAAGATAAATTAAAAGCTGCGGAAGATTTGCTTAAAGAAGAAGGTATAGACGTTTACACAGAAAGCTGTGACGTATCAAAATCAAAAGACCTTCTTGCTTTTGCCGATAACGTAGAAAAGAAATTCGGCTCAATAGACATATTTGTAAGCAATGCGGGATATATGCCGTTTTCTCTTGTAAAGGATATGACCGAGGATCTTTGGGATATTGTTATAGACACTAACCTTAAATCCGTATTTATAGGCGGAAAGATTGCCTACGAGAAAATGCGTAAAAACGGCGGTGTACTTATTAATGCATCATCATTTGCCAGTGTTATTCCGTCTGTAGGCTATACGGCATACGCTGCCGCAAAAGCAGGTGTAAGCTCTATGACACGTACAATGGCTGCGGAGCTTGCTCCATACAACATACGTGTTCTCGGATACATTCCGGGGCTTATAGATACTGCCCTTACAAAGGAGTCACAGAAAATAAACGGCGAAAAGCTTCTTGAGCCTATTGCCGAAAGACGCTACGGAAACCCTGACGATATAGCAAAGGTTATAGCTTTTATGGCATCCGACCTTGCAGAATACATGACAGGAACCTGTCTTGAAATAACAGGCGGAAAGTTTGCCGTACAGAACCCAATGAAGGCTTGGGAACTGAAGTAAAGAAAAAACCTTGGGGTTTCACCTCAAACCTTAACCAACTTTTGAAAAAGTTGGATCAAAACTTTTAATAAAAATTTAACGAATTAAGACCGTGGGACTCTGTCCCACACCCTGCAAACCTTTGAAAAGGTTTGATCTAAACTTTTAGTAAAATACCGTGA
>CAKQPE010000026.1 GCA_934256695.1 uncultured Eubacteriales bacterium
CTCTTTTTCTCATTTCATCAACTATATCGCTTGCATGGGTAGCTACAACAACAGTTGTACCTCTTTTATTTATTTCTTCAAGAAGATACATAATGTCCCAAGCCGTTTCAGGGTCAAGGTTTCCCGTAGGCTCGTCTGCAATAAGTATAGGCGGATTATTTACAATAGCTCTTGCAAGTGCCGTTCTCTGCTGTTCTCCTCCGGAAAGCTCGTTAGGATAAGCCTTCATTTTGTTCTGTAATCCCACAAGGGATAAAACCGTAGGAACATTTCTTGAAATATGTCTTGAAGAAGCCTCTGTAACCCTCATTGCAAAGGCCACGTTTTCGTATACCGTCTTTTTTGGCAGAAGCCTGAAATCCTGAAAAACTATTCCCAAGTTTCTTCTTAAATACGGTATCTGGTTTCTGTTCATGGTAGTAGTATTTACACCGTTTATTATAATATTGCCTTCTGTAGGGTCAAGCTCTTTCATAAGCATTTTTATAAGAGTTGACTTTCCAGAACCGCTTGAGCCTATTATAAAAACAAATTCACCCTTTTCTATATTAAGTGATATGTTCTTTAAAGCCTGTGAACCGTTTGGATAAACCTTTGATACATTCTCAATGGTAATCATTTAATACTCCTTTCCTTTCTACCGGAGAGATCAGTAGGACATCTTTTCCATAAAGAGCATATATCTGCTTACCATAAGTGTAATCTTAAATATTATTGCATCATCAAAGTTCCTAAGGTCAAGACCGGTCATTTTCTGGAGCTTGTCAAGTCTGTAAACAAGCGTATTTCTGTGAATATAGAGCTGTCTTGATGTTTCGGAAACATTAAGGTTATTTTCAAAGAATTTGCCTACTGTTGTAAGTGTTTCTTCGTCAAAGTCATCTATTGTAAGACCATGAAGAACCTCTCTTATGAACATTTTGCAAAGCGGTATCGGAAGCTGATATATAAGTCTGCCTATGCCAAGCTGTTCATAGTTTACAATATTTTTTTCGGAATCAAAAATTCTGCCTACTTCCAGAGCCATTTTTGCTTCCTTATATGAACGAGATACATCTTTAAGGTCGTTTACGGCAGTACCGATAGAAATAAAGGCCTTGCTGCCTGTTTCCGCACTTATGGTATCAGAAATTGTTTTTGCTGTTTTAACAATTTCGTCTGTTGTCTCTTTATCTCTTATTTCCTTAACCAATATTATACAATGTTCGTCAACGGCTGTAACAAAATCTTTTGTCTTTGCAGGGAAAATATTTCTTACCATTTCAACAATGTTCATTTCCTTATCAATATTTGTTTCGATAAGGAAAACAATTCTTTTAACATTGTTTTCGATATGAAGTTTTTTTGCTCTGCTGTAAATATCCACAAGAAGGAGATTATCAAGAAGAAGGTTTTTGATAAAATTATCCTTATCGTATCTTTCCTTGTATGCAACAAGAAGGCTCTGTATCTGGAATGTTGTTATTTTTCCTATACGATAGCTTTCCTCGTCATCACCTTTAACCTGTACCACATATTCAGGCACACCGTTATCGTATACCTTAAAATACTGGTAACCGGAAACCATCTGGCTTTCGGCAGCAGAACCCACAAAATCTGTCATTCCGTCTAACTGTGCTCCTGCCATTTCTTCCTCTGTTGTAGCTATTACTTTTCCTTCTTTTTCAACAACACTCAATTCTTTTCTTGTTATATTTTTGAGTCCGTCGATAGTGCTTTGTAAAATCTGATTGGAAATCATAAATTTCACCCCGTCCTTATTTTTAACATTCACACACCATATAGCTTAATAAAATCCAATTTTCTTTGTGAAAATTAAACAATCTGATGTAAAATTCTACACAAAAAAAATTCTTTAGCCAAATTAACCATACTTAAACTTTACTTTATAACATAATACCAAAAACTCAAAAAATAATCTACAAAAAAAAGACATTTTTTTTATTTTTTTTAAAATTAATATTTTTTTTAATAAAAATCAGGTATGTTAATTGTTCAAATAGTATGTGACTTAAAAACAATTCTGTTTTTTTATCTCGAAAATTTTACTAATTATATTTCTTTGTTAAATTCCTTAAAGCCTTCTCCCATAACCTCTTTTACATCTGTTACAATTATAAATGCTTTTTTATCAATATTTCTGACTATTTCCTTCAACACCTGTGTTTCCTTATAACCGAATACGCAAAAAAGAACATTTTTTTCATTTCCTGTAAACATACCTCGTCCGTCAAGTGAGGTTACTCCTCTGCCAAGTTCCGTCATTATTTTTTGTGCTATTTCCCTGCTTTTTTCGGATATTATAACTGCCGCCTTAGAAAACGCAAGACCTTCCAAAACAACATCTGCCGTTTTTGACGATATAAAAGTTGCTATTACGGCATACAGGGCTTTTTCCGTGCCGAAAACATAAAACCCCAAAATAATAACCGCAGCATTTGCGGCAAACATAATTGCACCCATTGATATATACGGTTTTATTTTGTGTATTGTTGCCGCAAGAAGGTCAACTCCTCCTGTACTGCTCATTGACCGAAGAACAAATCCTATTCCGGCTCCATCAAATACAGCACCATATATTACAGAAATCGCCAAATCACCTTTAAACACCGGCAATACCGATACAGCCTGTAAGACGACAGAAAGTAAAACCGTGCATACCGCACTTTTGGCTATATATTTCTTTCCCATAACAAAATATGCCGCAGCAAAAAGCGGAATATTAAGGACTATGTTTGAGACCGAAACAGGTATGCCGAAAATACGGTTAAGCACTATTCCCACACCGCTTATTCCGCCTGAAACAATATCATTCGGCACAAAAAACACATTTATTGATATTGATATAAGAATAAGCCCTAAAGCCATATAAAAAAAGCTAATATACTTTTTGTCAAGCCTTACCATTCTTTATCCCTCCTTAACAAAAAAGGAGATATGAAAACAAATTCATATCCCCCAAACTTAAAAACCTTGAGACTCTGTCTCAAACTCTGCCACCCTTTGGAAAATGGTGGATCTAAACTTTTAACAAAATACCATGGCTTTCGCCATGATATTTTTATCAGAAATAATATTTTTCCGAAAAACGCAAGGAAATTGCGTTTTGATAAAAGTTTTACTCAATTTTTTTCAAAAAATTGTCAGGGTTTGGGGTGAAACCCCAAGGTCTTTTATTTTACGTTTCTTTTAAGCAGAATAAGTGCCGCAAACTTAGGCAGCTTTAACATTCTCTTAAACCTTGACGGCTGTTTTATCAGTCTGTAAAGCCACTCAAGACCAAGTTTCTGATAAATAAACGGTGCTCTTTTTACATTGCCTGCCATAACATCAAAGCTTCCGCCTACACCTATAGCGGCTTTTGCTCCCGTAAATCTGAGATTGTCATATATCCACTTTTCCTGCTTAGGCGAGCCAAGACCAACCAAAAGCAGATCCGGTGATTTTGCTTTTATATCAGATATAATCTTACTTTCATCTTTTGCCGAAAAATATCCGTTTCTATGCCCTACAACCTGTATTCCGTTATATTTTGCCATTATCTTTTTGGCAGCCTCTGCCGCAACTCCAGGACTTCCGCCAAAGAAGTATACCGTTCTTTTTTCGTCCTTCATTTTTTCAAAAAGCTTAAGGCACAGGTCATAGCCCGAAACACGTTCTTTAAGTCTTGTCTTGCCAAACCTTGATGCCCATACAATGCCTATTCCGTCAGGAACAACAAGGTCTGCCGCTTTAAGTATGGCAAAAAGCACTTTGTCATTTTGTGCTTCCATTACTATTTCCGGATTAGGAGTACATATTATATGTTCTCCTCCGTCATTGAAAAATCCCATTATTTTTTTTACTGCTCCGTTCATTCCAGTTGTATCAAACGGAATGTTCATTATTTCCACTACTTCTCTCATAACTTATACCCTCACCTTATTTGTCAAGCAATTTAAACAGATACTTAACATTGTCCTGAGAATGCTTTTTCATCTCTGACGATATAACCTTTAAATCATCACTGTACTTCTGTCTGTTTTCCGTAATATTTTTTATGCTTACAAAAGCCTTTTCCATATCATAATCATTTATACTTCCGCCTTTAGGCATATTAAAAAGATTAAGATAATATTCTATCTTAGGGTCATAGACAAAACCAAGCATAGGTACTGCTCTGTTTGCCGCAAAAATAAGCGTATGCAGTCTCATGCTTACCACAGCGTCCATTAATCCTATTGTACCCATTATTTCGCTTGGCGTACAGGTTTCCGATAAAATATATGACGGATTTTTCATCATTTCTCTTACCTTACGGCTTACCGCAGTATCAGATGGCATCTGCATAGGAATAAAAACGATATTTCTTCCAAGCTCTGTATATATTCTGTCGCATAACTTAGCCATATCATAAAGGAAACCATCTATATTCTTCCAGTTTCTTACCGATACACCAATAATAGGCTTGTCTGTAGGTACTCCGGAAAGCTCGAATGCTTTTCTTGCTTGAGCATCTGATATTGACTCCATTGCAAAAACAGGGTCTGCCGTAACTATTGCGTTCTTATTCTTAACACCTATTTTTCTAAGCTCCGTAAGAGAATTTTCCTCACGAAGTGTTATTAAATCGGCTTTGTTTACAACATGACGTACCATATTCCTGTTTCTCTGTTTTTCGACAGGGCCTATTCCGTTGGCATAAAGCATAACTTTTTTGCCTAAAATTTTTGCTGTTTTTATAATAGAAAGATAATAAACAAGAGACCTTGTGCTTGTCCTGTCCTGAAGCAGGCTTCCGCCTCCGCTTATAAGCAGGTCGCAGTCAGATATAGCCTTTATAACTTTAAATATATTGTACCGATAAATTACCTTAACACCATATTTTTTAGATGTTTCCTCCGGCTTATTGGCAAGGACTGTAACATCTATGTTTCTGCCTGTTTTTAATATGCTTGAATATATGGAAATAAGTATTGCGTCATCGCCGGAATTGTTAAAACCGTAATAACCGCTCATAAGCACTTTATATTTTTTCTCTTTCTTTTCTTCCAGAGCCGCTTTATATGCCTTTATGCAGTCATTAGCCATCTTATTTACGGAATAATATTTAAATATTACCTCTCTGCCGTACTGACCGAGACGTTTTCTTTCTTCATCGTCAATATCGTTAAAGGCATAAGAAATATCTCTCAAAAGAGCTTCTTCGCTCGTCTGTTCACAACCACGGCAGCAGAAATTGTTGTCTACGGCTTTATCGAAATTCTTTTCACTGAAAAGTCCAAGATAGCCTTCATTCCCCGCAAGTATAACCGGCTTTTCGGCAGCCATTGCCTCCAAAGCGGCACGGCTTACACCTACAAACACTTTTCCGCAAGCGGCTATTTTGTTAATATCCGTTCTTGCTCCCGTCATTATAATAAGTTTTCTGCCTATATGTTTGTTTACTTCATCCGCCTTTGCTTTAAGCTCGTCAAAAACATTTCCGCCGCCGGCAATTATTATTCTTAAATTTTCTATTTTTTTGTCCAATTTTTCAGCTATGTTTATAATAAGCCTTGCCGCATAAGCTCTGTCCTCGTCCATTCGGCTCACATAAACAAGTCTGTTTTCATTTTCTTTTAAACCAAATTCTTTTTCAAAATCGGAACAGTCGCATTCCGGAGAAAACTTATCCGTATCAATACCGTTTATGGTTACAAATATATTTTTATCGGGTACACCGTAGTTTGTTTTCAGGTAATCCTTTATATCATCGCTTACGGCTACTGTTTTTTGTCCCCAGTTGGTAAGATATTTAAGTCCGCCGTGAGTGTCAAATACCCAGTGTGCAGTTGACACAAAAGTAAAATTCATTTTTCTTTTCAAAAGACCGCACAAAAACCCTGGTATTCTTGCGTGTGCATGAACTATGTCTATCTTTTCCTTACGTATTATTTTTTTCAGCTTAAAATATGAAACAATCATATTAGGCAAGCTTCTTTTATTCATAGGCACTTTGTAGTGCTTAATTCCACAGGCGGCAAGCTCACTTTCGTATACTCCTCCATTGGAGGCAACAACTACCCTGTAGCCTTGTCTCTGCATTTCCTTACTAAGCTCAACTACGTGTGTCTCCGCTCCGCCTATCTCCAATCCGTTTAATGCCATTAAAACAGAATACTGCTTTTTCATAACATATTCCCCTTACTGCTCAATAGAGTTAATATATCCGTCACATTCAAAATATTTTGTCATAAATTTTTTCTGTGAACCTACAAGAAGTTCATATGTTCTGTTTACAAAAGTACCGGAACTGTTTTTAACTGCCGGTGCTTCAACTGTGAGTATAACATTTATACGGTTTTCAACATTGCCTTTTATATATGTGCCGTTATTAAGCTGTATATTTTCTGTTGCCTGCTCACTGTCGACCTTTACTATTTTGCCTATGTCGTTTCCGCTTGTTTTGTCAAAAAGCTCATCGCCTACTTCAACATTATCAAATACATAATTTCTTATTTTTTCTATTTTTACTGTATAAGTTACGTTCTGCATAGCCGCTGTGTTGCTTGTTTTATCCATAAACTTAAACTTGTATACAGCCCCTGCTATAAGTACAACTACTACAACTATTATACATAAATCAATGGCATTTATAAGCCCGAATAACTTGCCTTTTTTATCAATCAGCTTCATTTTTCCACTCCTTATCGTTCAATATTAAGTATATAGCCTCGTCCGGCATAGCCGTTTCCTTTTACGGCTACCTCAAGACCGACTTTAACTGTATAATATCCGTTTACTTTAAGGTCAGATGCACTTTCCGTTACGTTTGCCTCAACTGTTACAAGGTCTCTTTCCCTGTTAGGCACAACAGCCTCTTTTACTGTTCCCGTTTCAATATCGTTTACAAGCTTTGTGTAAGGCTCGCTTTTAACATCTACAACCTTGCCCATGTAGTAATTCTTAACATTATCAGTTATATCATCGCCTACGTGTATAAGGTCTGAAAAGCCTTCGTAGTTATCTATCATTTCAAATGTATATCTTATTGTTTTTGTTTCCGCTATTTTTTCTCTGTGAAGATATTTGTATCCCGCAATAGCAATTACCGCCACAACAATTACAACTACTATGTCAAATATATTTATTTTGTGCTTTTTATTTTCCACCTTTTCTGCCTCCTTCAAAAACAGCCGCATACTCTTTTTCTATATTTTCGGCATAAATCTTTGCCGTAAACTTTTGGCTGAATATCTCTTTTGATTTACTGCTCATATAGTCGTATTTATCTTTGTTTTCATAAAGCTCTTTAATGCATAAAGCAAGTTTGGTACTGTTTTTTGTAGGGAATATAAATCCGTTTTCGCCGTCTGTTATTACTCCGGGATTTCCGCCGAAATCACTTACAACAGCCGGTATGCCAAGGCTCATTCCCTCAAGAAGTGAAAGGCTTGTTGCCTCTGTTCCGTAAGAAGCATTAAGCTGAACGTCCATTATTGAAAGCAGTCCCGAAACATCTGTTACAAAGCCTGCCATTATAACAGTATCCTCAAGGTGCTTTTCGGCTATTGTCTTTTTCAGTTCTTCTTCCGAACTTCCCGTTCCGGCTATTATTATTTTTACCGGTATTCCCTTTTCTTTCAACATTTCCGCCGCTTCTATAATATAAATATGGCCTTTATACGGCTCAAGACGGGCAAGTATACCCAAAACAAAGTCATTTTCTGTTACGCCGTACTTTGCTCTTATTTCCTTTTTCTTTTCTTCCGAAACATTGGTAAGGGGTTCAACACCGTTTAATATAACGTCTATTCTGTCTGCACTTATTCCGCTGTCTGTAAGGTTTTGTTTTGCAGCCTCGGCAACGGCTATTACTCTGTCCGAGAAAAACTCGTTTATTACCTTGTTTGCCTTCTGTCCTATACCGTGGCTAATTCTGTCACTAACGGGAAAAACGGAATGTCTTGTATATATTATTTTTTTGCCGCATAATTTTGCCGCTATCCTTCCGCTCATTGTTCCGTGAGTATGTACAATATCCGGATTAAGTCTCTTTATTATTTTTTTAAGGTTTTTAACAGCCTTTCTGTCAAGAGACTTGTCTGTTATGCCATCTGCCTCTATTACATCTGTTTTAAGTTTTTCTATCTCAGGCTTTAAAAGGCTTCCTCTGGGAACAACAACCTTTACGGCAAACTTTTTTCTGTCGTAGTATTTAAGGAAGTTAAGCACACACTTTCCCGCTCCGCCAATATTGCTGTCACTTATTATATTAAGTACCTTTATCATGTCTTACTCTCCTTTCAGCGATGCATATTTTGTAGCTACGGCACCAAGGGCAATATATATCCAGAAGAAAATCATTACCCTATAGTTGTAGAATGTATAATCAAAAAGACTCTGTACCAAAAATCCCGATATTGATGCCATAAAGGCTATTGTATATATCTTTGTTTCTTTATCGCCAGTGTCAATATATGCTCTGAAAAGAAGTTTAAAAAACTGATATATAACGGCAATAAACACAATTATTCCGGCTATGCCCGTATCACACATAACCTGAAGGAATGTATTGTGTGAATGTGGCGCACTTATTCCGTTATAGCCGTAATACGGATAAACCTTGTTGTAAGCACTCTGTCCAGGGCCTATGCCACACAGCCAGTAATCCTTTAACATATTGATAGTACCCATATAAATATAAAATCTGTATGATGTTGAGCTGTCATTCATATTGCCTATGCTCATAAATCTGTTTATTATTGTCTCCGGCAGAACAAAAGGCATAATAAGAAGTCCCACTATTCCAAGAAGTATGAATCTTCTGTCCAGAAGTACAAGAAATACCGCTGCCGCTACCATTATTCCTATATAACAGCCTCTTGAATATGTAATTACAAGACATATCATCATAGCACCTACAGCTGCTACATAAAACAGTCTTGATATATTGTTTCTGCTTACAAAAAATCCCGCAACTGCGGTAGGTATTACAAGCAGGAAATATTCCCCCAGTACGTTAGGGTTTCCGAGAGTTGAATAAACTCTGAAACTTATAGACTGGAACATATCCGTATCTACCCATACTCCGCCGAACTTGCTCTGGTTCATATACTGGTAGAAACCATAAAGCGAAACCAATATTCCCACAGCTGATATTACAAACACCAGTGCCTTAAACTGTATTTTTTTCTTTATACAGTTTGTCATTACCATATAAAACATTATAAAAAGCACCGTAAGACAGCCGCCGTAAAGACTTCCCTTAACGTCTACGGAAGTAAAAATAGATATAAAATATACTGCGGCAAATACATATACATACTTGTTAAGGGGATAATATTTAAGCTCCGCTCTCGGTGTACATAAAAGATACAGAACAAGTGAGCCAAAGCCTGCCAATGACAAAAGTATTATTATCATTGTCGGTGCTATAGGTGCAAGTATGACCGTAAGTGACGCCCACAAAAACACCATCTTGAATATACTTCCCTCAAGCAGCTTATTAAGTCTTAATGCTCTGAATATTTTCCAGCCTATTCCTCTTAAAAGTCTGTAAATTTTGAAAAATATGCTTCCTCTTGTTTCTGCCACATTTTCGTTGGGAGAAAGAAAAATTCCCGCCAAAAGACTTCCGTCTATTATTTTAAGCAGAAACTGACCTATTTTTGATAAAAAGCCGTATATCTTACTGTTTTCTATCAAGAATTACCACCTCGTTTTATTATTTTTAATGCCATGCTTATTATCAGCTTCATTGAATTTATTTTAAAAATCAAAGAACATATTCCGTAAACAATTATTCCTCCTGCTGCCGAAAGTGCCGCAACAATAATATTTATTATATATCCTTTTCCCAAAAGAGAATATACGTAATTTCTTATAAAAAAAGCTGCCAGTGCCATTATAATAGCGGCTGCCGTCATTTTTATTATCTCTGTAATAAGTTTTTTATTTATTATTTTGTTTTCCCTCTGCATAGGAATAATAAGCATAAGTGCCGCTACCGTCTGTGACAATGCCGAAGCAAGAGCAAGACCGCCAACGTCCATTTTCCCTACTAAAAGAACACAAAGGACAATATTTATGCCTATCGATACAATTCCGCTTATTAAAGGCATTTTTCCGTTCTGTTTAGCATAAAAAGCTCTGCTCAAAATATTCTGTATTCCAAAGCCCGGCATACCAAGGGAAAAATAAAACAATGCCTTTGAGGTTATTTCAACGGCAAAACTGTCAAACTTTCCTCTTTCATAGATTATACTTATTACAGGTGAGCTTAAAACCATAAGTCCGAGAGTCATAGGTATAATAAGAAATGCCATTGCCTCCAATGTAGCCGAAATTGTATTTCCGAAACTTTCCTTATCGTTATCTATACTCATTCTTGAAAGTCTCGGAAATATAACATTTGCTATAGACAGAACAAACACACCTACTATTATGGAGTAAATGGTGTTTGCATAATTTACTGCCGAAACTCCGGAGCCTTCATACAATGTAGAAGCAAAGTTTGTATTTATTGCAAGATTTATAGGCTGTACCCATGTGCTTACCATTACAGGCAGCATAAGCATAAGTATTTTCTTTATTCCGCTATCTTTTATGTTTAAATAAAACTTATATCTGTAGCCCTTTTTGTGCAGTGACGGAATTTGTATCAAAGCCTGCATTGCCCAACCTATAAGGAAAGCAACCGTAAGACCGTAAACTCCGAATCTGTCATTAAAAAACATAAAATACACTATTATTACAAGATTTGAGGCTATACTCATTGCCGCCGGAATATTAAACTCGTCCATTGACTGTAGTATGCCTACAAAAGAAAAGGCTATTCCCGTAAATACCGTTGTGGGAAAAAGCAGTCTTAAAAGTCTGGTACAGAGCTGTGCCGTTTCTTCATTAAATCCTCTTGCGAATATTTCCGTAAGAAACGGGGCGAATGCAATTCCCAAAACCGTTATTACACATGACAAAATACCAATAAGCGTTACAAAGTTATTGGATAGCTTAAAAGCCTCATCTTTGCCGTGTTTTTTCATATATTCATTAAATACCGGGATAAAGCTTGCCGAAATTGCCGAGGCAAAAACAACATCAAAAAATACTCTCGGTATCTGGCTGGCGGCAACAAAAGCACTTGCCTCCATACCTACCGAAAAATTACTTGCAAGGAACATTTCCCTTACAAGACCCATTATCTTGCCTACAAGAGTAATAATCATCATCAGTGCCGCCGCTTTTACGGCACTTTTATTTTCACTTCCCATATATTACAATTCCTCTCCTAAAACCGTGGACTCTGTCCACACCTGCAAGCCTTCTTGGTCAGGAAATTTGCTTCGCAAATCAGGCTCCGCCTGCCGCATTTATCTTTGCGGTTCCCTAAAGGCTTGACCTAAACTTTAACATAAAACGCAATTTAATTGCGTTTTATAGTAAAAGTTTTGATCCAACTTTTTCAAAAGTTGGTCAGGGTTTGGGGTGAAACCCCAAGGTTTTATGATACTAATAATATACCAAAACATATGCTTTGTAAAACAAAAAAACAAAAAACTTGAGCGTGCCGAAAACCGACACGCCCCCTTTTTTAATATATAACTTGTCCTTAAATAAATTATGATTTTTTACGAAGGAATGAAGGTATATGTATTTCTCCCTCATCTTCAAAATCATACATAGGTCTTCTTTCCTGAACAGGCTCGGAAGGCTGTTCCTGTCTGTAACCTGTATTGTAAGAAGGTCTCTCATTTGAAGACTGGTACTCATATCTTGGTGCAGATTCTGTTGTTGCAGATTCACGAACACTTCTTTCCCCCGAAAAACCAAATGCATCTCTTAAATTTTTAGGAGGAAGTCCTTTCACCTCATCTTCAAAACCTGTTGCTATTACTGTAACAACAACTTCATCTTTAAGATTTTCATTGATAGTTGTACCGAATATGATTTCAGCATCAGGATCAATAGCTTCTCTAATAAGGTTAGCCGCTTCATCGGCCTCAAGAAGTCCGAGATTTTCGTCACCGGCAAAGTTAATAAGAACATACTTAGCTCCGTTAATCTTTGTTTCAAGAAGTGGACTCTGTATAGCTGCCTTAACCGCAACCTCTGCCTTATCCTCACCTGTACCGTGGCCGATACCCATATGAGCAACACCTTTATCTGACATTACCGTCTTAACATCGGCAAAGTCAAGGTTAATAACACCCGGTTTTGATATAAGGTCTGCTATACCCTGAACACCCTGTCTTAATATTTCATCGGCCTTTCTGAAAGCCTCTATCATGCTTGTCTTTTTGTCGATTATGGCAAGAAGTCTCTGGTTAGGTATAATTACAAGTGTATCAACGTGTTTTCTAAGCTCTGCAAGACCTCTGTCTGCATTTGCCATTCTCTTTTTGCCTTCGAAATTAAACGGCTTTGTAACAACAGCAACTGTAAGAACACCCATATCCTTTGATATTTCGGCAATTTTAGGTGCCGCACCGGTTCCTGTTCCGCCGCCCATTCCTGCTGTAATAAATACCATATCAGCACCGTTTATTGATTTTGAAACTTCTTCCTTTGTTTCTTCTGCTGATTTTTCTCCGATTTCCGGATTACCGCCTGCACCAAGGCCCTTAGTGAGCTTTTCTCCTATCTGTATTTTTGTCGGAGCCTTTGATTTTGCCAAATCCTGAACATCAGTATTTACGGCTATAAATTCCACTCCGTCCATGTTGTCTTCAATCATTCTGTCAACAGCGTTGTTTCCGCCACCGCCTACTCCAACTACTTTAATTACTGCTGCATTACCCTGGCTTACAAATTCGAGCACAGCTATTACCTCCCCATATATTCTAAAAGAAACTTATTTTTTAAAATATTATCTTTCATACTGCCGATTATATTTATTACAATATACCAACATTATAAACCTACCAATCGAATATAATGAATAATTATCAAAAATATAAAAGTCACATAATATATTCTATCCTTTTTTTAGCTTTAATTCAACTAAAATCTTATAATATGAAAAACTTTTTTAAACAATTTGTGCATAAAGAAACTTTTTTACGTAAATTCGGGAAAATTTCAATAATCAAAAACTATTACTCTTATTCCAAACCTTTATAATTTTAAAATTTTATCCTTTATCCCTAACCCATTTATATTATGTCAAAGCTTTTTAGCAGGCAAAATATTGTCCTGCTATGAGGCGTATTTATATACATTTCCCTGATTATATGCACTTATTGTCAAATTTTCTTCTTCCGTTATATCTATGGAAAATCCCCATGGTTTAAGGTTGTCCACCACACCGCCTTTAAAAAGCAGTGCCGATGACATAACCTCAGGATCGCCTATTGCCTTTATAACAAACGGAGACGAAACCCTTACTCCGTTTATATTTATTATTGAGCCTGCACATTTTATTGAACTTCTTGATGATATTCTCTGTCCGTTTATTTCAACTGCCTCTGCTCCTGCCGAATTAAGCTCGTTTACAAAAAGAAGCAAATCCTCATCGTGTATTACAAGAGCGTTGCTGTCAATACCTCCTGCGTTTTTTTTACTGTCTGTTATTGTTACAGTTATGCCTTTGCCTTTAAGTTCTGCTGTTCCGGCAAGCTTTTTTGCCTTTTCCAGTTCCTCCTGCATAACCTTCAATGTTTCACTGTTATCAGAAACCGCAGCCTGATAATCTGATATTGACTTGTTTTTTGTTTCCAGTTCTTCAAGAAGTTTTTTGTTATTCTCGTCAGATTTTTCAAGCAATGCCGTAAGATTGCTTATATTTTCTGCTTCTGATTTATGCATATATGCATAAGAGCCTATTAAAATACTGCATGAAAGAAAACCCATGCATACACAAACTGCCGACGGAATAACAATTTCTTTTTTTAATTTAAACAAACTAAAACATCCCCAATCAAGTTAAGTATTTAAATACAACTGTTTTGGAAAGATCGCTTAAATCAAGTGTCCCTCTGTCATTTGGGTTAATGTTTTTTACAACCTCACCCATTGTTCTTATTTTTTGGTCGCCGTTTGACATATCTCCCAGATTAATCTCTATATTATTTACATATGCCATAACCTTATCGGTATTGCTTACATCTATTTTTACAACAATGTTGAGCAAATCATATTTGTTCATAAGCTGTGCTATTTCAACCATTATATCAAAGGCTTCACTGTTTTGTGCATCTATCTGCTCACCTATTGAAAAATTGCTGAATATAAGTCCTGTTACAACAGGCAGTGCCGACGACATTTCTTTGTTTATCTCAAGCACTCTGCCATATTCATCTATGTAAAGGTATGAACCCATATAAGGCACATACCCACGTACTTTTCTTTCGTCTATATTCACCTTAACCGTATCGGGAAAATCATATGATATTTTATAATCTTCCACATATGTGTTATCTTTCAAAACTTTTGCAGCTTTAAGTCTGTTGAATAAAAACAGATTATTGCCTTCATGCAGATTAAGCATATCGCATATTTCTTCTTTCGAGTATTTGTCCATTTGCGTAATCTGTATGTTTTTTATTGTAAACATAGGTGAAAGCATAATAAGCAATGCACCTGCAATTACAATAAGCAATACTTTTAATTTCTTTTTTCTTTTATATCTTTTTTGTATATTTTGTTCTGAGTTTTTTCCCATCAGAATCACCTGTTTTCATACCTTATCAAAGCTCCCAAATCCGAAAAGCTTTTTTCTATTGCCTCATACCCACGGCATATATGCTGTGAACCGTTTACATAACTCATTCCGTTACAGCTCAGTGCCGCAACTATAAGTCCCGCTCCGGCTCTTAAATCAAATGCGTTTAATTCGGAAGGATAAAGATTTTTTACACCTTTTATAACGGCTTTTCTTCCTTCTGTTTCTATATTTGCACCCATTTTGTTAAGCTCCAGTGCATGACTGAAACGGTTTTCAAATACTGACTCAAATATAATACTTGTTCCTTGTGCCAATGTCAATACACTCATTAACTGCGGCTGCATATCTGTAGGAAATTGCGGATAAACACCTGTTTTTATATTCTGCGGAAGAATATTTCCCTTTTCCGCTTTAAAATATATTCCGCCGTTACAAAACTCAGCCTTACAGCCTATGCTTTCAAAAACATCGGTAACAGCCTTCATATGGTTTCTTTCGGCATTTTTAAGAAATACTTCTCCTCCCGTAACGGCACAGGCAGCCATGAAAGTTCCCGCTTCTATTCTGTCGGGAATTATTGTATATTCAGAATTTTTGAATTTATCCGTACCTGTAATTTCTATTGTTTTATCATTGCTTTTTACATCAACAGAAACACCTATTGTTTTTAAAAACTCTCCCAAAGCTATTATCTCCGGCTCGACTGCCGCATTTTTGATTATCGTTTTTTCCGTAATAAAAGCTGCCGCAAGCATTATGTTTTCCGTAGCACCTACACTTGGAAATTTCAAATTTATCTCTGCCTGATTTAATTTTTCTGCACTGCATACAAAGCAATAACCGTTATCGGTAACTACGGCACCCATTTTTTCAAAAGCATCTAAGTGTATATCCAAAGGGCGTTTGCCTATTCTGCATCCGCCCGGCTTTGACACAACGGCTTTTTTGAATTTACCCAGAAATACACCCATAAACATTACCGACGAACGCATACTTTTTGTCATATCCTCATCAACTGTTATAAAATGTGCCTTTGAAGAATTTATAAAAACATCGGAGCCGTTCCATTTTACACTGCAGCCGCATTTTTCTAAAATTTCACAGGTATTATATACATCAGTTATTTTCGGACAGTTGTGTATAATATTTTCTCCCGAATTTATAACACAGGCACACAAAACAGGCAGAGCCGCATTTTTGCTTCCGTGTATATCAACAGCACCAAAAAGCTGTTTTCCGCCGTAAATAATATATCTGCCCACTTTTTTCAACTCCGAAGGAGAGGTTTAATACTATTATACAGATTAATCAAAATTTAGTGTCTGTACTATTTTCATTGATATAATTTTTCATAAACTTATAGTCTTTTTTGTTAAGCTCAAGCTTTGAATATATATCCGGTCTTTTTTCGTATGTCCTTATAAGGGACTGCTCGTGTCTCCATTTGTCCACATTTTGATGGTTTCCGCTTAAAAGCACATCGGGAACCTTTCTCCCCATAAACTCAGGCGGTCTTGTATACTGCGGATATTCCAAAAGTCCGTCGGAAAAGCTTTCGTCCATAAATGATTCTTCTTTTCCCAATACACCGGGTTTAAGCCGTGAAACCGAATCAATAACAGCCATTGCCGCTATTTCCCCGCCGGTAAGGACAAAGTCACCCATCGAAATTTCGTCCGTAACTATTTCTTTTATTACTCTTTCGTCTATTCCTTCATAATGACCGCAGATAATAATTATATTTTCTTCCTTGGAAAGCTCTTGTGCTGTTTTCTGGTCAAAAGGCTTTCCCTGTGGTGTCATGTATATAACCCTTGCCTTTTGTTTTTCAATATTAAGGCTTTTATATGCATCATACACAGGCTGTGGTTTCATAACCATTCCCGCACCACCACCGTATGGGTAATCGTCCACATGGCGGTGCTTGTCATTTGAAAAATCACGTATATCCACAGCTTTTATGTTTATAAGTCCTTCTTTTCTTGCCCTGCCTATTATGCTGTGGCTCATACAGTCATCTATCATCTGGGTAAAAAGCGTAAGAACATAAAAATTCATAATTACATCATTCCCTCTAAAAGCCTTACAACCATTTTTCTTTCTTTTATGTTTACGGATATTATACAATCCTTTATTGCCGGTATAAGAATATCGTTTTTAGGATTTTTGTCTCTCTTTACAACATAAACGTCATTTGCCGCCGTAAAATAAATATCGTCTACTTTTCCCAGTTTTTCTCCAGCCTCTGTAAAAACCTCTATATCATAAAGGTCTCTTGTGTAGTATTCGTCCTCATCAAGGGGAATTGCCTTTTCATCAGGTATAATAATACTTGCACCTCTGTATTTTTCGGCAACATTTATATCATCTATCTCCTTTACCGTAAGAAGAACCATATTTTTCTGGTAGGCAACCTTTGAAACCGTAAATTTTTCCTTTTTTCCGTTTAAGTCAAATATAACCTCATCTAAAAGACTGAATCTTTTAACATCATCTGTTGTGGGAAAAACCTTAAATGTTCCTCTTATTCCGTGCATGGAAGTTACTTTGCCGATACAAAAATAACCCAAAATCATTTCCTCCTTAATTTTTTGCTTCATTCTGCAATATTTCTGCAGCTCTGTTTAAGTCAACAATATATTCGTTTTTCATAGGCGGAATTTTATCTTTGTAAGCATCATAAACCTTTTCGTATATATCCTTACTTACTTCATAATAAACCGGTTCTGATGAATTTTCTGTCAAAACCTGAAGTATATATCTTCCTATATTGTCTGTCGAAAACATTATATTTCTTATTTTGCCTATTTTATTTTTTCCGTTTGTTATTCTTGATACATATACGCCTTTTATAATTTCTATTATTCTGTCATCAAGACCGTTTTCAAGTATATTAACCTTTTCTCTTAAAGCATCTGCACTTCTTACTATTCTGTATACATATTCACTTTCGGAAATTTGCAAAGTCTCGTCCTTTGTTAATTCACTTGGATTTTCCGTAAAGAGCTTATACATTTTCTCTGCGTCCTCATTCTTAACGGCACAGTAAACCATAAATTTATTTTCAGGCTGGTGGAAAAGAAAGCTGTAATTGATTGCCGTTTTACTGCCACATTCGGGACAATCAAAAACAAAGGCACTTCCGTTTCCTACCGCTTCTTTCATATCCTTGTCTGTAGATGTATTTATACTCTGCCATACTGTAAATTCCGCTTCATGTCCGCATTTAGGGCATTTAATTTTTTCTTTTTTTGTAAGAGACATAAAAAGTACCTCCAAAAATTATTTAATATCAAAATTCAGAATTATATCTTTTATTATAACAAAAAAGCCTCGATTAATAAATAACCGAGACTTTTGTTTTAAACAGTTTAATTATACATTACTGCACAATCTCAACAACTATATGCTTATCCTCATGGACAGCAGCTGCTTTAACAACTGTTCTGATGGCTTTTGCAATTCTTCCCTGCTTGCCAATTACTTTTCCCATGTCATCAGGAGCTACCTTCAGTTCGAGAACAAGTGACCTTTCACCCTGAACCTCTTTAACAGTTACGGCATCGGGATTATCAACAAGGTTTCTTGCAATAACTTCCAATAATTCTTTCATAAAGTTCCTCCCGAAGAAGAAAAAATCAGTCCTTGATAGCGCCGGCTTTCTTTAATAAAGCCTTAACAGTATCAGATGGCTGAGCACCGTTTGCAATCCATTTAGCAGCAGCCTCTGCATCTACCTTTAAATCTGCTGGCTCTACTGTTGGGTTGTAGTATCCGATCTCATCGATTGACTTACCGTTTCTTGCTGTTCTTGAATCAGCAACTACGATTCTATAGAAAGGAGCTTTCTTAGCACCTAATCTTTTTAATCTGATTCTTACTGACATTGAACTCACCTCCTGAAAAATTTTAAATAACTTTTTTATCTAAAAGGGAATTTAAATCTTCCCTTTTTGCCTTTTGTTAAAGATGACATCTGTTTAACCATCTTTTTCATTTCTTCAAACTGTTTAAGCAGTCTGTTTACCTCTGCAATACTTCTTCCGCTTCCGTTTGCTATACGCTTTTTTCTCGGGCCGTTAAGTATTGAAGGATTGTTTCTTTCTTCCTTTGTCATGGACTGTATAATAGCCTCAACATGACTCATTTCCTTTTCGGCATCTACTTTGTCCAGTGCATCAAGATTAAGCTGTCCTCCCATTCCAGGAATCATGCCTATAAGGTCTTTGATAGGGCCCATTTTCTTGATATTCTGCATCTGTGAAAGGAAATCCTCAAGAGTAAAATCATTTTCTCTGAGCTTTCTTTCCATATCTGCCGCTTCCTTGGCATCTATGTTCTGCTGTGCTTTTTCTATAAGTGAAAGCACATCGCCCATGCCAAGTATTCGTGATGCCATACGGTCGGGATAAAACGGCTCAAGATCCTCAAGCTTTTCACCCATACCGATATATTTTATAGGCTTGTTTGTAACACTTCTTACCGAAAGTGCCGCACCGCCTCTTGCATCACCGTCAAGCTTTGTAAGTATAATACCGTCTACACCAAGCTGACCGTCAAAGCCTTCGGCAACCGTAACTGCGTCCTGACCTGTCATAGCATCTACAACAAGAAGAATTTCCTGCGGTTTAACCGTATCTTTAATGTCTTTAAGCTCGTCCATCAGTTCTTCGTTTATATGAAGACGTCCGGCGGTATCTATAAGTATTACATCGTTTTTGTTCTCTCTTGCATATTCAATAGCTTTCTGAGAAATTTCAACGGGGCTTACTTTGTCGCCCATTTCAAAAACGGGAATATCATATGTTTTTCCTACTACCTGCAACTGTTTGATAGCTGCCGGTCTGTAAACGTCGCAGGCAACAAGCAAAGGTCTTTTGCCCTGTTTTCTTAAAAGTCCCGCAAGCTTACCGCTTGTGGTTGTTTTACCTGCACCCTGCAAACCTACCATCATATATATTGTAGGCGGATGGTTTGCAAAAGTAAGTTTGCTCTGGGTTGAACCCATAAGCTCTATAAGTTCTTCATTAACTATTTTTATAACCTGCTGTCCCGGAGTAAGGCTTTCAAGCACATCACTGCCTATGGCTCTTTCGGTCACTTTGTTAATAAACTGTTTTACTATCTTAAAGTTTACATCAGCTTCAAGGAGAGCAATTTTAACTTCTCTCATGGCAGCCTTTACGTCTGCCTCTGTCAGTTTACCCTTTCCTCTGAGCTGTTTGAAAACTTCCTGAAGTTTGTTGGAAAGATTTTCAAATGCCATTCAGGAAACCTCCTAATCCAAAATTTCATCGGCAATGGATTTAATCTCCTCGATTTTTTCTACTGCCTTGCCGCTAATATCACAGCCTGTTTCTATCTCCTGAGCAAGACTTTTAATACGTCTTACAGCCTGTTTCTGAATACCGAATTTTTCCACCAGTTTAAGTTTTTCTTCATAGCCCAAAAGAAGATTTTCCGTTCTTTTAAGCAAATCCCTAACTGCCTGACGGCTTATTCCAAACTCCTCGGCTATCTCCGTAAGGGAGCAGTCATTGAGATGATAGTATTCAAACACTGTTTTCTGCCTTTGTGTAAGCAGTTCGCCATAAAAATCATACAAAAGTGTGGCCTTTAAAATATCGTCCATATTCTGACCTCTTATTTAAAGTGTAAAGTATTTTTGCTTTACGAGGTATTATAATACAATATTTGAAAGGCATTGTCAAGTATTTTTACTTTACAAATTAAAAAACTTAAAACCGTTGGCTTTGCCCACACCCACAAGCCTTTAAAAAGGCTTGACCTAAACTTTAATAAGATACAATGACTACAGTCATTGTATCTAAAGTTTTGATATAACTTTTAAGAAACCATAAATATATACGTGGTGACAAAGGGGATTTTACTTAGCAAAGTTTTGGAAAAATTAAATTTTATAACATAACTTATAATTTTGTCCCGAAAAACGCAATGTAATTGCGTTTTGATAAAAGTTTCGCTTGAGCCTTTTCAAAGGCTCATAGGGTATTGGGGCAACGCCCCAAGGTCTTAGTCTTAGCCTTCGTTGTCAAAGAGAGCCTCTGCAAAACTCTTTGCGTCAAACTTCTGTAAATCGTCTATGCCTTCGCCCACACCGATGTATCTTACAGGTATTTTAAGCTCGGACTTGATTGCAACAACTATACCGCCCTTTGCCGTACCATCAAGCTTGGTAAGTATAATGCCCGTTATGTCGGCAGCCTCTTTAAAGAGCTTTGCCTGCTGAAGTGCATTCTGTCCCGTTGTTGCGTCCAGAACAAGAAATACCTCCTTGTGTGCCTGCGGATACTCTCTTTCTATTACCTTGGATATTTTTTTAAGCTCCTCCATAAGGTTTTTCTTGTTATGCAGTCTGCCGGCTGTATCACATATAAGAATATCCGTCTTTCTGTTCTTTGC